>JACPCJ010000006.1 GCA_016179865.1 Actinomycetota bacterium | reverse complement strand
CTGGCGGGCACTAAGACCCCGAACCGAGGGAGCGGGGTCGGGGTCGAGGACGAAGGGCTGCGCCGGGCGCGCTACCCGCCACCCTCCATGGGAAGGCGGGCGATCTGGTCAGACAGTTCGGCCTTCCGGGCATCGAAGTCGACGAATGAGATCTCGCCGGCGTCGTACTGCTCGTGGAGCCGCGCCAGTCGACCGATCAACACCTCGGCCGACTCCGTCGGCGCTTCGGGTTCGTCCTCGTCGACCTCGGGTTCGTCCGAGCGTCGCTGGCGCTGGGCGCGCTTGGCCGCGGCCTTGGCCCGCTTGGCGCGCTCGCGCTCGAGCTTGCCGAACGTGGTCTGGCGAGTGCCCATGTGAACCCCCTTAGAGGCTGCGCGGATAGTTCACGTTGCTCCTGCGAAACGGCTTCCTGGGCAGGCTTCGCCTGCCCAGGCTCCCCGCCTGTTGTCTGGAGCGTGGTGCCTTTCGGCGCACGCTCTTATCGAGCCAACACGGATCAATCACGCTGGCCGTGCGAAGCGGCGTCCTGGGCAGGCTTCGCCTACCCAGACTCCCCGCTTGTTTCTTGGAGCGTGGTGCCTTTCGGCGCACGCTCCTTGTGCTCAGGCCGTGGCCGCGCCGGCGGCGGGCGCTCGGCCGCTCTGGTACTCCGAGAGGAGGAGAAGGCTCAGATCACGCGGACGTTCTGAGCTTCCTCACCCTTGCGCCCGGGGGCGACGTCGAACTCGACGCGCTGGCCCTCTTCGAGCGACTTGAAGCCGGTCCCGGCGATGTTGGAGAAATGGACGAAGACGTCGTCCCCCTCCTCGCGCGAGATGAAACCGAGCCGTAAGCTGCGGGTGATGAAAGCAGCGGTGTACTACGAGACCGGCCTACCCGAAGTGTTCCGATACGAGGACGTGCCCGACCCGGCGTGCTTCCCGGGTGGGGTGCTGATCGAGGTCGAGGCCATCAGCATCGAAGGGGGCGACACCCTGAACCGCGCCGGCGGGATGATGACCTCCACCCCCCACATCGTCGGCTACCAGTGTGCGGGCACCATCCGTGAGGTCGGCGACGGCGTCAGCGACCGCCACGTGGGTCAGCGGGTGGTGGCGACGATGCTCTCGGGCTCACACGCCGAACTCGTCGCCGTCCCGTCGCTCGTCACCTGGCCCGTTGCCGATGGGGCCGACCTCGTCGCCGCCGCCTGCGTGCCGGTCGCCTTCGGGACCGCCGACGACTGCCTCTTCGAGTTCGGCCGACTCCAGCCGGCAGAGACGGTGCTGATCCAGGCGGGCGCCGGTGGCGTCGGCGTCGCCGCCATCCAGCTCGCCAAGCGGACCGGGGCCACGGTCGTGGCGACGGCGTCGAGTCTGGACCGGCTCGAGCCGCTCCTCGACCTGGGGCTGGATCATCCAATCGACTACTCGCAATCCGGGTGGGTCGGCGCCGTTCGATCGGTGACCGGGGGCCGGGGCGTCGACTTGGTCGTCGACTCCGTCGGCGGATCCGTCCTCCAAGGGAGCGTGCAGTGTCTCGCCTACCGGGGCCGCTGCATCACGGTCGGCCACGCCGGGCGCGACCCCCAGCCGTTCGACATCTCCGTTCTGGCTCCGGGGAACCACTCCCTCACCGGCGTGTTCCTGGGAGCCGAGATCGCAACCGACCGGGCCCGGCAGATGATCCAGCGCCACGTCGACGACGTCGGCTCGGGGACGCTGACGGTGCTCGTCGACCGAACGTTCCCCCTGGCAGACGCCGCCGCCGCCCACGCCTTCATCGAGAGCCGCCAAGCCGTCGGGCGCGTGGTGCTCATCCCCTGAACGCCGACCGTCGCGAAATAGACGGTCGCTCGGGGCGTCCGCCCCATGCGAGAGTGAACGTCCTATGGGCGACGTCGTCGTGGCGAACGGGCTGCGGAAACGCTTCCGGAACACGGTGGCCGTCGACGGCCTCGACCTGACCGTCGCCGCCGGCGAGCGGGTCGGGTTGCTCGGCGCCAACGGGGCGGGAAAGACCACCACCCTCCTCATGCTGCTCGGAGCCGTCTCTCCCGACGAGGGGACCATCGAGATTCTCGGATGCCGCCTCCCTCGAGGTCGCTCCAAGGCGATGCAGGGAGTGGGCTTCGCGGCTGGATACCTCCCCCTCCCCGACCGGCTGCGGGTCCACGAGGTGCTCACCATGTTCGGCAACCTGTATGGCGTCGACGACCCGAAGCACGCGGTGGCCGCGGGGCTCGAACGCTTCCGCATCGCCCACCTCGCGAATGTCATGGGGGCCGAGCTGTCGTCGGGTCAGCGCACCCTGGTCGGGATCGTCCGGGCCACCATGCACCGCCCGCCCCTCCTCATCCTCGACGAGCCGACGGCGTCGCTCGACCCCGACGTGGCCCAGCGCGTACGCATCGGGCTTCGGGAGCTGTGTGAGGAGGACGGCATCGCCATGCTGACCACCAGCCACAACATGGTGGAGGTCGAGCGCATGTGCGAGCGCGTCCTCTTCATGAAGGAAGGTCGCATCATCGCCGAGGGTTCGCCCAGCGAGGTGGCGGCGAGCTACGGCCACGCCGACCTCGAAGCCGTGTTCCTCGAGCTTTACGGCGAGCCCGCCCCCCACGACGGGACCGGACCCGACGGCGAGCAGGAGGCGGCAAGATGGTGACCCGCCAGCGCGTCTTGGCCATCGTGTCCCGCCACTGGTACGTGCTGCTGCGCAGCCCGCAACGCTGGTTCGACGTGCTGATCTGGCCCCTGCTCGACACCGTCCTCTTCGGGGCCCTGGGCGTCTACGTCGCCGAGGCCGGCGGGGCCGGAGGCAAGGGACTGGCCTTCCTCCTCGCCGGCATCCTGCTCTTCCACGTGATCTTCCAGGCCAACATCTCGGTCTCGGTCGGCTTCCTGGAAGAGAGCTGGTCGCGCAACCTGCTGAACATCATGACCACACCCCTGACCGAGCTGGAGTACGTGCTCGGCGTGGCGCTCTTCGGCCTGGGCAAGCTCCTCTTCGGCGTCAGCGTGGTAGCGGTGACGGCGTTGGGCTTCTTCTCGTTCGCGGCTACCGACGTGGGCTGGGGGCTGGTGCCGATCATGACCATCCTCTTGGTGATCGGCTGGGCCATCTCCCTGTTCGTCATCGGGCTCGTGCTGCGCTACGGCCCCTCGGCTGACATCCTCGCCTGGGGACTCCTGTTCTTGGTCATGCCGCTGTCGGGCGTCTTCTATCCGACCGAGGCCCTCCCCGGCGTGCTCCAGCCGGTGGCCCGGCTGCTTCCGACCACCCACCTGTTCCAGGCCGCACGCGACGTGCTCGACGGGCGGCCGCTGCCATGGGGTGAGATCGGCTACGGCGCAGCCGCGACCGTGGTCGTCGTCGCCGCCGGCCTGGCCTTCGTGCTCCACATGCTGCGGGTCTTCCGCCAGCGCGGCTACGTCACGCGGTTTTCGTAGAACGAGCTAGCGGGCCTCGTAGGCCGCGAAGTCTGGGGCCTCCATCACGGCCCGGAAGCGGTCGAAGGGCCACGGCCAGGTGGCGGGGATCCCGCGGTCGTCCAGGTACCAGCTCCGGCACCCCGTCACCCAGATTGTGTCCTTGGCCGCTTCCACCCGCGCGGCCTCGTGGGCGTCGGTCGCCTCCGCCGTGGCGCAGATCTCCCGCGCCTCGCGCGAGCGCAGACGGTCGATGAGCTGGAGGATGTACGCGAACTGGATTTCAGCGACCTCGATGAGCGAGAAGTTGCCCACCGGCCCGTTGGGCCCGTTGAGCATGAAAAAGTTGGGGAATCCGGGGATGGAAATAGAGAGGTAGGCGCTGGGGCGGTCGGCCCAGAGGTCGGCCAGCTTCTGACCGTCACGCCCGATCACCGACATCGGTCGCATGAAGGCGTCGGCCTTGAAGCCGGTGGCCAGGACGATGACATCGAACTCGTGCAGACGACCGTCGGCGGTGCGAACGCCCCCGGCCTCGATGCGCTCGATCTTCTCGGTCACGAGCTCGGCGTTCGGGTGCTGGATGGCCTCGTAGAAGTCGGCCGACATGATGAGCCGCTTGCACGCGGCCCGGTAGTCGGGCCGGAGCTGCTCTCGGAGTTCGGGGTCGCGCACGTTGTTCTCGAGGTTGTCGAGGCACGCCTGCTCGACCATCTTGATCTCGGGCGAGTCGGCGTCGACGACGGCGTTGGCGAACACCCCGAACATCTGGGAGAGGTTGGCGTGAAGTTCTGTCAGCGCCGACGGGTCGGAGCGGAACGACGCCTGCTCCTCCTCGGAGTAGGAGGGGTTGTCCTGGGGAAAGATCCACTGCGCCGTGCGCTGGAACAGCGCCAACCTGCCAACCCGCTCGACCAGGGCCGCCGTCATCTGAATGGCGGTCGAGCCCGTCCCGATGATTGCGACCCGGGCGCCGTCGAGTGGGACGTCATGGTCCCACCGGGCGCTGTGGAAGATGGCCCCCTCGAAGGTGTCGATCCCCTCGATGTCGGGATAGCGCGGCTGGTGAAGCACACCCGTGGCAGCGATGACGACGTCGACGTCGTCCCGATGCCCGCCCGCCGTCTCGATCTGCCAGCGTCCGCCAGTGAACTCGCAGCGGGTGACCTCGTCGCCAAAGCGAATCGACGAGACGATCCCGCTCTCCTCGGCCACCCGCTCCAGGTAGGACTGGATTTCGGGGCCGGGCGAGAAGCGGTGGCTCCAGTCGGGCGAGAGCGCGAAGGAGTAGGAGTAGAGGTGCGACGGCACGTCGCAGGCGAGGCCCGGGTAGGTGTTCTCCCGCCAGGTGCCCCCCACCCGGTCGGCCTTCTCGTAGACGGTGAAGTCGGTGATCCCCGCGTCGGTGAGCTTGATGGCGCTCAGGATCCCGGCCATCCCGGCGCCGATCACCGCCACCCGCAGGGGGCGGTCGGTGCCCTGCCCTCCGTGCCCATTGCCGTTGGTCATGGTGCCTCTCGTGCGCTCGGCGACCCGCCAAAGTTAGGCCACCGAGTGGCCGCTCTCCGAGACGCGGCCGGAGTACGCGGGCCCGCCCACCTCCCGCTCGCTACCTGTCACGAAGTGCTGTGGAACCGCGTGTCGTGACAGGAAGCGGCGCTCGCCGGTTGTCAGCGGCGCACCCTGACCGGCAGGGTTCGGGGGCCGCGAACCTGCCCTCCCGACCAGCGCACCGCCGCGGGATTGGCGAGCTCGAACACCGGGAAGGCGTCGAGCCACACCTCGAGGGCCACCCGCAGCTCCATGCGGGCGAGGTGTGAGCCGGCGCAGCGATGGATTCCGAGACCGAAGGCCGCGTGGCGGTTCTCAGCTCGGTCGATGATCACCTCGTCGGCGTGCTCAAATGCCTCGGGGTCGCGGTTGGCTGACGGGAACGGCAGGAGCACCCACTCCTCCGCCTTCATCGGGCACCCGTTCCATTCCATGTCCTCTCTGACGAGGCGGGCCATGGTCACGGGGGCGTAGGCGCGGAGCATCTCTTCCATGGCCACGGGAAGCAGTTCGGGCTCCGCCAGCAGTCGCTCACGGTCGCTCGGGGTCTTGGCCAGGTGCCACAGGGAGGCGCCGATGGCGCTCCACGTCGTGTCGATGCCGGCGATCAGCAGCAGCCCGATGGTGCGGGCGACGTGGAACGGGTCGACCTTCTCCCCGTGCAGCTCCGACTCGAGGAGGAACGTGATGAGGTCGTCGCGGGGATGATCGATGTGGTCCTGGATCTGTCCCTGGAGGTAACCGAAGAGGCTCAGCATTCCCTCCGCCCGCTGCTCGAGCGGGAGGGCGACGCCCTCGAGCACGTGGTTCACGAAACCCCGGAAGACGTCGGCGTCGGACTCCGGGAGCCCGAGCATGTTGGCGATCACCCGCACGGGAATGTGCTGGGCGTAGCCCTCGGCGGCGTCGACGATCTCGTGTCCGCGGAGGCCGTCGATCAGCTCCTCGCAGTAGGCCCGCGTCGACGGCTCGAGCTTGGCCACCGCCTGGGGCGAGAAGATCGGCAGCAGCATGCGGCGGGCGTCCTGGTGGAAGGGCGGGTCCGACGAGATCGGTGGCGCGATTCCGGCGGGAGCGAAGTCCATGGGCGGCCGGAACTCGCTCACGATGACGCTGCGGGACGTGAAACGATCGGTGTCGTAGGCGATGGCGGCCACGTCCTCGTAGCGGGTCGGCAGCCAGGCCCCGCCGTAGCGCTCGGTATGGGCGACCGGGCACTTGGTCCGCAGCTCCTCCCAGATGGGGTACGGGTCGGCGGCCCACACGTCGTCGGTGTGATCGAAATCGCTCGTCCAGTCGTCGACCGGCGGGTGGTGCCCCATCAGTCCCCCTCCTCGTCATCGTCATCCTCGTCGATGGTGATGGCTCGCTCCGGACAGTTGGCGACGGCGAGGCGGGCCTGACCCTCCTGCCCCGGCGGAACCGTGCCGTCGCCGATCACGTACCCGTCGCCAATGTCGTCGGGCTCGAACAGGTCGGGAGCGGTGAAGTAGCAGCGCGCCTGCCCGACCCTGATGGGCCGTTCACCGCATTGGCTTTCAAGGTCGACGTCGATCAGCACGCCGGACGCATCGTCTACGTCCGTGTCTACTCCGGCAGCATCGTGCCGGGCGCTGCCGCCTACTTGCCTTCCGCCGGCCGGCACGAGCGCATGGGGCGGCTGGTTAGAATGCGAGCCGGAAACAAGCTGGAGCTGAAGGAGAAGGTAAGCGCGGGCGACATCGTGGCCGCGGTGGGACTGAAGATCGCGCGCACGGGTGACACGCTGTGTAACTCGG
>JACPCJ010000005.1 GCA_016179865.1 Actinomycetota bacterium | reverse complement strand
GCTCGAGTTCGGTCCGGTCTTCGCCGCTGATCTGAAGGGGATGTAGTCGCATGTCCACATCAAATCACATCACTGTGATTTACGCGGTGATCCACTAGTAGTGCGTCTGCGTCGCGTTACGACGCGTATGCGCTCCTATCGCGCCACAGACGCAGAGTTAGCGGAGCGCGTAGCCGGGCCGGCCGGCGTCCTGCCAGGCCTGGAACATGGCGAGGAACTCCTCCGAGAAGAACGGGTCCTTCCCCGTGAGGAGGAGCGACGCCCGCCGGATCGTCCAATCGTCGGGCGACAACTCGCCGGCCCGGGCGAACTGATCGGCCGCCGCCTGTTCCTCGCCTCGGCGCAGGAGCTGGAGGCCGACCCGGAAGTGGGCCCGGGCCAGTTGCTCGTCCTCGGTCGGGAGCCGGTGGGCCGCCCGCACCTCGTCGGCCGTCATCGGCGCCTCGCCGTCGACGACCCAACGGCGCAGGGCATCCAGGTGCGGCGCCGCGGGCTTGCCGTGGAAGACGATCAGGTTGTCGTTGGGGAACTGGGCATCGTGGGGACGGACGACCCGGCCGTCCTCGTCGATCCACACCACGGTCGGGACGTTGATGATGCCCAGCGCCTCCACCGCCAGGCGGTCGGCGTCGTAGACGACCGGGAAGGTGCAGCCCGCCTCCTCCACCCACGGGCGGGCGTGGTCGGGCGACTCGTCGACGGCGATGGCGAAGACGGTGAACCCGTGCCCCGCCAGCTCTTCCTGCACCGCCTGCCACCCGGGCAGGTCATGGCGGCAGCCTCACCAGGAGGCCCAGGCCACCAGCAGCTTCTTCTTCCCCGCGTAGTCCGAGAGGCGGACGGGCTTCCCGTCGAGGTCGGGCAGAGTGACATCGGGCGCGTTCAAGCTCTCCAAGGCCGAGACCCGATCGGCGGCGGGCTCGGCCATGGCCACGACGCCGTGCTCGGCATCGACGACCGTCGGGCAGTGCAGCGCCTGACCCAACGCCGCCAGGTCAATGAGCCCGTCGGACAGGAGCGCGCCACGGTCGCGGACCGGCACGCACATCTCCCCCCGGCACAGGCCGTCGTCGTTGAGGTGCCAGCCCGTCGCCGCCTCCAGGTCGTCGACCCGGATGCGCAGCCCACCGTCGCCGGCCTCGGCGTCGACCTCGCGCGCCTCGTCGGTGACGACGACCACCCTCACGACTGGACTTCCGTCAAGCCGACCAGCTCCTCGCTGACGTCCCAGAGACGGCACGCTGCCGCCCCGTCTTGGGCCGCCTTCGATGTCCGCTTGGGCTTGCAGTTGAAGAAGTACTGCCCGTTCAGGTCTTCGATCCCCGGCTCCGACGCGAGGTGCACGCCGGTCTCGGCCCCCTTCTTCGGCGAACGGGCGAAGGGTGACCCGAGGCGGGCGCCGATCGACAGGAGGAACGTGTCACCCTCGTGGCCGAAGTTGGTGCGCACGAAGCCGGGGTGGAACGAGTAGGCGGTGACGCCCGTCCCCTCGAGCCGGTCGGCGAGCTGTTGCGCGAAGTAGATGTTGCAGAGCTTCGAGTCCGCGTACGCCCGCATGCTGGCGTAGCGGCGACGTTCCCGGTCGAGGTCCTCAAAGTCGAGGCCCTTGCTGAAGTTGTGGCCCGTCGACGACGTGTTGACGATCCGTGCCGGGGCCGACGCCTTGATCCGCTCGAGCAACAGGTGCGTGAGCAGAAACGGCCCGAGGTGGTTCACCTGGAACGTCGTCTCGTGGCCATCTTCGGTGACCCGCCGCTGCGACCAGGTGCCGCCGGCGTTGTTCACGAGAATGTGGAGGGCGTCGTGGCCGGCGAGGAACTCGGCGGCGAACTTGCGAACCGATTCCAACGACGCTAGGTCGACGGTCATCACCTCCACCGGCACGCCCGTCCGCTTGGTCAGCTCGTCGGCCGCGATCCCCGAATTCGCCCCGGTGACTAACGCGGTCTTCCCCTCAACATCCCACGTCATGGAGCGGACCCTATCGCTAGCCTCTCAAAATGGACCGGCTGTACCTCCACGAGACCGTGGACATCGTTGGCCAGGGAGCCAGCCCCTACATGGCCCACACGGCCGGCTTCCACGCCGACAGCGCCGCCGACCGCGGGCTCACGCTTCTCGGCACGTGGCAGGTGGTCGGGGCGACGGGCCGTTGGCCCCAGGTGGTCAACATTTGGGAGATGCTCGACGGCTGGGACGGGTGGGAGCGGCTGGTCCGGGCCGCCAACGTGCAGCGGGCCCGCAACGACGAGCTGAACCAGTGGTGGGACGAGGCCTACCAGTACCGCACCGGCGGGTTCGACCGCCTGATGTGCGCCATCGAAGGCTCCCCTGATCTCGCGTTCCTCACCGCCGAGGACGTTCGGGGCGAGGTCTTCGTCCACGAGACGGCGCACGTCCGCGTCGGCGCCGTTCGCGACTACCTCCGCGCCGTCGTCGAGCACCGCGAACCGGTCATGCGCGACCACAGCCACCGGCTCGTCGGCGCCTACGAAGTCCTCCTCTCCGAAACCGAGGCCATCACCGTCTGGGCCACGAAGCTGGCCGCCCACGTCGATCTGATGCGCAAACGCGAGGTCGACGAGCGGCTGATGGGGTGGCGCGCCGAGGCCCGCTCGTGGCTCGTGAACCACCGCGAGGAACTGATGGTCCCCCACCCGGGGACGCCGCTCGCCCCTCGTTCTTGACGGTGAATTCCGTCCTGGGGACGGAATTCACCGTCAAGAACGAGGGGGAAGGGCGCCGGACTCCCGCAGGCGTTCGATTCTCGCGTCGTCGTAGCCGAGGACGTCACGCAGCACCGCCTCCGTGTGCTCTCCCGGCTCGGGAGCCTTCGTGGGCACGGGCAGCTCCGCACCCTCGACCTTCAACGGGAAGGGCAGCTCGTCGGCGCCGAGGCGGTCCGCCGGGATCCAAGGCAGCCGGTGACGGAACTGCGGGTCGTCGGCGATGGTCTGGGGTGTGTTGACCGGGGCGATGGCCGTGTTGGCCTCAAGGCCAAAGGCGATCCACTCCGCGCTCGTACGGGTACGGAAGATTTCCCGAAGCTCGACCTGCAACTCCCGGTTCCCTCGGGCGTGGTCGGCGTACCGTTCGCCGGGCCAGCGCTGGAACAAGTCGGCTCGGCCGACGCCCTCACAGAAGTTCTCCCAGAACTCCCGCTCTGAAGCCATGAACAGGACGTGCCCGTCGGCCGTCTCGTACATCTGGTAGCGGACGCCCTCTCGCATGCCAGCGGTGCCCGGGGCTCGGCGCTCGTAGCCGTCGCTGGCGTTCCCGGTGACCTCCGTCTCCGGCCGCTCGTAGGCACGCCACGTCTCGATCCGGTACCAATCCATCGACGCCGCAGCGTCGGACTGGGCGATCTCCATGCGGCACCCGACACCCGTCGCCCGGGCCTGGATGATCCCGGCGAGCACGCCGAGGGCGCCGAAGAGCGGCCCGGCGTGAATCCCCATGGACGGGTGCTCGGGGATATAGCTGAAGCCCTCGTCGTCCACCGCCACCGGAACCTGACCCGCCCAAGTGTCATAGGCGATGCCGTGGCTGGGCAGGTCGGCGTAGGGCCCGGTGGCGCCGTACCCCGAGATGGTGCAGAACACGATCCGGGGGTTGACCTCGCACAGGCGCTCGTAGCCGAGGCCCCGCCGCGCCAGCGCGCCCGGCCGCATGGCCTCGACCACGGCGTCGGCGCCCCGCACCAGGTCGAGGTACACGTCGACGCCCCCGGGAGTCTTGAGGTCGAGGACGATGCTCCGCTTCCCCCGGTGAATGTGGAGGTGCATCAGCGACACCCCCTCGACGATGGGCCAGGTCATTCGCCGCACGTAGTCGCCGCCCGGGGGCTCCACCTTGACGACGTCGGCTCCCATGTCGGCCAGGTGCGTCGTGAGTGCCCCGGGTCCGAGCAGTGAGCTCTCGATGACCCGCATCCCCTCAAGCAACCCCGCCATGTTCGTGGCCCCTCCGTGTCGCTCCCGCAGCCAATTGCTTTGCGCCAATCTCGAGGGCCAAGTTTGGTGTGTAGCGTTCCGACTCATGGAACTTGGATTGTTCGTCCCCCTCACGACCTGGCAGCCCGGCGGCGCCTTCCTTGAACGTCTCGGCCCCGAGATCGAGCAGCGCGGCTTCGAGTCGGTGTGGGTGCCCGAGCACGTCGTGCTCTTCGACGACTACGCCTCGCCGTATCCGTACTCGGACGACGGGAAGCTTCCGGCACCCCCCGAGGCGGGCATGGTCGAGCCGTTCACGGCGCTCACCTACCTCGCCGCCGTGACCGAGACGGTGCGGCTCGGGACGGGGATCTGCCTGCTCCCCCAGCGCAACCCGATCTACACGGCCAAGGTGGTGGCCGACCTCGACTGGCTGTCGGGCGGGCGCGTCGACCTCGGCGTCGGGGTCGGGTGGCTGAAGGAGGAGTTCGACGCCCTCCAGGTGCCCTGGGAGGCGCGGGGCAAGCGGGCTGACGAGTACCTCCAGATCCTGAAGACGCTCTGGACTGACGACGTCTCGTCGTTCGATGGCGACGTCTACCCGCTCGCTCCGGTCCGGATGTACCCGAAGCCGGCCCAGCAGCCCCACCCGCCCATCCACATCGGCGGAGAGAGCGACGCCGCCCTCCGGCGAGCGGCACGCCACGGGAACGGCTGGTACGGATTCAACCGCTCGCCCGAGCAGGTCGACGAGGGGCTGGCTCGGCTCGAGAAGTTCCTAGCCGACGAAGGCCGGAGCCGGGCCGACGTGCAGGTGTCGATCTGCCCGTACTTCCAGGGCCTGACTCCCGACATGGTGAAGGCCTACGCCGACCGGGGCGTCAACCGGATCATCAGCCTGCTCATCGCCATCCAGCCCGACGACATCCCGTCCGCCCTCGACGCGCTCGTCCCCTGCCTGGAGGCGGCACAGAGGGCGTGACTCCCCTCGGTTTTGCGCTTGTGCCCCGCGTATTGGCGGCACGCTAGGGCAAAAGCCAAAGGGCCTCGAGGGCGGCGGCGACGTCGGCCGAGCGCTCGAGCGGCCACCAGTGGCCGCACCCCTCCAGCATGAGCAGGTCGCACCCGAGCCGGGCGGCGGTGCGCTCGCCGACTTCGCGCCCGACGAAGGGGTCGTCGGCACCCCAGATGACGAGGCCGGGTGACGGTGCGCGGTCGAAGGCGGCCCCCCACTCGGTGAAGACGTCAACGGCCGAGCGGTAGAGAGCCAGGATGGCGCCGGCCATGACGGGGTCGGCCGTCGGCACCATCTCCGGGCCGGTCTCGGGCTGCTGCCAGGTGCGGGCGAAGTCGTGCCACTCGTAGAGCGGGTCCAGTGCCGCGCCACCCGCGGCCCACGTCCGCACGAGGTCGGGCCGGAGCATCACCAGCCGCTGGACCAGCAGCGCGCCCCAGTCGTGACCGACCAGGTGAACCGGTTCGCCCGCGTCCTTCGCGACGGCTTCGACCTCGGAGATGAGCCAGTCGGCGTAGTCCTCCTTCGAGCACCCGAACCCGTCGGGAACGGGACACCCGAACCCGGGCAGATCGGGCGCCATGACGTCGGCCCGCGACAGGTGGGCGCGCACGCCGTCCCACAGGGCGTGGGTGTCGGCGACGCCGTGGACGAAGAAGGCGGGCACGAGCGCGGACGCTACCGTGGCCCCCGTGTCCGAGCGCGCCGACGCCCGCCCCAACATCCTGCTGATCGTCTCCGACCAGGAGCGCCAGCGGGGCTGGATCCCCTCCCACCTCACCCTCCCCAACCGCCAGCGCCTCATCGACGAAGGGCTCGAGTTCACCCGCTGCTACACCCACTCCTCGCCGTGCTCGCCAAGCCGGGCCAGCCTCTTCACCGGGCAGTACGTCCCCCAGCACGGCGTCCGCGAGAACGTGATCATGGGGGCCCACCGCGAGCGCCCGACCTCCACCCTCACCCTCGCCCACGTGCTGCGGGGCGCGGGCTACGACACCAGCTACCTCGGCAAGTGGCACCTGGCCCTCACGAATACTCCCGACATGGAGGCCTACGGGTTCTCCGACTGGGAGGGCGACGACCGCCACTACATGGGTTGGGCGGGTACGGGGTGGTACTTCGACCCCGTCATCGCCCGGCAGGCGGCGGCGTGGCTGAAGGGAAACGCCGCCGGCCGCGCCAACCCGTGGTTTCTCACCGTCGCCCTCGTGAACCCCCACGACGTGATGTGGTTCCCGATCGACCAGCCCTCCTACCAGGAAGCCAACGCCGCAGAGGTGCACCGGGTGCGGGAGATGCTGTCGCTGGCGGCCTGGAAGGACGACGACCCCGTCCCGGCATTCGCCCAGCCCTACGACGAGGTCTTTGACGAGCTCCCACCCAACTTCGCCGACGACCTCGACACCAAGCCCGCCGTCCACCTCACCTGGCTCCACGAGCAGCAGCACTTCCTCTACGGCGAGCTCGACCCTACCGACACGAAGTCGTGGCTGCGCCACCTCGACTACTACTGGAAGCTGCACCAGGCGGCGGACGAGAGCCTCGGTGCGGTCCTCGACGCCCTGGACGCGTCCGGGGCGGCCGATGACACCGTCGTGATCTTCACGTCAGATCACGGCGACATGTGCGGCAGCCACGGGCTGCGATCGAAGGGCCCGTTCGTCTACGAAGAGATCATGCGCGTCCCGCTCTACGTGCGCGGCCCCGGAATCCCGGCGGCGGCAACGGCCACTGCTCTCTGCACCCAGGTCGACGTCGCCCGCACGATCACCGCGCTCGCCGGCGCCTCCGTCGACGACACCCCGACCTTCTCGGGCCTCGACCTCGCGCCGACCCTGGCCGACCCGTCGGCTCCGGCTCGGGATCACGTCCTGTTCGCCCAGGACCAGGCCTGGTACGAGCGCTGCATCCACACCCGCTACGCCATCCGGGGAATCACCGACGGTCGCTACAAGTACGCCCGCTACTACGGCGTGGGCGGGGGGACCGACCAGTACGGCCAGCCGTCACCCGAGCCGAAGCGGTTCGGCGAGGACGCGCCGTTCGACGACCAGGAGCACGAGCTGTACGACCTCGTCGACGACCCCCACGAGCTGGTGAACCTGGCCCGCGACCCCGGCCACGCCGGCCTCACGCGGGAGTGGTTCGGCCGACTCCTCGAGGCCGAGGCCGCCGAGTTCGCGACCCTGCGGCCTTCCTGACGAGGAGTCAGTGCGTGTGGCCCCCGGACGTCGGGGCCGCGCCCTCGGGCGGCGACGTCACCGAGTCGGGTGCCGGGGTCCCGCCGTTGAGGTCGTCGGTCTCGTAGACCCAGAACATCATGATGCCCATGACGCCCTCGAGCGCCTCGGGCGTGTCGTAGACGGTGTCGAGGCGGATGGTGTCACCGTCGCGGATCGACCCCAGCCGGTCCCACGAGCAGGTGCTCATCGACTCGATGTGCCCATCGAACTCCGGCTTGGTGCCGTACCCCGCCACCGACCGGCACATCCGCGTACCCGCCGTCGCGTTGGAGAGCGTCGTCGAGAGGCCGCCGTCGTGCACGTGCCCGGCCGTGAACACGACCCGGCCGGTCATGGTCGACGTCCAGTCCCACGTGGTGGTCGTGCGCCCGGCGGGAACGTCGATCTCGGAGTCCTCACAGTTGTCGACGTCGACCCACACCGGCTCGGTTCCCTTTACGGACGGGTCGTCGCCGGGCAAGTAGCGAACGGTCATCTCCACGTAGACGCTCTGCGGCGACTGCTCCATGTTCATGATCTCGAAGATGCCGCTCCACCAGTCGTTAGCGCCGACGTGGTAACCGAAGCCAGCGGGGAAGGAACCGGTCGTGCGTTCGTTGCCGGCAGCAAGGATGCGCCGACCCAGGAAGCCGACCCCGGTGTCCCACCGTCCACACGTCGGGTCTTCCTCA
>JACPCJ010000114.1 GCA_016179865.1 Actinomycetota bacterium | reverse complement strand
CGGGGTTCCCGCGGATCTTCCAGCCGCCCTCATGCAGGAAGTGGTGGTGATACGAGCACAACAGCACCAGGTTCCCGAGGTCGGTGGGCCCGCCGTCCTCCCAGTGCCACATGTGGTGGGCGTGCACCCACCGGCGGCGCGAGCAGCCGGGGAACCGGCAGCCCTGGTCGCGCTCTGTGAGCAGGCGACGCAGGTGGAAGGGGACCGTGCGTGACGTGGTACCGATCCCGATGGGGATGCCCCCGATCTCGAGCACCTCTTGGATCCTCCCGTCGCAGCACAGGCGGCGCACCGTCTCGGAGGAGATCAACAACCCCTCGATGTCGGCCACGCCGTCGTGGGCGTGCAGGGCGTGGAGGTCGGTGTGGACCACGACCGTGGCCCGGTCGGGATCGGGGTCGGCCCCGATGGCCCCCGAGCACAGCTCGTGGAGGGCAGACGCCAGCCGGACGTCGTAGGGCAACGGGTCTTCGCCCTCGGGGGGCTTGGGCTGGGCTTCCAGGCGGCGGAGGAGGGCCTTTTCGACCACCGCCGCCCACTCGCCCACCAGTTCGCCTCGGATGCGCAGGCGATCCTCGCCCCGCCGGTACAGGAGCAGGAACTGGTCGTCGTGCTGGCGCTTGGCCTCCGCGGCGCTCATGGTGCGCGCCGCGCGCGCCTTGGCCTCGATCGAACGCAGCGACAGGCCCGGGACCTGTTCGGCCAGGCGCTCGTCGGTGTCGGGCGTGGCGTACTTGGTGACCACCCGGAGCTGGTCCCAGGAGATGCGCCCCTCGGCAAAGGCCGAGAGCAGCTTGGGCAGGCACACCACCGCGTCGGCCACCCGGGCGAGTTCGCGGGCCTGGTACGGCGAGATGGCAAAGCGCCCCACCAGCCACTCGGCCAGGTCCCGGGCACCATCCGAGAGCCAGGCCTTCGACGCCACGTACGAGGCGGCCGTCTTCAGAAACTCCGCCCGCACGGCGCATTCCATGGCGTGGAGCTGGCCGAGCATCTGCTCGAGTGCATCGGGGGTTGGCGCGCCGGCGCTGGACTCGCTCTCGTTGGGCATCACCGCAGCCATGGCGCACCTCCCTCCGGTCGTACACATGGGGAAGTGTTGGGATCAAAGTACCGAACGCCTGTCCGGTTGTCAAGGGGTTTCTACAAAATCTTTATACGCCGTAGCAATCGTTTTCTTATCTGACCAGATACCATACAAGGGTGACGGCTGGTGCGATCCTGAGGCGGGCGCGCAAGGAGGCCGGGCTGACCCTCCGCCAGCTCGCCCGCCTCGCCGAGACGTCGCATTCGACGTTGGCGGCCTACGAATCAGGGGCCAAGACGCCTCGATTCGACACGCTCCAGCGGGTCGTCCGAGCCGCCGGGTTCGCTCTCGACTTCCGCCTCGCCCCGCGAGCTGACAACGGAGCCGAGCGCGCCGCAAAAGGCCGGGAACTCTCCGACCTCCTCGACCTCGTCGCCGCCCTCCCGGCACGTGAGCCGGGAGACCTCCGGTTCCCCCGATTCCCCACGAGGCCGCGATGAACATCGGCGACGCCATGGTTGCGCTGCACGACGCGCTGGTGGCAGCCGACATTCCACACGCCTTCGGCGGGACCCTGGCCCTGGCGTGGTGCACGCCCATGGCGCGGGGAACGATCGACATCGACGTCAATGTGCTCGCCCCACCAAAGCAGGCGACGAACGTCCTCGCCGCCCTCCCCCCTGCGATCACCTGGTCCGACCACGATGCCGCACGAATCAGACATGACGGTCAGGTACGTCTGCGATGGGATGCCACCGCCCTCGACCTGTTCTTCAGCACCAGCCCGTTCCATGACGACATCGCGACCCGGGTGCGCTGGGAGCCATTCCGAGGTCAGGAACTCCCCTTCATCGACTGCGCCGACCTCGCCGTCTTCAAGGCCTACTACGACCGGGCCCGTGACTGGGTTGACCTCGAGGACATGCACGCCGCCGGCACGCTCGACCTCGACGCCGTCATCGCTGTCCTCGTCCGCTATCTCAGGCCTGACGACGAGCGGATCGACCGACTCCGCTCCCTCGGTCGCTGACCCACGCCCCCATCGGAGCACCCACCGGGCCGTGACAAGCGGCGCGCCCCTCCGGTACCGTCGCCGCTCACGCCTGGGGGGCTCGCTGCCGAGGGGGAGGGCGGAAACGTGCGCACTGCGATCGGGGACATCCCCGACCGGTTGTTCCGCGACATGACCATGGCCGACGCCTGGGAGTACCTGCGGGCCCAGCGGGCCCGGCCCAGCCGGCGGCAGTTCCTGAAGGGCCTGGGGGCGGCGTCGGCCGTCGCCACCGTGGGGCCGATCCTGTGGCGCCAGCCCGCCTTCGCCGCCGGCGTTGCGCCGGCCGGGGTACACATCGCATTCGGCGCCGACCCCACGGGCCAGATGACCGTGTCGTGGTCGACGCCGCAGAGCGTCACCAACCCGCGCCTGCTCGTCGGGCCCGACACGACCTACGGCGCCAGCGTGCCAGCGGTGACCGAAACCGTCGGGGGCGTCTCGACCCTCTACCACCACGCCCCGGTGACCGGCCTGTCCCCCGGCGCGACCTACCAGTACAAGGTCGTGCACGACACCATCGACCCCGCCAACGAGGCCACCGGGTCGTTCACGACCGCCCCCGCCGGTGCCGGCCCGTTCACCTTCGCTGCCATGGGCGACATGGGAGCCAACGCCGACGCCGCCTCGATCACGGCCATGATCGGAACCGCCAACCCCGACCTCGTCTTCATGGTGGGCGACCTGTGCTACGCCGACCGCCTCGGCGGGGCCGTGAACCCGCCGCCGGGTGTGGGGCCCTTCCCCGGCGTCCAAGACCTGAAGATCTGGGACTCGTGGCTCAGCCAGATCGAGCCGGTGGCGAAGACCACGCCGTGGATGGTGACGGCGGGCAACCACGAGATGGAGATCGGCCAGGGGCCCCTGGGCTACGACGGCTTCCTCTCCCGCATGGTTCTCCCCGGCGCCGGCGTCTCCGGCACCACCACGTGGTGGGCGCAGCGCTACGCCAACGTGGCCTTCGTGGCCCTCGACGCCAACGACGTCTCCTACGAGATCACCCGCAACCAGGGCTACGCCGGCACGGCGCAGGACGCCTGGCTCGCCGCCACCCTCGCCGCCCTGCGGGCCGACCCGGCCGTCGACTTCATCGTGGTGGGCTTTCACCACTGCGCCTATTGCTCGAACAGCGTCCACGGCTCCGACGGCGGCGTGCGCGACGCCTGGGAGGCCCTGTTCGACCAGCACCAAGTTGACCTAGTCATCAACGGCCACAACCACTCCTACGAGCGCACCCACCCCCTCAAGGCCGGCGAGCACGACCCCGCCGGCACCGTGTACGTCACCGCCGGCGGCGGCGGGCAGGCCCCGTATCCCTCGACCCTGCACCCCGTCTCCTACGTGACCAACGAGCTCGGCGTCCGGGTGCCCGAACTCGCCGAGTGGTCCGCCGCCCGCTACCTGGGCGACCACTCGCTCCTCGTCGCCGACGTGTTCCCCGCCACCGGCTCCACTGCGGCCCGCATGGAACTGCGGGCCCTCGCCGAAGACCTGCCCCACAACGTCGTCGACGCGTTCACGCTGACGGCCCGCGCCTGATCGTCACGCCTCAGCGGGCAGGCACGCCCCGGGGACGAGGCACTCCTTGACCTCGACACTGAGGGTTCGGGTGACCGTCGGCGGCGCCTCCTGGGTGGTCGGGTCGTCCCAGGCCGTGAAGACGGCGGAGCCGGCGTAGGTGCCGGCGGCGTCGGGTTGCGCATGAACGGCACGGGCACGACGGGCACCACCGGGACCGGCTCCCTCGACACGGCCGGGTCGTGGGCGAAGCCGAGCAGAGTGGCACGCGCCGACACCAGGAACCCGTCGAGCTCGTGGGCCCGCTGGATGAGCTGCTCGCTGATGACGGCCTCAGCGTGGAGGTGCCCGTCGGGGGCGTTGCGGTCGGCGAAGATCTCGAGCGGGTACTCGATGCCACCCCCCTGGATCTCGGCCTCCCACTTGTAGACGCCGCCCCGAGGCCAATCGAGCCAGTCGTTGTAGTCGACGATGGTGCCCAGGAACCGCTGGTTGGCTCCGCCGAAGTTGATCACCACGTCGAGGAGCCCGACCGTGGCTCCGTACTCCGGTGCCTCCAGGTTCGCCTCGAATCCGGCGGGCAGGTCGACTTCGAGGGCGCCGACGAGTTGTTCATGCGGCTCGGCGTGCTCCCAGCCGAAGGTGACGTCGGACTGCGCACCGGTCGCCGGATTGGCGAGGGTCAAGGACGGTCGTGGATCGAAGGGCTGCGTCTCGGCCGGCCCGCACCCCGGCCCGCCCACGTGGCAGGCACTTGCCGCTTCGACGAAACCCGCCCCCAGCAACAGAGCTCCCACGCAACACCAGGTGATCCGACGCATCCGCCCACCTCCGCTCGCTTCCCCGTACCGCTGAATGGGACGGGTGTCCCCCCTATACGAATTCCGAGCGGCTTTCTCGCGAACCGATGCCGGCGTCACGGCCTGCGGTTCGGAGCGAATACCTTGGAGGCGTGGCGCACCCCAGTCAACAGCCCCGCACCATCACCAAGGAGCGGGTCGACGAGCGCACCCACCCCGTCACGGGCGACGGCGACCACGACCGCTTCGCCCACATCGTGAAGAAGGACGACCAGATGCGGGGCTACGTGCTCGGCGAGACGGTGACGGCGCTGTGCGGGAAGCGGTGGATCCCCAGCCGCGACCCGTCCCGCTACCCCATCTGTCCGACGTGCAAGGAACTCCTCGCCTTGGTGCGTTCGGGCGGTGGTCACGGCGGGGACGGCGGGGACGGCGACGGGACGGGCCCCGGCGAATAACGCCGGCGCGGCCCCCGAGCTGACCACCCTCCGCCAAACCGCCCGAAGCTGAAGTGTCACAGCCCGGTCGTACCCTGCGGTCACCCGCGCTGCGACGGCCGCCGCGGGGAGCAGGTGAGAGGCCGTCCTGGTCAGGCCCTTCGAACCGGGACGGCGCCGTGCTCGAACCCATCAGCGAGTTCCCCCGACAGCTCAGCTTCCGGGACGTGGTCGAGGATTGGCGCGCCCGCCAGCTCTACCGCCAGACCACGGTCGACCTCGCTACCACGCTGCTGCGCAACCACATCCTCCCCGCCTTCGGCGATCGCCCGATCCGATCCATCCGGCCCGGCGAGGTCCAGGCCTGGGTGCGCGACCGCTCAGCCGTGCTCGCCCCGTCGACGGTCGACGTCGCCTTCCGGTTCCTCTCGTCGATCTGCGCCACCGCGGTCGTCGACGGCCACATCGAGCGGACGCCGTGTGAGGGCATCAAGCTGCCGCGCATCGAGCGCCCCCCGATCGTGCCGCCGACCCCCGACGAGGTCCACGCCATCACGGCGGAGATCATCGACCGCTACCGGGCTCCCGTCGTCCTCGCCGCCGGCACGGGGTTGCGCTCGGGCGAGTGCTTCGGGCTCGGCCTCGAGGCCCTCGACTTCGACGCCGCCGTCGTGCGCGTCGAGCGCCAGCTCGTCCTCCCCGACACGGGCCCGCCGCGCCTCGGCCCCCCCAAGACCCGGGCGTCGTATCGCACCGTGCCCCTGCCCTCGGTGGTCGCCGACACCGTCCACTCGCACCTCGAGCGGTACGGGCCCGGGCCCGAGAGCCTCGTCTTCGGCGACCCCCGCGGGACGGCCGTCCGCCGCTACCGCTTCAACGAGGCGTGGCGCCGGGCCGTCACCGCCGCCGGGCTGACCCGGCGTGTGCGCTTCCACGACCTCCGCCACTTCTACGCGTCGTTGCTCATCAGCCACGGGGAGTCGGTGAAGGTCGTCCAGGCCCGCCTCGGCCACGCGTCCGCCACCGAGACCCTCGACACCTACGCCCACCTCTGGCCCGACGACGGCGACCGCACCCGTCGGGCGGTGGACTCGATCCTGGGCGATCTGTAAGGTTATTACCGAACACAGAACGAGGCTTTCATCGAATGCGTACTCCCTCAGACGAACTCGAACGGTTGGCCGTGGCGGCATTCCGCGATGTCCTTGCCCCCCTCAAGCTCCGCCCCCACCGCACGGAACGAGCTGACCTACGCGTGACCAGCCAAAACGGCGCGACGGCGCTCGTTGATCTCCACGCCGCCGCCACGCCGACGACGGCACAGGTGACCGAGCTCGTGCGCAGCGCACCACCCGACCGCGCCCACGTCCTCGTGGCCGACCGGATCGTCGAACCGGTTCGCGAACTGCTCCGTGCCAGCGGCTGGGGCTGGCTCGACCGCCGAGGCCACCTTCGGATCGCGGCTCCCGGCCTCCTCATCGAGACGACCACGGCCCCCAGGAGTCGGCCGCCGTCCCGCGGCCGTCCTGACCCCATCGCCGGGCGGTCCGGCATCACGGTCGCCCTTTCCCTGCTCATGCACCCGACCGAGGCACTCCACGTCCGAGGGCTGGCACGAGCCAGCCGCCTCTCCCCCTCGGTCATCACCGACGCCCGGAAGCGGCTCGCCGACGCCGCCCTGCTCCAGCGTGACGGTCGACCGCTGATCCCCGAACTGTTCTGGGCCACCACCGATGCCTGGGCCTCCCATGTCCGCCGGTTCCCGATCAGCCGGGCCCCAGAGTCGGTTGTCGGAGCCGCAGACGACCTCGCCAGCCCAGGCACGGCCCTCGGCGGCGCGGCTGGAGCGGCGGCCTGGGGTGCGCCGATCGTCCGGGGCGGCACCTCGACCCTCGATCTGTACCTCCCCGGTCAGGCCGACGTCGACGCCTGCCTCCGGGAACTCGGCCCTGCCGACGCCCCTGCCGGCCCGCCCGCTCGGATCGCGGCGGCTCCGACCCTTCTTGTCGTGGCGCCGCGGTTCCCCGATCCGAGCGGGGGATGGCCACTCGTCCACCCGGTTGTCGCCGCGCTCGACCTCGCACTCGACCCCGCACGTGGGCACGAGGTCCTTGAGACGTGGGACGGGCCTGAGGGGTTCGCCCGTGTCTGGTGAACCCGCGCTCGAACTGAGCCCAGGGTTCGCGCCGCTCCTCCACGCGGCGCGGGTCGTGACCCAAAGTGGCCTCGCTGACTTCGCGCTCATCGGCGGGTTGGCAGTCGCGACCAGGCTGACCGAGGCGGCGCAACGCGGGCTCGCGCAGTTCGATGCCCGCGCCACTGCCGACGTGGACGGCTTGACTCAGTCCCGAGATGGTGAACCGCCGGGCGCCCATCTTGTGGCCATCGGTGCCGCGACGGAGGGAACGACGCCCCTACGGATACTCGTGGACGGAGTCGTCGTCGAAATGATCGAGGTCGAGCCGGTCGACGACGCGGACCTTGAAGGGCTGGAGATTGATGACGTCCTGTTCCTCGGGGGCCATTGGCACGCCGCGGCCACCGCCTCCGAGCTTGTGGTCATCGCCAACGATGACCCCTCGTCAATCCGCGTCGCAACGCCTGCCGGCCTCGTCCCCACCAAGTTGCACGCGGCACGGAATCGTCGGGCGGATCGAGAACGCAAGGTCGCCGGCGACATCCGAGACCTCTACTGCCTCCTCGCAGCGTTTGACCAAGACGGCGCCGTCGCCTTCGCCCTTCGCCAACATCAGCGCCTCGGCGAGGCCGTTCGACAGGCCATGACCGAACTGTTCGTGGACGAGGCGGATCGATCAGCCCGAAGGCTCCTCGTCTGGGGCGATCCAACGACCGAGTCCCTCACAGCCGACGACCTCGTCAACGTCGCCGAGCGCTTTGTGGACCGTCTCCAGCAACCTCATCCGCCGCGAGCGCCGGGATGACTCAAGTCTCGGTATCGTGATATCATGATTGCATGACAAAGCAGACGACCGTCCGACTTCCTGACGAACTTGCCCACCAAGCGGAAGCCATCGCCCGGGTCCGAGGCACGAGCGTGAACGCGCTGATCGTCGAGTCATTGCAGGCTGAACTCGAACGCGTGCGCGCGGACAAGGAGTTCACGAAGCGAGCTCGCAAGCTCCTCGAACGCGACCGCGAGCTCCTGGAGCGCCTGGCGCGGTGATCCGATATCTCTCTCGCCACCAGGGGCAGCAGGTGGCCTGCGCCAAGACGATGCACCTCTGCCTGAACTCCTCCCCCACCCCGCCGGACCTGCGGAAACCCATTCGCGCGTCACTGTCTCACCCGATGGCTACCGTCCCGTCCATGATCCAGAGGACCGGGGCAGCAGGCAGTGGCGTCGACCTTTGAGGCCCTTGCGATCGTCCTCGTCTTCGTCGTGCCGGGGGCCGCGTACATGTGGAGCTTCGAGCGCCACGTCGGGGCCTTCGGGATCGGAGCCGTCGACCGGGCGCTCCGGTTCATCGCCGCGTCGCTCATCGTTCACCTGATACTGGGGTGGCCCGAGTACCTGGCTTGGAGCACGCTCGGCTCAACGGAGGGCGGGCTCGAGCCGATGCAGTTCGCCGTTTTCTGGGGCCTGCTGCTCCTGCTCACCGCTGCGCCTGCGGCGGCGGGCTGGGTCATCGGCTCGCTGTGGACTTCGCGAAATCAACGGCAACGTCACCGGCGACTGAGGCGACTGCTTCACCTCTCTGGCACAAATGGCGCCCGCCGAGAGGCCCGCCTCCTCCGCTTCGCGCTGGGGCGCGCACCGGCTCCGCGGGCGTGGGACCACCTCTTCGCGTCGAACCCCTCGGGGCTCGTTCGAGCGCAGCTCAAAGACGACGGCGCGTGGATCGGAGGCTTGTTTCGATCAGAGTCGTACGCCGCGGGGTACCCGGAGGAACCCCAAGACCTGTTCTTGGAGCGGGCCTACGAGATGGACTCGACGGGAGGGTTCGTGTCACGGGCCGGCCATCCGGTTCAGCTGGGCTCCGGTATCCTCGTCCGTTGGGAAGAGATTCGGTACCTGGAGTTCTTCCCGGATTGAAGGGTGAGCGGATGAGCAAACGCGACGTAAAGATCGAGCGCAAGGGCGGCTACAGCGGCGGCTCCTCGAAGAAGCCCGTGTCCGTGCCGACGAGCAAGGGCGCGAGCGTCAACAAGCCAGCGACGGCTCCCTCTGGCGCCCGAAAGACCGCGTAACCCTCGCGCTCGCCCCCGGCGGCCAACCCATGGTCGCTCCGTCGGCGCATTGACGGGCGGCGTCCCGATTTCGTTGTCGCACCCCGCTGCTACGGTGCGACCAGCGTCAAGCTCGCTTCCCCCACCCAGCGCTGGGCCGTCGTTGCGCCCGCTCCCCGAGGACCCCGGGCACGAAAGAGCGAGGCATGGGCCAGCGACGCGAGGCACTCACGGTTCGGCAGGTCGCGCTCGAGTGGAAGGCACGACAGATGTTCCGGCCGACCACCGACGCGCTCGTCGATTGGCTGCTCGAGAAGCACACCTTGCCGTTCCTCGGCGATCTGGCGTTCGAAACGCTCGTGCCGGGGACCGTCCAGAAGTGGCTTCGCGGGCGCCAAGACGTACTGGCACCCTCCTCGGTCCTGACGCTCTATGAACGCTTTCACGCCATCTGCAACTGGGCCGTGGCCGATGGCCTCGTCGACGACAACCCGTGCGGGCTGGTCAGGGCCCCGAAGGTGGACGCGGCTCCGGTGGTCCCACCCTCACCCGAGGACGTACGCGCCATCATCGGCGCCATCGACGATCGCTACCGCGCCATCGTCGTGCTCGCCGCGGGGACTGGCTTGCGTTCGGGCGAATGCCTCGGCCTCGGCGTCGACCACGTCAACTTCGACCAACGCCTCGTGACCGTCGAACGACAGCTCGTGCTCCCGTCCAAGGGCGCGCCCCGGCTGGGGCCACCGAAAACCCGGGCCTCGTACCGCCGAGTCCCCCTCCCCGATCAGGTCGCCGGTGCCCTTCGCCGCCATCTCCGCGACTATGCGCTCGGGCCCGACAACCTCGTGTTCACAAGCGTGCGCGGGCGACCCGTCTGGCGCCCGCGTCTCAACGAGGCGTTCCGGGCCGCGGCCGATGCCGCCGGCGTCACTCGCCGCATCCGGTTCCATGACCTCCGCCATTTCTATGCCTCCCTCCTCATCCACCACGGCGAGTCCGTGAAGGTGGTGCAGGCCCGCCTCGGGCATGCCTCCGCCACCGAGACGCTCGATACGTACGCCCACCTCTGGCCCGACGACGGGACGAAAACACGCGAGGCCGTCAACCGCGCATTCGGCGTACGCAGCAGCGGGGCCGCGGAGTAGCCCCGATGCGCTGCGCGCCGGCGAAGGGTCCGACAGGCTCGCTGTCATGGTATTATGACAGCACTCCAGGAGGTTCCGACATGGCTGACAAGCAATCGACCGCCAACGTCCAACAGATGACCATCCGCTTGGCCCCCGACGAGCACGAGGCACTGAAGGCCTATGCGTTTCTCACGGGCAAGTCGATGAATGACGCGGCGCGGCAGGCAATCGCGGAGTTCCTCGTGGGTTCGGGGCGGGAGGAGTTGTTCGACCAGGCCGTTGAAGACTTCAGGGCTCGCTACCGCGTCGCTCTCGACAAGCTGAAGGATCTCTGATGCGGTACCTCACGGTCGCGGAGGTCGTGACCATCAACGAGCGTGAGGTCGGCCCTGACCTGCTCGCGGATTTCGGGCTGCTCGAGTCGGCAGTCCTTCGCCCGCAGACTTCGGTCGGTGGTCAGGACGCCTATCCCGGCCTCCACGACAAGGCGGGCGCGCTCCTCCACTCGCTCGCGCGCAATCATCCGTTCCTCGACGGCAACAAGCGCACCGCAGCGATCGCGACGGGCGTGTTCTACGCGCTGAATGGTCACATCATGACGATCTCGGAGGGCGAACTCGTTGCCCTCGTTCTCGACGCCGCGGAAGGAATGGTCGATGCTGCCGGGATCGCGGGCGTCCTCAAAGGCCACGTCGTCCCGATACCCGAGCCTCCCAGCTAAGCCGGCCAGGTAGGCCCCTTTCCGCCTCACACGGGGAACGACCCCCGCCGGCGTGCGCCGTCGATACTCTCCGGATGCCTTCTTGTGGCCTCTCACCGCGAGGTTCAAGTCCTGTCAGGTGGGCCTAGCCGCAGTCTGTACGAACCTTTCGGATCTGGACGTGCCGGTGATCAGCCTGACAGCACGGCACGCGAAGGTACGGCGCGACCCGACAAACCGGTAGCAGCGAACGCCGCCGTCCGCCGAACCACCCTCAGTTCGCCGGTTCGCGCGCCACGCGGGTCGCGAACCCACCGGGTCTCCCCCAAGGGCGCGACGGCTCCCCGAGTTTGACCTCGACGCAGGATCTGCGATACGCCGGGTCGCGAGGCCGTCCCTTTCGCCCTTCTTGACCAGCTTCTATACAATGGCCTGGCGGAGGCGAGCTGATGGGGCGACGTAGTGGGCGGCGGGTTCTCGCAGTTCTTTCGGTTGGCATCGTTTCGCTCGCGCCCTTCGTAGTGCCCCAGCGAGCGCTCGCCCACCGGGACGGCTGCCACCGCTGGCATAGCTGCCCATCCGACAGTGGCGGTTATGAATGCGGTGACGCGGGCTATGCGTGCCGCTACCCGACCTACGACGAGTCACAGAAGGGCTCGATCCCAGACCCGAGCTACGACGACTACGGGTTCACCGATTACGGCGACCCCGATTACGACTACGGGTACAGCGACGAGTGCCCCCTGGGCGGCTGCGACGGCGACTCTGACGAGATCTCACCAGCGGTGACCGCGCCAGACACGTCGCTAGACCTGGATCTCGGCCGCCTACCCAGTCCAGCTGCGGACCTTGACCCGACTTCAGCCACGTCGGAAACGCGGACCTTCGCCCAGCAATACGGGGCGTGGATCTTCTGGGGAGGCGTTGTAGCCGTGACGCTCATGTACCAAGCGCGGAAGGCACGGCCTTCCGTTGCACCAGCCGCCGCGTACGGAGCCAAACCCCGCCTCTCACCAAAGCCCGCCCCCAGGACACGGCCCTCGACGCGGAAGCGATCTGGCCAAGGCTCTGCAGGGTCTCGGTCGGCGGCAAGCCCCGGCAACCGCTGTCGGTGCGGAGGGCGCTTTGTCGTCCGAACCCGTCGCGCGGACGGCAAGAAGTTCCTAGGGTGCTCAGGCTTCCCGCGCTGTCGAAACACCCGCGATCTCGGCTGACGCGCCAAGCGGGCCGGCTCAGGAGGCCGCCCTGCTTCGCGGTCGTCGCCTTCGCCGCACTCATCACTCCGTCGTGCAGCAGCAGCGCGACCATCGACACCGTCGACCGAAGCACGAAGTCCTCCGACACGTCGATCACGACCGACGAGCCCGGAGGCGCCGGAACACAGACGACGCCGTTAGAGGACGGCGAGCGCGCCTCGGTTGCTGGGGTTGTCGATGGTGACACCCTTGACCACACCAACGGCACACGCATTCGGCTGATTGGGATCGACACGCCGGAGACGAAGGACCCGCGGAAGCCGGTCGAGTGTTTCGGGCGCGAGGCGGCAGCGAGGTTGGCCACGCTGCTGCCAGCCGGCACCGAGGTGACGCTCGTCTACGACATCGAGCGTCTCGATAGGTACGGGCGCACCCTCGCGTACGTCTACCGGACATCGGATGGACTCTTTGTAAACGCAGCCATGGTGGCTGACGGCTACGCGTCGGCGTTCACATACCCCCCGAATGTTGAGCATGCCGAGGAGTTCGTGCGGCTGGAGCGCGAAGCGCGAGAGGCGAACCGGGGGCTGTGGGCCGCGTGCCGAGCGTCGGATGCGATGTCGACGAGTTCGACGTCCCAGGGATCCGCGTGCGACGCGTCGTACCCCGACGTCTGCATCCATCCTCCCCCGCCGGATCTCGACTGCGGCGACGTCGCGGAACGCCGGTTCACCGTCGTCGGCTCCGACCCCCACCGCTTCGACCGGGACGGCGACGGGCTTGCTTGTGAATCCTGAGTGGTTTCCAAGAGCCCCCTTTGGGCCCAAGGTCGACCCCTCGCGTAGAGTCGCCTGGGGAAAAGGGGCGGCTTTGAACCTTCCGCGCGCGTGTGTCCTCGTCGGTGTGCTGGTCCTCTTGCCGACTCCAGCTTTGGCCGATCACCCACCGTCGCACCACGGACACGATCTCAGCCCGATCATTACAACCGGGATCGCTGCGACCCGGTCCGGTAGGGGTTACTACACACTCGACGCCGTCGGCGGCGTTCAGACACACGGTGATGCCGTCTACCGCGGATCCATCCCCGAGCTGCAGGAACGCCGGCTGGTCGGACCAACGGTCGCCTTCGACATCGACGTAACCGGTGACGGGAACGGCTATTGGATCCTTGATCACTCGGGTGGGGTCTTCGCCTTCGGATCGGCGCCGTTTGCCGGCTCGGTCCCTGGGCTCCGGGCGCAGGGGATCCGCGTGGGCGAGGCGCTCCCGGTGGAACTCGAGTCAGTACCCGGTGGAGGCGGCTACTGGGTCTTGGACCAGGCGGGCGGCCTCTTCAGCTTCGGTGAGGCGGCGAGGTTTTTCGGATCTCTGCCTAGTCGAGGCGTGGCAGGGGAAGCCATCGATCTCGCCGTCCGGCCTGACGGATCGGGATACTGGATCTTGGAGACCAACGGTGCGGTTCACGCGTTCGGCTCCGCTCCATACCTCGGGTCTTTACCGGGTCGAGGCGTCAACACAGGCGCCGTTTCCATCGAGGCCGCCCCCGACGGTGCCGGGTACTGGGTTTTCGACATCGATGGGGGCGCGCATGCGTTTGGCTCGGCCAGGTATTTCGGCTCTGCCGCCGGCAAGACCAACGGCTGGCTGGTTGCGGATGCGGCCGCGAGCCCTCATGGAACCGGGTATTGGATCCTGACCCTCGACGGTTACGTGATCTCATACCCCGGTGGCGTCGGTGAGCGCGCACCCGTCTTCGCGCCGAGTCCGAGTCCATCAGAGCCCTCCGGCTGTGATCCCTCTTACCCCACGGTTTGCATCCCTCCGTGGCCCCCAGACCTCGACTGCGGCGAGATCCCCTATCGGCGGTTCCGCGTCATCGGATCGGATCCCCATGGGTTTGATCGCGACCGTGACGGCATCGGTTGCGAGGCCGACTGATACGGCTTCGGGTAGGGACCTAGCCGAGACTGATCACGCGCCCGCGTACACCGGACGCGAGCGACATCCCCGCAAGGGAACAACCAGGCCGTCTCGCGCACCCGCACCCACCTCGGGCATCAGTTTGGGGCCCGCACCCGGCCCGGACGCAGCCCCCACGCATAACTGTCCCTGGCTGCGCCTACGGTGCACTCCATGGGAACAGAGGCGGAGCCCCGCGCTGGAGGCAACGTGCGGAGGGCGAAACTCCCGCACGTGGATCAAACTTCTCACGCGCGACCACCGGCAGGCTTTCTCCAATTTCCGGGCGGCTCACCCCCACTACCGGATCGAGATTCGATCCTCACCTCAGCAGGGGTTAGACGGAACACCCGGCGCCGTTGGCTAACAAGCGACCGCGTCCAAGGATCCGCGTGATGGGGTCGTCCGTCGCCTGGCTCGACGCGTCCCCGGAGGAGCAGCGACGGGTCCGTGAGGTCGTTCAGCTGTTCTCTCAACGAGAGACGCAGGATGAGTTGGGCGGTCGCCGGATCGTCGTCACCCTCGCCGACGCTCTCTTCCCAGGGACGTCGGTGTTGCATTCTCGAGCCCGCTACCTGCTGTTCATCCCATGGTTCTGCCAGGTCGCGGCGCAGAAGCGTCAGCCGCTCAAGGCCCTCGACACTCTGGAGCGCCGCCTGATTGGGCGCTTCATCGAGGAAGGTCACGTCGAGGGCCTCATCGGCCGTGACGCCGGGGTCAATGTCAAACAGCTTCCGTCGTCCGCGTACTGGACCGCCCTTGAGGCATGGGGAATCCGACAGTGGCCCGGCGATCTCGCCACCACCCTCGATCGCTCGCGTGCATCAGGCGGCGAGGACGGTGACGACGTTGACGAACTCGCTCATCGAGCGCCCTCCGTCTGGCATCCCGAGGTGGGGACCAGCCCAGTTGGATTTCCCGACGACACGGTTGACGGGGGATTCAGTTTGAAGCGGGGCGAGGCGAGTTGGCTGCAGGAGCGATGGCTCGCTACGACCGATGGCTCGTTGCTTGCTCACCTTGCCAAAACCCTGGCGCCGCTCAGCGAAGTGCCGTCGGCACCGTGGGACGAGCCCGCGTGCGCCACGGCGCCACCCGAAGTCCGAGCGGTCCTCAACGACGCTGAGCGTTTCGCTTTCGCGCTCGACGGCTCGCGGATGCTGTACCACCTGCTTGTTGCGGAGGCCTACAAGGACAGCGGGCACACGATGATTGAAGTCGAACTGGACTGGTATCGCAGTCCCCTCGATGACTGGGCGGAGGAGGTTGATCGCCGTGCGGAATTGTTCGCCGGCTGGGATTCGAACGCGTTCTGGGCTGATGTTCGACTCCGCAATCCGCGCATCGATGAGCTCTCACGAAGATTCTTCGATGTTTGGTTCGATCGAATTCACCGCCAGGAGGTCGCCGCGATTGCGGACGACGCCAAGCTCAGGGCTCTCGTCGTCGACCGCGAGCGATTCTTGAAGCGGAGTCAGGGGCGATTGGTCAACCAGAAGCTCCTTGGAGGCTGGCGCGGCGGCACGTCGGGGCGAGCGAACTTTCGTTGGCCACAAGTGCACCGGCTCGTCAGCGATGTCATCACCGGCTTGGAGGGTGGCTGATGCTCGCACCTGACGAGCGCGCCGTCTTGCGCAATGAACTGCGACCGCCACCAGGCGGTGAGCTTGAGCTGGCCGTTGCCACCACCTTCACGCTGGACCTCACGGCGGCGCTCGTCGCTCCCCTTGCCTTCGCCGCTTTCGATCTCGCCCATACACCCGACCCCGTGGCGGTGCTCGAGGCCGTTCGCAGCGCGGCCGACCGAATCGACATCTTCTGTCAGGCCGGCCAGGTTCGCGTGCCCTCGAAACCGTCGGATCTGATGGCGTTCCTCGAGCCGATGCTCCACGAGGTGCGGGCTCCGCAACCGGGATACCTCTTCCACCCCAAGCTGTGGCTACTCCGGTATCGCGTTGGCGACGACGCCGTCTTTCGGCTTCTGTGCGGCACCCGAAACCTGACCAACGACGTGTCGTGGGACGCTCTGGTTCGGCTCGACGGGACTCCCGCGGGCGGGCGACCGCGAGCGGAGAACGGTCCCCTCGTTGAGTTCGCCCGAGCGCTCCCCGGGCTCGTCGTACATGAGCTCTCGGCCGATCGCCGCGATCGAATCACCGAGCTCGCGGAGCAGCTGGCGCGCGTGGAGTGGGAACGCCCGCCGGGCATCCTCGGAGTGGCCTTCCACGCCCTCGGACTACGGCGGCGTCGCAGCGCACCTCTGATTGAGGCGTTTGCGGGCCGGCGCCAGCTCGTCGTGTCGCCGTTCCTCGACCACGAAGCCCTCGGCAACATCATTGAACTGGGGGGCGAGGTCACCGTCGTGTCTCGGCCCGAAGCCCTCGAGCGCCTCGATCCCGACACCCTCGGCGAACTGTCCTGTCACGTGTTGAGCCCTCTCGCGGGGCTGGGAGACACCGAAGACGAAGGAATCACGAACGAAGACTTGGCCGGCTCGACCCTTCTCGGCGGACTCCATGCGAAGGCATACGTCTGTGAGTACGGGCGGCAGGCTCGCATGTTTATTGGATCGGCGAACGCAACCGGCGCCGGTCTTCGCGAGCGCAACGTCGAGTTCGTCGTCGAACTCCTCGCTGGACGGGCGCTCATGGGAGTCGACCAGTTCCTCGGACCGGATGCGGGGTTCGCATCGCTCCTCGAGGAGTACCAGGCGACCGGAGGCGAATCTGAACCACCGTTGGAGACGGTTGGCCGACAGCTCGAGAATCTTCTACATCGGCTTGCGGACCAACGCTTCGTTGCGATCGCGCACGGGCATGAATCCAACTATGGAATCTCTCTCACGTCGTCGACACCTGGGGAGTGGCCTGACGATGTCTCGATTCGGGTCGGGTTACTAACCGTTCCAGGAACCGCGGTGGAAGCAACTTCCGGTGCGCCGTTCGAGTTCGAGTTCTCGGATCTGGAGCTCGCCGACGTCACTCCCTTTGTCGTCATCCGAGCCCGGTCGGACGAACTTGGCGCACCTGTCGAGCGGGCGACGGTGGTCCGCGCTCAGCTCATCCACGACCCCCCAGGTCGCCTCGACGAGGTCATTGCCCGACAGGTCGACACGCCCGAGAAATTCTTGCGCTTCCTCGCGCTGCTCCTTGGTCTGGACGCCGCCGCTCCGATGGTCGCGCGCGAGGGCGGGAGCGGATGCGCCTGGGACGCCATCGCCGGAAGCACGGGGCTCTTCGAGATGCTTGTCCGCGCGATCGCCGATCGGCCCGAGGTACTCGCCGACCTTGATCGGCTCGTGAGCCGACTCGAGGCGACTGAGAAGGGCCGAGCCGTCCTGCCCGAGGGCTTCGAAGAACTCTGGGCCACGATGCGCAGTGCGCACCAGGCCCTCGCGCCGGCCGCGCGATGACAGCCAGGTTTGCCGCCACAGCGCACCTCCGCTCTCTGAAGGGTTTTCAGAGGGCCACGGTCGACCACGTCATTCAACGCTTCTACGACGATGACCCGCCGGCGCGCCGCTTCCTGGTCGCCGATGAAACCGGGCTCGGCAAGAGCATGGTTGCCCGGGGCGTCATCGCACGCACGATCGAACGGCTGCAGGACGACCCGTCCGTTCCCCGAATCGACGTCGTCTACGTGTGCTCGAACGCGGCGATCGCCGAACAGAACCTGAAGAACCTCGATGTCCTCGGTACTGGTTCCAGCCGCCACTCAACACGTCTTACCTTGCTCGCCCGCGATTCGAATGACCTCCAGGGCGATCCACATCCCGAGGTCGGCAAGCGCGTCAACCTGATCTCGTTCACGCCCGGAACATCCCTCGACCTGGGCAACAGCACCGGGCGGGCCGACGAACGCGCCCTCCTGCACATCATCCTCTGCGAACACCTCGGACTGACCGCAAAGAGGGCTCGGAAGGCAGCGGCGGTCGTCCTTCGGGGAGCGTCCAACCTCAAGAACATCCTGTGGGAGATCACTAACTCCAAGCGCGCACTCGGTGATCGGGGACCCGACGACACCATCACTCGACCGTTCCTCCGGGACATCCGGAAATCTGGTGTGCTCCGTCGCTTCGAGGCAGCCGTGGCTGAGTTAGGACGACGCACCGCGATTTCTGACGGCGAGCGTTACGCCCACGCCAGCCTCGTCGGCGATCTGCGGAACGCGCTCGCGCGGGCGGGAGTCGACGCGCTCGAGCCGGATCTCGTGATCCTGGACGAGTTCCAGCGGTTTCGGCACATCCTCGCCCTGGATGACCCCCGCTTCCGCGACGCCGCTGAGCTCGCGCACACGTTGTTTGACCACGGTGACACTCGCGTGCTGCTCCTCTCTGCCACCCCCTACAAGCCGTTTACCTACGCGGAGGAGGGCGAAAACGGCGACGACCACGACACGGACCTGAAGCGAACGCTGACATTCCTCGCCATGTCGAATGGGGGTCCAGCGGTGGTCAGCGGAATCACCGACCAGTTGGCCCAGTATCGACGCGCCGCGGTTGACGGAGCCGACACGACTGCACTGCGGGCCCTCCTGCGAAGGTCGCTCCTCAACTACATGTGTCGGGTTCGCTTCCCTCCGTCGCCTCGCCGCGACCCTGGACGCACCGATGGCGGTCGACTATTGGAAGTCGACGCCGTACTTCGTGAACTTTGGTGATGGTTATCAGCTCGGTGAACGCCTGCGGACGGCGCTTTCTGATCCCGTCGTCCGACCCGACGTCCGCCGCGCGCTCGCGAAGACCCAGCACCTTGACCACGCGAAGCTCGATGCATTCGAACCCGTCGATCCCGGCAACGCTCGCATGCGTCAGCTCGTTGCTGACACGGTGGACTCGGGCTGGTGGCGCTTGCTCTGGATGCCTCCGTCTCTCCCGTATGCCCCTCTCTCCGGTCCGTATGCGGAGCCCGGCGTCTCCGACATGACGAAGCGCCTCATCTTCTCGTCGTGGGCAGCGACCCCGACCGCGATTGCTTCCCTCGTGAGCTACGCGGCCACGCGGCATATCGCCGGGAGTCGCGTCGCTCTCGACGGCACGGTGCCACGTCTCGACTGGCGCGTCGACGGCGGGCGACCGGCGGCGATGACGACGCTTGCCCTCTTCTGGCCCGCGCCCGCGCTGGCTCTCAGGATCAACCCGACCCAGACCACGTCGACTCCGACTTCGACATCTCGGACAACCGGCGCCGAGGCGTGGTACTGGACCTCCATTCTCTCGGAGCGCGAGTCGGCGCCGCCGGGTCTGGACGTCGAGGGAGCGGCGGCCGCCGTGAGCGGCGCCGCAGACGAGACGTTCGACCCCGACGACTCCAGGCGCCTAGCTCTTCACGTTGAAGTGGCGCTCGATCTCTGCGGCGGTCGTCCTCGGGCCGACATGGAACCCCGTACTCGTGAGCCTGAAGATCTCGCGACCGTCATCGACGAGATCGGCCTCTTCGCCCCAGGGAACATCGCCTATCGATGCGTTGGCCGACTCGTTAGGCCAACCGATAGCGCGACCGCAGTCGGGCATTGGAAGGCGGCGGCAGTTCTTGCCAATGGATTGCGGAGCCTGTTCAACCGTCCAGACGCGATCCTGCTGCTCGACCAGGCGTTCCCGGAGACCGTGTACTGGCGGGCCGTCCTGCAGTATTGCGCCGCTGGCAGTCTCGAGGCCGTCCTCGATGAGTACCTTCATCACCTGTCGGCACCCGACCGATCGGAAGCACTCGATGACGCCAAGCTCATGGAGTTCGCCGTCGCTGCTCGGTCGGCGATGACCTCTCGTCCCTCTCGCTATGAGGCGTTCGATCCGCTGCGGCCGTCTCATCGGATCGGGTTTCCGTCGCGATTCGCGCTCCGCTATGGCAGCAAGCGCGCCGCGAATGACGAGGACGTCAGACAGCCTGAAATCCAGGCGGCCTTCAACAGCCCGTTCTGGCCCTACGTCCTGGCGACCACCAGCGTCGGTCAGGAGGGCATCGACTTCCACTGGTGGTGCCACGCCGCCGTCCATTGGAACACCCCGGCGAATCCCGTTGACTTCGAGCAGCGAGAAGGCCGTGTGCACCGATTCGGGGGGCACGCCATCAGGAAGAACCTCGCCCATCACCATCGAGGTGAGTTGCTCGCGGTGATCCGATCCGGGGGCAACGCGTGGGATGCCGCGTATGACCTCCAAGGACGACCTCGCGATCTACCGACTCACCTTCGGGCAGCCCCGGCAGGAGGACCTCGCCGACCTCTTGAAACGTCGAGGAATCCATGAGAATGAAACCATGGTGGACGACCTGCGACTCGACCTTCGACCACCAGGTCCGGCGTAGCGATCCCCTGGCGTGACTCAAGCCCACCGTTTCGGGATGCCGGCGCACCCACGCGGCCGCCACCTTCAGGCGAGGATCGCGAGGGCACCGGCTTGTGGGATGTGAATCCAACCCTCGGTCCGTGCCGCAGCGCGGTGTTCGTGATCCGGGGCGCTTGACAAGCCCCGGACGACGCACGCGGCGACCAGGGCAGCGACGAAGGCGTCCAGCACGTGGTCCGACGCGCGCAGTGCTGCCATCTGATCAGGGTCGAGACGCATTCCAGCGAGGCGGCTGGCAAGACCGTCGGCTACCTCGGCTCGAACCTCAAGCGCATTGGCACCACTCTTGTATCCCCTTGATCGAAGCCCCCACCGTTGGAGCGCGGCGGCCGGATACACCTCGCACACTGGCCCCGAACAGCCCGTTCGATCGACACCGCCGACGGAAGCGTCGATCATGGTGAGCAGCCGCGCACATCGGAATGCCGTGATGCTGATGAGGTCTGTGGAAACACTCAGAGGGTTGCGGACCTTCTTCACGATGAGATCCGTGGTGCGGTAGCGCAGGCCCGCAAGGGCATCGGCGTGGGACTGGTCCTGCGACCACGCTCCCCCATCCATCCATCCGTTGATCGCCTGCAAGAACGCCGTTGGCCACCCGAAGGGAGCATCGATGCCGGTGCGCTCGACCGTTGCGACGGCATCGACGATCGCGTCGTCGGAGACGTTGCGACGGAGCATCTCGACGCGCTTGGCCTCCCAGTCGATGACGCAGAGCGCCGTGTTGACGTCCTTGCTCGCGAGGTCGACCCCGGCGGTGCGCACGGTCAGCCAGCCGCTCGGAACTGCTCGTACCGCTCCTCCAGGAGGGCGGCATCGGGATGGTGCATGGCCTTCCTAGGCACGAAGATCGACTCGCCGTGGCGCTCCTGGAGCCCGTGGCGGAGCATCGGCCCGTCGACCTCGTCGAGCACACGGCGATTGACCTCGACGACGCAGTCGGGACGAATGCCGACGACGTTGGCGTCGAACGCTGCGTGGTGGATCTTGCACAGGGCGAGGCCATTGGTGACGTCGGGGCGACCGAGACTCGCATCGGCACGAATGTGGGCCGCGTCGAGGAGTTCGCGGTGGTTCTTCAATCGGCACACGGCGCACGTGGTGTCGTACGCCCGGATGACGACATGGGCGAAATAGCGTTGATGGAGACGGACCTTCGCCACACGCGTCGCATAGCGGAGCTCGCCGGATTCGGGAAGGGCAAGCACCGTCGCCAGCTCGCCGGCGTCGTGGTCGCCCACCGCCACGCGAAAGCGCATGGCGGCCGGGTCGTCACCGACGATCCACGCCGGCCACAGCGCCTGGTACTCGTGGGACCCAACCTCGTGGAAGTAGATGAGCGGTACTTCGGCGGCCATGGCCTCGCGCAGGCCGACGTTGTCGGCATGGCGTTGTGCTTGCTCCTCGGTCAGGCCGCGCCAGCGGTAGGCGTAGGAGAGGCCGGCGTCGGTCATCTCGTCGCCGTACGGGTCGCTGGCCGCCGTGCGGATCGAGATCGGGAGTTCGAGTCGTACGGGGTTGCGGGGCCGCCAGATCCCTTGTTGGGCGGTGAGCGATACCCACTCGCCTTCGAAGAAGAAGCCCTGCCGTAGGGCGGCGGCGGGCAGCACGTCGCCGTACACCGCTTCGAGTTCTTCGAGACGCTTGAAAGCAGCAAGGCGGGCTCGCTGCTCCCGTTCGATGTCGATAGCCACCGGGCCACAGCTTGCCCGGTCCACCGGGCGAGTGTCACAGCCATACGACACACTGGCGATGTGATCAGCGACGAGGCCCTCGACCGCCTGGCCCTGGCGTGCGGTGCACTGCCCAAGGCGGAGGGCGTGTATCTCGACGACGACTTTGTGATGGCGCTGATGGCGACGGTGCTGGACTTTCAAATGCACACGACGGCGGTCGTGCGCGCGTTGAATCACTTCAAGGCAAACGGTTGGGACACCGTGCGAACGTGCGCCGATCTCGAAGTGGTCATGGCGTCGTATCCCGACACCAACGAAGGCAACACCGCCCTGGCTCAGCAACTGTGGGGAAATCGACATTGGAAGCGGGCGGGGATGCTGCGGGCGCTCACGGCGTACTTCCGGGAGTGCGCCGTGACCGACCTCGACGGCCTCCGCACATGGGCCCGTTCAAGCACGTTCGAAGGCGATTTCGCCGGGAAGGTCAAGGGGCTCGGCCCGGCCGTATACCAATGGCTCGTCATGCGTCAGGGCGTCGAGACGATCAAGCCGGACGTGCACGTGCGACGCTTCGCCGAGGGGGTGCTCGATCGTCCGCTCTCAGATCGCGAGATCGTCGATTCCCTCGAGGCGATCGCTGTCCGTCTCGGCATGCCTGCATACGAACTCGACTGGGCGATCTGGGAGGCGGGCAGAGCCGGTTCGTTCCCACCGACTCTTCCTGCACCCGGCGGGGACGCCGAGACTCCGGCATAACTGCCGTACGGTCAATCACACCACCGCATCGGTCTCGACCTTGACCCTGAAGGCGATCACCGCAAACCCACCCCGTCACCCAGGAAAGGGGCAAGGTACCCGCGACTAGCGCGGCGACGGAGGCGGCGAGGCCGTGCTCGCCACGCGACCCGATCCTGCCACCTGAACTGCGAGCGAGATCGTGGCGGCATAGCCCTCGCAAGCCCCTACGAACCCGGACTGATCACGAACCGCAACTGAAGCGTGCTCCACGGGAAGACAAAGCGAGCGGTCGAGACCCTCGTCCTCTTGTTGCTCGCGCCGGCCCCCTCATAACCAGGTGTTCTCGCGCGGGCCGAGTTCCGCTCGAGGCCCTCGACCACGCCGAGGTTTTCGCGGTCGCTGCGCGCACCGAGACTTGCTCAGTCAGTCGGATCACCGCCGATGAGGTCGAAATACTCCTCATCGATCGTGAAGTCGAGGATCTCCACGGTGCCGTCTGCGATCAGCACCGCGTAGAAGGTCATCGCGGGGAAGAGCGGAACGTGCGCGGTCGCGACGATCCGTACCGGCATGCCGGGCTCAGCCTCGGGGCAACCCTCGAAATCACGGGCGAGCCTGTCCTCCACGGCTCGGAGCGGACGCTCCTCGAACAACTCGAAGCTCGCCCGGCCCTCGGGATCTCCGCCCGGAGGAAATCGTTCTCGGGCATGCTCGAGGAGCGTCTCCGAGCGTGTTACTTCACGTCGGTGGGGCACCAGCTACGCCCGGCCGAGCTCCTTCACCAGACGGCGCGCGTGTTCTCGGACGGCTGGCGTGATCTCTGGCTCACGGAGGTAGGCGGACGAATACGGGATCGTCTCGCCGTCGTCGACCATCTGCCAGCCGAGCTCCTCATGCGACAGGGCGCTGACCTGCGCGGCGTTCATCCCGCGCAGCTCGTCGGCGACCTTTCGAATTGTCTCCAGTTCGTCGGCACTGAACAGATCAAGCCTCGGCTCGCGGAGCGCCCGGAACCGGTCCTGGGCGTAGCCGAAGGCATTGACTTCCTCGACGAGTTCGGCGTCCCCGTCTCGGACGAGCTGGTCGCGGACCGGTAGCAGGCGGCGTGGAGCAGGGCCCCATTCGAGCTTCTGATACTCGGCACCCGTGATCGGCTCACCGGTCTGACGGACATGCGCGAACTCGGCGAAGAACAGCAGCTTGTTGAGCTTGGTCGCGCCCCCGGCGTGGTCGTCCTCCAGGAGCCGCGCCGCGAACAGGAGCATCTCGGCGAACTTCGTCTCGTCATACGTGACCGTCATCGCGGTCTCCTCCCTCTCATCATCCACAAGGCTCGCACGCCGCACTCCAACGCGCGCGTATCACGACGTACCTCATCGCCGAAGCATACGGACCGGGTACGACAACGAAGCCGGAGCGGCTGCTTGCCGCGACCCAGGTGACGTGAAAACCGTTCTCGTAACGATCGCTCTGCACGCGACCGACGCCACCGGCGCGAGTCCGTTACAAGATCTGGTAGATGTCGGGGACAACACGGGTGTTCTCGCAAACCGGACTTGCTGCAATCCCCTGGCGGCCGGGGGAAACGCTCCAGCCGGGTGCCGATCAACACGTCCTCCCCGGCATGCAGGCCGAAGCGACGGGAACAGTCGCGGAGATCGTGATCGGAAAGTAGGGGGTAGGCGTAACACATGCGTTACGGATATCGTCGTGCCCGTGGCAAGAGCACGCACGGGGGCAGAGCGCTATTTCGCTGAGCGCCTCACGGACGCCGACTACAGGAGGCATTACCACGAGGCTCGGGCTCGAATCGCTCAGGTCGACGCCGTCATTCGCGCCCTCGATGAGCGCCGCACGGCGTTGAGCTTCACCAAGGCTGAGCTCGCTCGTCGGGCGGGAGTGAAACCAGAGGCCGTGCGTCGGCTGTTCTCCGCCGAGACTCCGAACCCCACCCTCAACACGCTGGTGGCACTCGCCCAAGCCTTGGGCCTCGAGCTTCGACCGCAGGAGGCCGCGGTGGCGAAGCCAGTCCGGAACGGATCAGGAACGCGACGACAGGGCGGGACGTCCGCGAAGCGGGGCGGCTACGAGGCATCGAAGCCGATCTCCCAAATCTCACAGCCCGAGAACACGGGAGGCATCGGCACCGGCGCGGCCGGCGGGAAGAAGAAGTAGACGCCCGCCCCCTAGCGGATCAGTCGATCGAGCCCTTCTGGACAACCCACTCGCAGGGCTGGCCGGTGACGCCACTGATCAGATCGAAGTCACCGTCGTAGTGCAGCACGGTCAACCCGGCCTGTTCGGCAGCGGCAGCGATCAGCAGGTCGGGGACCTTGCGGCCGCGCTTTCCGCGGGCGGCCAACAGTCGCTGGACCTGGCGGGCTCGCTCGACGTGGGCGCCTTCCGTCTCGATCAGTTCGAACACATCGAGGGACCCGACGATTGCGTCCCACTCCCGCTCGTTTCGGGCCGAGAAGCCGACCTCCAGGTCGGACAGCCCGACCCGAGCGGCCTTCCCCAGGTGCGCAAGGGGCTCGACGACGGCCCGTACCGACTTCACACTCAGCCGGGTCAGAACGCTCGTATCGACGACGTGGGTCAGCGCCACGCTTCTTCCCGATCACGCAGACGGTGCTCGGCAAGCACGTCGATGGCCTCGGTAACCCTGGGGACCCGCGTGGCGCCGGCCATCCGGAGCGCCTCGTTCACGGTGTCGCGGAGCGTGCGAGTCCCGAGCTCGGCCTTCGCAGCCGCGAGCGCTTCTTCGTCGATGTCCACCAGATGTTTGGCCACGGTCGTCAGTATATACCGGTAGATTCAGATATATACACTGGACTCAATGGCACCTCCGGGGGTTTCGTGACCGGTGGTCTTCGTGTCAGCGCCTCACTGGCCCAGGACCTTTCGCAGGTCCTTCACCAGAAGCATCAGGTGGAGCGGATCGGTCGGACTCTCTTCGAACTGGGCGACGTGAACGTAGAACGACTTCGCTCGCTCGTCTTCGCAATGAATCAGCAGGGCGCGGACGCCGATTTCGTCGGCGGCCGCGTCGACGCGCCGGAGGGCGTCAACGAGAAGCGCTACGCCGAGGCCCTTTCCCTGCTCTTCAACGTCGACCCCGAGGCGGGTCAGGATGACCACGGGGATGGGGTGGTCTCCGGCGCCCTTCACGACACGAGCAGTCGCTGATTCCTGCAGCACCGCTCCCGCCGCCAACGCGTGGTACCCGACCGTCGCATCGTCCTCAAGCCGGCGGACCACATGAACGCGACTCGTCCCGGACTGGTGCGCTTGGAAGGCGTATCGCCGCAACCAGATCGTCTGGGCGTCACTCCCGCAGTCGAACTCCGCGAGCCGGTGCTGAGCGGTGAGCAACTCGACGTCGCTGAATCGCGAACTCAATCAGCGTCGAGAATGGTGGGCGCCTGCAGCAGCTTCTTGAGCGCGGGACGTTCCTTGGCGGGCCGAGCCAGCGCGGCCATGAACGCTTCCCATTGTGCGTCGCCGAGCAAGAACGTCCGGCGGTCGGCGAGAAGTTCCTCGGCGGCGCGGGTGGCGTGCCGCAGAACAAACTCGGTCATGGACGTTCCCTCAGCCGCACTTGCCGCTTGAAGGAGCGCATGCTGGCGCTCGGTCGTGCGCAGGCCCAATCGCTCTGTCTTCGTCACCCCGCGCTCTGCCATCTGCATGTCGCCACTCCTCGGTCTGTCGCGAGGAATTGTACGCACGGCGTACCCACATACAAGTCCCTCGGCACCGAAATCCGCCGACTGAGGGGGTTTTAAGGACAAGACGGCCGAATCATCTCCGCCCTTCGCGCCCTGGATCCCATCGGGCGCGGGACTGACCCGGGCGCGGCCTCAGCGCCGCGGACGTTGGCGCAATGCGCTTCGGTCGCCGGTCTTTGCTTGGGCGATGGCGGACCGAACCTTCTTGTCCTTGAGCGCTGCCAGCTCGACCGCGCTGATTGTCACCGCAGGGGTGAGCACAAGGGTCCCGTCCGGGAATTCCTCGACCTGGTAGCGATCGAACCGTTGCGTCCGAACCCGTGCGAGGCTCGTCCGACCTCGCTCATCGACTGAGATCTCGCCTTTCGCCATTGCAACCCTCACCTTCGTCGTCCGGACGACGAACAACACAAGGATACTCGGGAAGTGGCATCGTGGCAATCACCATAGTTGGGTTAAGTGGTAGTTTGGCTTCATGGCCTATGAGATTACAGGCTGGTGGCCTGAAGCAGACGAGGCCATGCGGAGACTCAAGCAGGACCCGGGGGCGACCGAAGTCGTCGCGGCCCTCCATCGAGCGCTCGATCGTCTCGATCACGACCCCTTTGACCCGCGCCTCGGGACGACGGTGTTCCAGACGCCAACGTCGTCGGGATCCGCCCCGACTACGTGGTCGAAGTCAACGGAGAGGTGCTGGAAGCCGTCGACGGCCCGATGCTGCGCCACGGGCTCCACGAGCGACCTGGAACAGGGTGGAAGTGGGCTGGCTTGTCGATCACTCAGCTCCGAGCGAACGCCACGAGGTCCGTGAAGTCCGCCTCGGGCCCGCCCAGCTTCAGCGCCCTGAGCCCGGCATCGAAGTCACGGAGCGCGTGCTTGGCGACGGGCTTGAGCTTCGGCGCCGCGAGCGCGCCACGGCCGCCCGCGCCGCCGCATCCCGTGGCGAGCGCCAGCGCGATCACTAGGAGGCTCCTACTCATCGCGCACCACGTCCTTCACTATGGCCGGGATCAGGTCCGGATCGGCACCGAGGTTCGTCTCGTGCATCCGGTAGCGACCGGCCCACTGCCAAACGTCGCCGAACATCCGACGATGGAGACGACGCAGATAGAGATCGTCGAGGAGTTCTCCGACTGACGGCGGCCGAGTCTCGGCGACCGCTTGCAGGATGTTCAGCTGCTCCGCCTCGTTGAGGTCTCCGCGCGTGGTGATGTGCGTCAACTTGAGATGCTCGAGGTCCTCTGGCGACAGGAGGGTATGGCCGTCTCCGTCGGGCACGAGGCCGCTCTGACCGACCACGTGCTACTCCTGCGCCCAGAGCCCGCGCCGGTCGACGAAGGCGTCCGCGAACTGATCCAGTTGACGCGACGTGACCCGCTTCCCAACCGTCTGACCCTCGAGGCCCATCGAGTGGGGGACGTGTCCAAGGACCCGCGCCGCCTTCGTACGAGCCTGGGCTCGCACCATGTCCTCGAGCGATCGCTCGGGAACGAGCACGTAAGTGAGTCGGCAACCCAGGGCCTCGGCTGCACGAGCGAGCGTGTCCAGCCGGATGGACCCTCGGGCCTCGGCGCGCTCGATCGCGGAAATCCTCGACTGGGTCACCCCCATCCGCTTGGCCAGCTCGGTCGTGGACATCCCGAGGGAGTCGCGGATGGCACGGATCCATCCCTTCGGAGGGCGTGCCGCTTCTCCGAGCCGCCTGAACGGGCCAAGCCTGCGATCAATCTGCTGACGTGCGAGGTTGCGGGCGAGGGATTGGGTCATGTCCCAACTCTAGCATGTCTCCATACTGGTTAAGAGCCGTTCCTAGTATAGATCCATACTGCCGTTGGGCTGTTCACGTAGGAGCTCATCCTGCATTGTCGGACTCGATCACGCCCGGCGCTCGAGGAGTTCCTCGAGCATGAACCTGGTCTTCGGCTCGATGGGTCGCCCCGCGTAGTAGGCCTCGACGAGGGCGAGCCCCTCCTCGACGGTCGTGAAGCCGCACAGGTCATAGAGCAGGAGGATGTCGTCCTCATCGCGACTCGCCCGGCTCGCGAGCAGCTTGGTGGCGAGCAGGTATCGGGGTGCCGCCACGGACACGGTGAGGCACTCGTTCTCGTACACGACCTGACCCGCTTCGGGATCGCGTGACGGGAGAAAGCGCTTGACCCCGTCGTTCAGCCACCCGGCGTCGAGGTCGTGATGGCGCGCGGCCACGCGGGCGGCCGCCTCTCGCACTTCCGAAGACGGACGCCAGATGGCGTCGACGTCGCGGGTGGCGGGCCGGGCGTCATAGGCGACCGCCATCGCCGCCCCACCGACCACAAAGACGTCTCCCCGCACACCGGCCTTGCACAGCTCGTCATTCAGTTCGCCGAAGAGTGCGAGGATGCGCCTGCGGTTCAGCACGGCCCTACACGTTCACGAGCGATTCACGGTGCAGGTACACGCCGCGCTTCTGCAGCGACGCCGGCGTCCCGGCGAACTGCCAGGCCCGAAGCGATCGACGAGGGCTCACCCACCAGCCGTGACTGAGGAAGCGCTTCGGGCGTGAAGCCCAGCGGGGGCTGGGGACGCCAGCCTGGCTGGCGAGCCACTCCGCCACGCCAGCGAGAAACGCGTCCCAGCGCGGGTCACCCGTGCTCGGGGGATCGGCCGCGATCATCCTCCCGCGGGTTTCGCGGTCGGCGGTCATGAACCGGCTCACTAGCTCGGCGGCGTGCCGCACCACCGTGACCGGGCTTTCAATCAGGTTGTCGTCACGAATCGTGAGGGCGAGTCCAACGAGACTGGCGGCCGGATCCGGCTGGGGTTCGACAACGAGCCGGGCTCCTGCGGCGGTGACGATGTCGCTCAATAGCTCGACCGTCGGGTGCATCTCGCCCCGTTCGATGCGATGCACGGTGCTCGTCGCCACTCCCGCAGCTCCCGCAAGCTCACGCAGCGAGAGGCCCGCTCGTTGTCGAACCGACCGCACCAGTTCGCGCGGATCCATGGCTGTAAGCATATATGCTCACGCTCACGCGAAGAACCGTCACACCCCCTCGGTACTGTTCGCGGAGGCCTCGGGAGCCGGGCCTCGAGGGTTCCCCCGTGGGGCGCCGTGCTGCGCCGTTCATTGCACCGCGACTCGTGAAGGGGAATCATGGTTTCGAGAGCAGACGACCTTCGTCTCCGGGAGCTCCTCATCGAGCGGATTGGAGACGAGGCCACAACCGAACTGCTGGAGCGCCTTCCGTTGACGCCCACCGAGAACCTCGCCACCAAGGACGACCTCACGGGCGTCCGCGGGGAGATCGCGGAACTCCGAGGTGAGATCGCGGAACTCCGGGGTGAGATCCGGGCCGTTCGAGCGGAGCTCAAGGGTGAGATGGCCGAGTTGCGCACGGAGCTCCGCAGCGAGATGGCGGGACTTCGAACGGAACTGAAGGGCGAGATGGCCCAACTCCGCTCCGACCTGGGCCGAGAGATGGCCGACGGGATGCGCACTCAGACGTGGGTCTTCGCCGGTCTCCAGGTCAGCGCCATCGGGGTGATGGCAGGAGTCGTCGCGCTCTTGACCGGCTGAGGTCACCGCGCCGCGGGTGTGCGCGACTCGGGTCGAGGGCCACGCCGAAACCGTCTTCGCGCTCGCGTACGACGTCTATCGCCTCAGCGCCACTGCCCTCTTGGGAGCACAAGGCCTTCGGGCGTCAGCGAGCCAGGGAGGCCACGTCGCTGTCGAAGACGCCGTCTCGGCTCAGTTCGCGGACCGACATCCCGGCTTTGGGAAGCCACGCTTCGAGCGAATGCGGCGCACTCGCCATTCGGCCGAGTATCCGACTCCCGAGGGCCCTCCGATCACGCCCGACGACGCGGCCTGGGCGCTCGACCAAGCCACCGCCGCGCTGACATTCGCGCGCGAGCTCATTTCACGGGGGGAACTCGCCATCTTCCGACCCTGACGACAGCGACGTGAGTGGAACGTCCACCATCGCACCAGCGGTCACCGTGGCGTGGAATGAATCGGACCCCGTTTCGAGCCAGTCTGGGCGCCGAATCGTCACCTGGACTGGCCGCCCGAGGCGTCGTTCCGCTCTGGCGGCTGCTTCGTAGACCTCATCGCGATCGACGTGCCCGAGGATCAGGACGTCGATGTCGCCCACCTCCCGTCGCCCCCCGTCGCCCCGGTACCGAGCCGCCCACGAGCCGAAGATGTAGGCCGCCGAAATCCCGCTCGCACGTTCCAGTTCCTCCGCCAGTACCTGCGGGGGTCCGAAGGCGCGGACCAGAAGCTCTGACAGGCTCTCGAAGTACGGGCTGGCCGGGTTGGCGCGTACGACGCGAGTCCTGCCGACGTAGCGCGTCTCAATGATGCCGGCCTGCTGGGCCCGTTCCACTTCACGGTGCACCGACGCATACGGGATGCGCAGCCGCTCCCCGAGCTCCGTGAGCGAAACCTCGCGGGCCGGATTAGTCAGGACATAGAGAAGGAGGTCGGCCTGCTGGCGCGACCGGAGGAGTGGCAGCAGCGGCGGCGACTCGCGGTGCGTAGTCTCCATAGTTTGGATGATATCACCCAGATTACGGATAGTTGATGAGGGCTACACCGCGGCCGGAAGGCGCGTGCCGGGCCGGAGAGCCAGGCCCTCGAGCGCGTACTGCTCACCAGTCACCCCGGTGACGAAACGGCCGCCGAGGATGAGCCCCCGGGCTTCCAGGCGGCGCAGCGCCCAGAGCACCTCCCGCCACGGCACGGCCAGGCGCTCCTTCACGTACACGTCTCGGAACACCACCCCCCACCGGTGCAGCAACTGCCAGGCCACCTTCTCGGCCAGCTCGGTCACGTCGTCGACGGGCGGGGGCGACGGCAGGAGCGTCCAGCGCCCCTCCACCCCGTGACGCCACGTGCCGCGCCGGCCCCGCGACCCGGGCCGGGAGCGCTGGCCTCGCGACCAGTTCCGCGACGCCCGCTGGCGGGCGTTGAACAGTGCCCGCACGGCGTTGAACCCGTCGGCGGTGAGGATCCCCCGGGCCACGCCATCCCACAGGCCCTCCTCCACCTCGGTGGGAAGCCGGCCCGTGTACTGCTGGAGCTCGGTGTGGAACAGGGCCCCGTGGGAGCGCAGGGCGTCGAGCACGTCGCGCCCCGACCCGGCCGTGGCCTCGGCGGGCAGCACCCCACCCCGGTGGGCCTGGAGCAGCCAGGGCAGGTCTTCCCGCAGCATGAACGTGATGGGTGTTCTCCTCGACGGGGTACGCCCCGACCGCCGGGGCTCCGGCTCCACGTATTCCTCGGGCTCGGCGGCGGGTTCCACCACCGACAGGCGGCCCCACGCCACCTCGCCCGACAAGCACAGGTCGTCGAGCCACTCGGGGCGGTAGCCCTCGACCCGACCGGCCAGCACCTTCTCCCACTCCCCCGCCGACCACTCGAAGCCTTGGAGCTGCTCGATCACCTCGGCCACCCCAGCCCGCCCGTGGAGGGGGGTTCCGGGGGCCGCGTGCCAGTGCCGCTCCAGGAAGCCCAGCCACTCCTCCTGACTCACGGCGGTGACCCGGGCCCGCCGGGTTTTCCGGGTGTAGGCGTGGATCCGGGCCAGCAGCCGCTTGGCGCACCACTGCTCCCCCTCATCCTCGGGGAGCCCTTCCCCCAACGAGGGGTCGAACCGGCCCACCACGGCGAAGCCCTCGCCCTGGAGGGCGGCGAGGGCGATCTTCGCCGTCGACTCCTTGAGCCCCGTGGCCTCGGCGATGGCGGGAACGGTGAGGGGCCCGGACACGTCGAGCACCCCCCGCACGGCGGCAACGGGGGCCCGGTCGGCCAGACCCTCCTCCGGCGCGTGCGGCCACGGGTGGTCGGGGGTGAACGTGGCCGCCGGGAACATGGCCTCCACCCAGGCCCTGCGCTCAGTGGCACACCAGAGCACCCCGGCGTCGACGCGAACCTCCATGGCCCGCCCCGCCAGGCGCAGTGACTCGAAGAGCCCGGCCAGCTCCTCCTCCGGACGCATCACCACCCGCGAGAGCAGCAGGTCGTGCAGCTCATCGGAGTGGCCCACCGCGGGTGCGGCCTCCTCGCGCACCCGGGAAATGGCATCGGCGTCGAGCCGGCCCAGCTCCCGGGCCTCGACCGGGAGGCCCCTCGGCAGGGGCACCGCCCTCGACCGGCGCTCCCCGATCTCGTCGTCGTCGTCGAGATACGTGAACGGCGCCCCGTTCAGGATCTCGTGGCTGAGCGGGCTCGGCTCCACCGTGTCGACGAAGTGCAGCCGGACCGTGCCCTCCTCGAACCGGCGCACCAGCGCCGCCAGCCCGTCGACGTCCATGGCCTCGTGCAGGCAGTCGCGCATCGTCTCGCGCACCAGCACGTGGTCGGTGATCTCGATGGGCCCGGCGGGGGCGTTGTCCTGGCAGGCCGCCAACGCCGGGAACACCGCCACCATGAGGTCGGCGGCCTCCATGCGCTGGATGTTGAACGGGTTGATCTTCCCGCCCTTGCGCCGCAGCACGGCGAGGCTCCGGTTGAGGTTCCACCGCCACCGGGCCTGGAACATCGGGCTCGCCAGCACCGCCTGGCTCACGGCGGCCTCCACCGCCCCCGAGCGGAGGAACCCGGGTACGTCTTCGAGGGGAAATGAGTGCTGGGGGCCGAGCGAGATGAGCACGGCGTCGTCGTTGGCCGCGGCCTGGAGCTCGAAGTCGAAGGTGACGCAGAACTTCTTGCGCAGGCCAAGCCCGAAGGCCCGGTTGACCCGGGCCCCGGACGGGGCGTGCACCACGAGCTGCTGGCCTCCCGCTTCGTCGAAAAACCGCTCGAACACCACGTCGTCGAGGGTGGGGAGCACGCCGCCCAGGGCGATGCGGGAGGCGGCGAGGTACTCCACGATCATCGCGGCCGGCAGCGTGCCGACCCCGGCGTGGGCCTCGACGGCGGTCACCGCCTCGGACGGGCCCCCGGCGTCCAGGGCATCGGCCACCACAGTGCGCAGGCGCGACACCTCCTCCGACAGCTCGGCCGTGCGCCCCGGGGCCTCGCCCAGCCAGAAGGGGATGGTGGGGTGGAGGCCGGTGGCGTCGCGCACCCGCATCACCCCGTTGGTGACCTGCACGATCTGCCACGGGTGGGTGCCGAGCAGAAAGACGTCGCCCTGGAACGACTCGATGGCGAAGTCCTCGTTGACCGTGCCCACGAACACGTCACCCGGCTCCATGAGCACCCGGTAGTCGCCGGTCTCAGGGATGGCCCCGCCGCTGGTGAGGGCGGCGAGGCGGGCACCCCGTCGGGCCCGGAGCCGCCCGTGCACCCGGTCGCGGTGCACGTAGGCCATGCGCCGGCCCCGGCCCGTCTCGATGCCGTCGCTGACCAGGGTGACCACCTCGTCGAACTCCTCGTCGGTGAGGTGTTGGTAGGGGGCGGCCCGGCGGACCAGGGCCTTGAGCTCCTCCTCGCCCATCCCCTCGTCGCCGCGGGCGGCGACCTCGGCCACCACCTGCTGGGCCAGCACGTCAAGGGGGGCCTCGGGCGGGTGGAGGGCGTCGAGCCGACCCTGGCAGACGGCCGCCAGCAGGGCGGCGCACTCGACCAGCTCGTCGCGGGTGGTGGGGTAGAGGATGCCCTTGGGCACCCCGGTGCGGTGGTGGTTGGCCCGGCCCACCCGCTGGAGGAAGGTGGCGATGTTGTGGGGGCTCCCGAACTGCACCACCAGCTCGACGGGCCCCACGTCGATCCCCAGCTCCAGGCTGGCCGTGGCCACGAGGGCTCTGAGGTCGCCGGCCCGCAGCCGGTCCTCCACCTTCTGGCGACGCTCCCTCGACAGGCTCCCGTGGTGGGCGGCAACGTTTCCCTCGCCCAGCCGCTCCCCCAGCTCGTGGGCGAGCCGCTCCGAAAGCTTGCGGGTGTTGACGAACACCAGCGTCGTGCGGTGCTCGGCCACGTGGGCGGCGATGCGGTCGACGATCTCGGACCGCTGGTCGCCCGACAGCGCCGCCTCCAGCTCGCCGTCGGGGAGGTCGAGGGACAGGTCGAGGCGGCGGGCGTGGCCGGCGTCGACAATCTCGGCCGTCGGGCGGTGCGTGCCGGGGCTGGCGCCGGCGACGCCGGTGAGCAGGCGGGCCACCTGGTCGAGGGGCTTCACGGTGGCCGACAGGCCGATGCGGGTGAGGGGCTCCTCGGTGACGGCGGCGAGACGCTCGAGGGTGACGGCGAGGTGGCTCCCCCGCTTGTCTCTGGCCATGGCGTGGATCTCATCCACGATCAGCGTCTCGACATGCTCGAGGGTGGCCCGCGAGCGCTCGGCCGTCAGGTAGAGGTAGAGCGACTCGGGGGTGGTGACCAGGATGTTGGGCGGGTTCTTCACCATCGCCTGGCGCTCGGAAGCCAGGGTGTCGCCCGTGCGCACGGCGTGGGTGACGGGGGCGGGGGTGAGGCCCAGCTCCTCGGCCACCTCGGCGATGCCCTCCAAGGGGGCCACCAGGTTGGTGAACACGTCGACGGCCAGCGCCTTCAACGGGCTCACGTAGACGACCTGGGTCGTGCCCTCGATGCCAGGCCTTCCCGCCTTGGGCCCCGCCTCGTGGGCCCGGTAGAGCTGGTCGATGGCGGTGAGGAACCCGGCCAGGGTCTTCCCCGAACCGGTCGGGGCGGCGATCAGGGTGTGGCTCCCGGCCCGGATGTGCGGCCAGCCCCCGGCCTGGGGCTCGGTGGGCCCGTCGGGGAAGGTGCGCTCGAACCACGTGCGCACCGCCGGGTGGAAGGCGTCGAGCACCGGGGCGTGGCTCGAGGCGAGGTCGGGCGCACGAGTCGCAGCCAAGGAGTTCAGTCAACCACAGGGGTGTGACCGTTTTCCCCCGCCGTTCGCCTCCGCTTCGGCGTGGTGGCCTCATTAGGGTGCACACCGTGGCCGGGTACTCGGGCACGCCGCTCCCCAAGAAGTTGGGCATCGGCGAGGGCAGCACGGTGGCCCTCGCCGGCGTGGTGCCCGACGGGTTCGTGGCCTCCACCCTCGCCCCCGTGCCCGACGGCGTCACCGTGAAGACGGGCGCCCGCGGGCGTCCCGACGTCCTCCTTTACTTCTGCACCCGTCGAAGCGACCTCGCAAAACGGGTCGAATCCCTCGGAAAGGTCGTCTTCCCCGACGCCATGCTCTGGGTGGCGTGGCCCAAGAAGGCCTCAGGCGTCCCCACGGACATCACCGAGGACGTGGTGCGCGAGGTGGCCCTGCCCCTCGGCCTGGTCGACAACAAGGTGTGCGCCATCGACGACATCTGGTCGGGCCTGCGCCTCGTGTGGCGAAGGGAGCGCCGAGGCTAAGCCGTTGCAAACTTGGTGGCCCAACTGCGGCGGGGTGTGAGAAACGAAACCAAATTCGGAGTCAGGCGGCGGCGGGCGCGCGGGGCTTTCGGGCCGAGCGGCGCAGGAGCACCACCCACCCCACCACGAACACGACGGCGAAGCCGAACCACTGGACGGCGTACCCGAGGTGCGGTCCCTCACCGGGCTCGGGTGGCAGCAGCGGGATGGGCAACCCTTGCTCCTTGGGCCGCTCCTCCTCCACCTGCAAGGAGACGGGCGACAGCGCGTACCCGAGCACCTCCCCGAGGAGTTCCGGGTTCACCTTCGTCGGGTATCCAAGGGTGCCCGCGGCCTTCGCTTCTGGCTCCGCCTCCCGGAGCTCCCCACCCGTGGCCCCCTTCCGGACGGCCGCCACCACCCGCACCTCACCGGTCGGCGGCTTGGCCGCGTCGGGCACCGGCTCCTCGGGATCGACAACCGGTACGAACCCCCGCACGACGAGCACGGCGCGGCCACCGTCGAGCCGCAACGGCGTGACCACGTGCGACCCGGGCGATCCCCGGTACGACCGGCCCGCGATGAGGAACTCGGAGTCGCCGTCCCACTCCCCCGACGCCGTGACCCGCCGGTACTCCGCCGCCTCCACCTCGGCGGGCGACCCCGTGGGGACGAGCTCCTCGAGCGGCACCGGCGGCAGCTGTCCCCGCGTCTCCACCAACTCGTTGAAGGCCCGGCGCTCGTCGAGCCGGTCGAGCTGCCAGACGCCGAGGCGCACGCACACGCCGACCGCCACCACCACCGCCGCCGTCCCCGCCATCCACGACCCGCGCCGCATACCCATGTCGCCGTAGTCTCCCCTATCGGCGCTGGGTGGGGACCCCCGAGGGGTGCCCGGCGCCGGGCGAGTGAGGTCGGAACGGCCGAAGGAGCAGGGCAGATGGCGATCATCGAGACGGCATCGGGCAAGGTCGAGGGATTCGAGAAGCGAGGCGTGCTCCAGTTCCGGGGCATCCCCTACGCCGCCCCTCCCGTCGGCGACCTTCGCTGGCGTGCCCCCCAGGCGCCCAAGCCCTGGGCCGACACGTTCCAGGCCTTCGAGTTCAGCCCCATCGCCCCCCAAGCACCCTCCCCCTTCCACACCGCCTTCGGGGCCCAGCCGCCGCCCAGTGACGAGGGTTCGTGCCTCACCCTCAACGTGTGGACCCCCGCCTGCGACGGGGCCCGCCGGCCGGTGATGCTCTGGTACCACGGCGGGTCGTACGTCCTCGGCGACGGGCGCACTCCCTGGTACGACGGCGTGCACCTCGCCCGTGACCGGGACGTGGTCGTGGTCACCTGCAACTACCGGCTCGGGGCCCTCGGCTACCTCCACCTCGGCGACGTGGCCGGGCCGGGCTCGGGCTCGGGCTCGGGCTCGGGCGACGACGAGTTCGCCGGCTCGGGAAATTGCGGCCTGCTCGACCAGGTGGCCGTCCTCCGCTGGGTCCACGAGAACATCACCGCCTTCGGGGGCGACCCCGGGAACGTGACCATCTTCGGGGAGTCGGCGGGGGCCATGAGCACCTCGACCCTCTTGGGCACCCCCGCCGCCGCGGGACTCTTCCACCGGGCCATCCCTCAGAGCGGGGCCCTTGCCCACGTGCACCCCGACCGGGACGCGGCCACGGCCGTCGCCCGCGAGTTCCTCGACGCTCTTGGCATCGCACCCGCCGACGTCAAGGCCCTCCGCGACATCCCGACCGAGCGCCTCCTCGAGGCCCAAGACGCCCTCGTCCAAAAGCAGTTCGGGGGTGGCGGCCAGGGCATCGGCATCGTGTTCATGCCCACCGTCGACGACGTGGTGCTGGCCCAGCATCCCCTGGACGCCGTGGCCGCCGGCTCGGCCGCCGGCGTTCCCCTCCTCACCGGGTGCACGGCCGAAGAGATGAGGCTCTTCACCGCCTTTGCCTCCGAGATCTCGCAGCTGGACGACGACACCCTGGCCGCTCGGATGGGCGCCGCCCTCGGCGACGGCTTCGACCACGTAGTCGACGCCTATCGTCAGGAACTTGGCCGCGACCACCTCGGTGCCGAGGTCACGAAGATCGACCTCTGGTCGGCCATCCTCACCGACCGGGTCTTTCGCGTCCCGTGCCTGCGTCTCCTCGAGGCCCACGCCCCCCACGCCCCCGCCGCCTACTGCTACGAGTTCGCCTTCCAATCACCGGCCATGGGCGGCGTCCTCGGCGCGTCCCACGCCGTCGACATCCCCTTCACGTTCGACAACCTCACCGCCCCCGGGGCCATGTTCTTCGTCGGCGAGCCGACGCCGGAGATGCAGACGCTCGCCACGGGGTGCGGCGACGCCTGGGCCGCCTTCGCTCGCGCCGGAACGCCGGTTCCCCCCCGTGAAGGACCGCTCGGGCCCGGGGCCGCCGAGCTTCCCGACTGGCCGGCGTGGGAACCCACTCGGGCGGCGACCATGGTGCTGGGACTCGAACCCGCGGTCGCCGACGACCCGTGGGCCTTCACCCGCACGGTGTGGGCCGACCTCGCCTGACGCGTCGCTCGCACCATCCGTACCCATCGGGGCCTTTGGTCCCACCAGGTCATGGCTTCGTCCTCAGGCGGAGTCGCCGCGGGCCAGACATGCTCCCGACCGGGTGTCCACGCCTGAGCGTGGGCTCGACCCGAAAGACCAAGCCCCCACAGGCATCACCGGCCGGGAACGTCCGCCTCCCAGCCGGTGATGCCGCGTCCTGGGGCAAGTCTCCCCCGCCAAACACCGCCCAAAACGGTATGAATGCCCGCGGCCGGAACCCCGACGCGTAAACGTGACGACGCCTGCGCCGATACACGGATCAGGGCCGGGTCAGACGCCAGGGGAAGACCAACCCGTGCATGACGACGATCACCCGGGCCGAGACCAGGGGCCCGAGGCGACCCGGAACGACAGCGCCGACCGCCGCCGCCAGGTGCGAGCGGCGGGAATGCGAGTCGATGCCGCCCTGACGTTGGCGGCCGTCGAGCAGCGCCGCCGCCAGCTCTGGACCGTGATGAGTCTGGTGATGATCCTGGTCAGCCTCGCCGTCGTCACCAGCACCCTCTTCCCCGACGTGGCCGGCCGGGTTCCCGTCAGCCAGCGCTTCCTCGGGCTCGGCCTGCCGGTGGTCAGCCTCGCCTTCGCCGCCTACGGCCTGGAGAAGGAACGGGTCCTCCGGCGCCTCACCGGATCCGTCATCGACGATCAAATTGAGAAGGAGCAGCTCTCGGTGCAGGCCCGCCAGCTACGGGCCGCGCTCGAGGCCGGGCGCGAACTGTCGGCGTGCCTCGATCCCGGGGCGGTGGTGGACACCCTGCTCACGGCCGCCCTCGACATGTTCGACGCCTCCGACGGGTCGCTGCTCCTGATGCGAGACGGGCGGCCCGAGGTGGCGGCGACGCGGGGTACCGACCGCGGCGGCCACCTCGACCACGACGCCATCGAGGCCGTCGCCGAAGCCCGGGTCCCCATCCGATCCGCCAGCGACCGGGCCATGCTCGTGCCCCTCGTGGCCCTCGTGGACGGCGGCGGCGTGCTGGGCGTGCTGGCGGTGGCGACCAACGACCGCCCGTACACCGACCTGGATCTTTGCGTGCTCGCGTCGTTCGGTGAGTACGCCGCGCAGGCGCTCGTGAACGCCCGTCGCTTCGAGCACGAGCGGTGGGAACACGAGCGCCTGCGCGCCTTGAACGCCGCCTCGGCCGAGTTCTCCTGGCTCGGCCGAGACGGGTCCCCCACCTGACCGCCCCCAAACTTTGGATCTCCGCGCCTCCTATGGCTCGGTAGACACCCAAAGTTCGTGCGGGGGCGCCGGGGCTGCCGCCCGCCGGCCGGCGGCCGCCGCCGTCCGCCCGCAGGGGGGTCGCCAACGAAGGGGTAACCGTCACACCCGGCTGGGAAACTCACGGGCATGGACGCACTCCTTGCCCAAATCGCCACCACCCACCACGGGCTCGTGACCCGGGCCCAACTCATCGCCGCCGGATTCACCGACACCATGATCATGACCCGCATCTCGCGAGGATGGCTGGAGGTCGTCCATCCGGGCGTGTACCGGGTCGCCGGAAGCCCCCACACCTGGGAGCAGCGGCTGCTCGCCGCCGTGCTCTCCGTGGGTGACGCGACCGCGTCGCACCGATCGGCGGCGGCGCTGTGGAAGCTCGACGGGCCCTTCCGAGACCACGTTGAGGTGACGACGCACCTGCGCTCCGGCGCCTGCCCTGACGGGGCCGTCGTGCATCGCAGCACCGATCTCACGCCGGGATACGTGACGGAGAGAGCGGCGATTCCCGTCACCGACCCCGTCCGCACTCTCGTCGACCTCGGCGCCGTGGTGACCCAGCGCGTCCTCGACCGGGCCCTCGACCACGCCTTGGCACGCCGGCTCGCGACCTACGACGATCTGCTGGTCATGCTCGACGAGGTCGGACGGCGAGGGCGGCGAGGGGTCGGCCCGCTCCGGAAGTCGCTGGCCGGGCGCAGCGATGCCGCCGAGTCGGTGCTCGAGGCCGAGTTCCAGCGCCTCATCCGCCGGTTCGGCCTGCCAGAGCCCGTCTACCAGTTCGAGCTCTACGACGAGCAGGGCCGCTTCGTCGGCCGAATCGACGCCGCCTACCCGGACCTCCGAATGGCGATCGAGCTCGACGGGGCCGAGACCCGGGTCGGGCGTCAGGCCCTCGACTACGACACCGACCGGCAGAATCGCATCATCGACTGCGGCTTCCTGATCCGGCGGTACACGTGGAGCGCCATCGTCGGGACGCCGGTCAAGACCGCCGCCGACCTGGATCGCACCATCGCCCGTCGCCGGAATGAACTTTGGTTGCCTGCCGCGTCATAGGACACGCGAAGATCCAAAGTTTGGGATGGGTCAAGATGGGGCCCATGACCATGTCCCTCCAGGAAGCCACCGACCAGCTCACCGCCCCCGGCGGAATGTTCGCCATCGACGAGATCGACATCCGGGGCGTGAAGACCCGGGTGTGGGCGAACGCTGCCCCGTCACTCCGGGCCGTCCTCGAAATGAGTCGGGTGCACGGCGACAAGGACTTCCTCGTCTACGAGGACGAACGCGTCAGCTTTGACGACCACTACCGCCTCGTCGCCCGCCTCGCCACCCGCCTCGTCGACGACTTCGGCGTGACCAAGGGCGACCGCGTCGCCATCGCCATGCGCAACTTCCCCGAGTGGGTGGCGGCGTTCTGGGCCGCCACCGCCGCCGGCGCCGTCGTCGTGCCCCTCAACGCCTGGTGGACCGGCGAAGAACTGGAGTTCGGCCTCTCCGACTCCGGAAGCACCGTGCTCTTCGCCGACGGCGAGCGTGCCGAACCGCTGGCCACCTCCCTGCCCGCGGCCATCACCACGCGGATCGTCGCCCGGCCCGAGGGCGACGTCGCCAGCGGCTGGCTGAGCTGGGACGACGCCGTGGCGGGCGGGCCGGCCGAGCCGACCCTCCCCGACGTCACCCTCGATCCCGAAGACGACGCCACGATCTTCTACACGTCGGGCACCACGGGGAAGCCCAAGGGGGCCCTCGGCACCCACCGCAACATCTGCACCAACCTGATGAGCCTGATGTTCATCGCCTTCCGCCAGGCGATGCGGGGCGGGGGTGACCTGCTCCAGTCGGCGGCGGCGGGCGAGCAGAACGCCAACCTGCTGTCGGTGCCCCTCTTCCACGCCACCGGCTGCCACTCGGTGTTGGTGGCCAACACGGCCGCGGGCGGGAAGCTCGTCATGATGCACAAGTGGGATCCCACCCGGGCCCTGGAGCTGATCGAGCGGGAGCGCGTCACCATCATGGGCGGCGTCCCGGCCATGGCGTGGCAGGTCGTCGAGCACCCCGAGTTCGAGAAGTACGACACCTCGTCGGTGCGCTCGGTGTCGTATGGGGGCGCCCCGGCGCCGCCCGAGCTGGTCAAGCGCATCCGGGAACGCTTCCCCCGGGTGTCGCCCGGCAACGGCTACGGCCTCACCGAGACGTCGTCGGTGACCAGCCTCAATTCCGGCGACGACTACGTGGCCAAGCCCGATTCGGTCGGCCCGCCCGTCCCCGTGTGCGAGGTGAGGGTCGTCGGCGATGACGGCGCCGACGTACCCCTCGGCGAGGTCGGCGAGCTGTGGATCAAGGGGCCCAACGTGGTGACGGGGTACTGGAACCGCCCCGACGCCACGGCCGAGACGATCACCGACGGCTGGCTCCACTCCGGCGACGTGGCCCGGCTCGACGACGAGGGGTTCATCTACATCGTCGATCGGGCGAAGGACATGGTGATCCGCGGGGGCGAGAACGTGTACTGCGCCGAGGTGGAGGCCGTCCTCTTCGAGCATCCCGAGGTGCTCGACGTCGCCATCTTCGGAGTGCCCGACCAGGTGCTGGGTGAGGAGGTCGGAGCCGCCGTCCAGGTTCGGGACGGCTCCTCGGTCACCGCCGACGAGCTGCGCGACCATGTGGCCGGGCACCTGGCCGCCTTCAAGGTGCCCAAGTTCATCGACCTCCGCGCCGAGGAGCTGCCTCGCAACCCGCAGGGAAAGGTCCTCAAGCGCGACCTGCGCGACGAGCTGGCGCCCCGCTGGGCACCTTCCCCGTCGTAGCCCCTCCCCTGGCTTTTGCGCTTCTGCCCCCGGCGGGCGCGGCGGGTTCGGGCAAAAGCGAGGAACTGTCACACCCCCGGCGTACGGTGACGGACGGCTTCCCCCTGCACTTCCCCCGGATCCAGGGTCGTTGTCTCGCCACCAGGGAGAAGCCGATGAAGTCCCCTTCCGCCCTTGACCGTCTCGCGCAGAAGCAGCACAGCTTGCTGACGACCGCCCAACTGGGGTCGGTCGGGTTGACGAGGCATCAGATCGAACGGCTCGTACGACTGGGACACCTCATCCCCGTGCGGCCGCGCGTCTACCGCACGCTCGGCGGTGAAGTCACGCGGCGGCAGGCCTGGCACGCCGCGGTGCTGGCCAGCCAAGCCGACTGCGTTCTCAGTCACGCCTGCGCAACCGTTCTCTGGGGTCTGCGCGGGTTCGACCGCCTCGACCTCGACGCCATCGACCTCTTGACCACCGACGTTCGCCCCAAGGTCGCCGGAGTCCGCGCCCACCTCACGAAGTTCCTCCCCGGGCATCATCGGACCAAGGTCGACCACATCCCCGTCACGAGCGTCGCTCGAACGCTGGTCGACGCCTGCGGACTCCTGCCGTTCCCCCGCTACGAGCGGGCGATCGACGATGCACTCCGGCGCCAACTCGTGACCCTCCCGGGTCTCACCCGGTGCGCGCACGAAGTGCCGTTCTCCGGGCGTCGGAAGATCCGCCCGGTGCGCCTGGCGCTGGCGGAGCGGGTTCCCGGCTATGACCCGGGCGGGAGCAACGAGGAACTCGACGTCCTCAGGATCCTGAAGCGGGCTGGCTACCCCCTCCCCGTTCAGCAATTCCGCGTCCGACTCGAAGGACGGGCGTTCGAACTCGACTACGCCTGGCCCGACACCATGCACTGTCTCGAGCATCTGGGAAAGCACTGGCACGAGCAGAAGACCGACTTCGACGACGACTACCGGCGCTTCCGAATCCTCCAGCGCGGCGGATGGACGGTGTGGCCACTCACGAAGGGGAAGACGACGCCGAATGAGATCTGCGCCATCGCCGCCGTCGCTTCTGCGCCATCCCGCGCGGCATAGGCGGCGCGATCGGGCAGAAGCACGGCAGCTCGTCGCGGTTGTGCCCCGGGACGCCGCGCCCGCCGGGCGCGATCGGGCAAAAGCGAGGTCGGGGTCAGGCGTCAGGCTCCACAGGTTCGGGGACGCCCATGAGGCGACGGGCGTTGCCGGCGGCCACCGGTTCCTGCATGGGGCGCGGGAGGCGGCCGATGAACGCCCGCCCGTTGGCCACCGGGCGGCCGTAAGCGTCGGGGGCGGCGGCGCTCGCTCCCCCGACCCCGCTCGCCCACATCACACGATCCGGTGCCGCCTGGATCACCGGGAGCCACCCGTCGACGGCACCGGCGTCGGGAGCCTCGATCGAGATGAACAGCCCCGGCTGAGATCGCACGAGGTCGGCGAGCCCTTCGGGCGGCCTCGTCGCTTCCACCAGGATCTTGACCTTGGGGTTGCGGCCCAGGGCCGCCTCGAGCTTGGCGAGTCCGCCGGCGCCACCCAGGGGGACGGCGATGAAGAGGTCGGCGTCGACGGCGCGCTCGTACACGTCGGCGGGCACCTCGCTCAGGCGTTCGACCCACACACCCCGGAAGAACAGCCCCACCTCTCGCAGGATCCGGTCGAGGGCGGCCCGGGTGAGGTCCGACCCGACCACCGTGAGGAACGGGAGGTACGAGCCTTCCTCACCCCGCACAGCCTCTCGATAGGCCAACTCGGTGCGGAAGCTGTCGTTCGGGTCCATGGGCGCCACCAGCACCGCCTTGGTCACCTCGTTCGGCTCGAGCACGCACGACAGCGCCTTTGTGACGTCGGGGCCGGTGAGCTGAACCCGGGTGTCGAGGAGAACGCCGCCGTAGGAGCCGGCCGTGGTGGTCGGCGTGACCTCGGGGCAGGGAGCCCTGCGAACGGCGTCGTCGTCGCCGGCGCACCCGGCCAGCGTGGGGCCGACCAGGAGCGCGACCAACACCGCCCAGCGCATCGGGCCAGGCTACGAAAACCGGCGCGCGCCAGGCAGGAACTGGGCAGACCGGCGGCGAATCTCCCGGCGGGGTCGAAGCGGGATGCGCCTTCATCGGGCGCAGCGGGGAGATGAGCCATGAACACCACGGCGATCCGGCGCGCGATGGCGGCCGTCGGGCTGGCCGCCGCCATCGTGCCCGGAGTTTCGACGCCGGCCAAGGCCGATGCCCCGCCTTCGGGCTCCGACGTCGTCGAGGCATGCGAGGACACCATCGGCGCCGTCCCCATGATCGGCGGCGGGACGTGCCGGGGCGTCGAACAGCTCGCCCGCGACCTCGCCCAGGTCTGCCGCTTCACCCGATCCCTCGGCGCCGACACGCCCGAGGCCGCCTGCTCAACCATCGACGGTCGCGTCTATTCCGAAGAGGCCATGGCTGCCTACGAGGCGTCGTGGACCCACCAGGCGTTGGCCCTCCAGGCCCGTCTCGACGACACGACGGCCCTCCGCTACGCCCTCGTCCCCGCCACGCACAACTCGTTCAACACGGCCACGCAGCCGCCGACCCTCTCCGGCCTCGACCACAACCAGGTGGCGAGCCTGACCGACCAGCTGCGCATGGACATGCGGGGCCTCGAAGTCGACGTCCACTGGTTCCCGAGCCCGGAGGGCACGGCCGCCACCGGGTTCAAGGCCCCCGTCACCTGCCACGCGCAAGACCAGGGCATCGGCCCGATCCACGTCCACATCGGGTGCACCGCCGAGCAAACCCTGTCCCACCGCCTCGACGAGCTGGCGGCGTGGGTGGACGCCCACCCGGGCGAGTTCGTGCTGCTGTACCTGGAGAACGCCCTCGAGGACGACCCCTTGGCGCACGACACCGCCGGGGCCGCCATCGCCGCCTCGCTGGGCGACCGCGTCTACCGCCCGCCCGCCGGCCAGGCCTGCGCGCCCATGCCGACGGCGCTCAGCGAGCGGCAGATCCTCGACTCCCCTGGAAGCCCCCAGATCCTCATCGTGGGCAACTGCGACACCGACGTCGCCGGGGCCTGGGGGACGTGGGTGCACGAGCGCGATCAAGGCGCCGGCACGTGGGCCGAGGACAAGAGCGACGTGGGCGACGACTTCGCCTGCGCCGACGGCGGTCCGCCCGACACCTTCCGCCGCTTCTACGAGGACTCCACCTGGGTCTCGCACACCGTCGAGCCCACCGGTCAGGGCAGCCCGGGCGAGATCACCGTCGCCGAGACCTCCCTCATGGTGCGCTGCGGGGTCAACCTCTTCGGCTTCGACCAGCTCGTCCCCGCCGACCCCCGCCTCCCGGCGCTGGTGTGGAGCTGGGCGCCCGACCAACCGGCCCGTGGGAACGCGGCCGTGCGCCAGGTGGACGGCCGCTTCCGGTCCGCGGGGGCGGGCGAATCGCACCCGTACGCCTGCCGCGACACGTCGGGCGGGTGGCACGTGACGGCACGGGAAGGCGCGTGGGCTCGCGGGCCGGCCGCCTGCGCCGCCGAGTTCGCCGGGTCGGCGTTCGCCGTTCCGCCGACCGCGGTGGACAACGACGCCCTCGGTGCCGCCGGCGCCTCGACCGCCGACGTCTGGCTCAACTACGCCCGCCGCGGCGGGACGTGGATCCCCCGCTGAGCCGTTCCGCCAGCTCGGCGAAGAGGTAGGCCTCGCTCAAGCAGGCCTTTGCGAAGTCGCCGAGGTGGAGTGACTCGTCCTCGCCGTGGGCGTTGGTGGCCGGGTCTTCGATCCCCGTCAGCAGGCACGGCGCGCCGCCGAAGGCGTCGGCGAACGGGCGCACGAAGGGAATGGTGGCCCCGCAGCCGATGAGGGCCGGGCGCCGCCCGAACGCCGCCTCCATCGCCGCTTGGGCGGCGGCGAAGGCGGGCCCGTCCGGCTCGGTGAACCACCCAGGGACGGCGACGACCCGCTCGACCGACACGTCGAGCCCCCAGGAAACGTGAGACCGCAAGTGCTCGGCCAACCGGTCGAGGAGGAACTCGGGATCCTGGCCCGGCCCCACCCGGACCGAGAGCCGGGCGCGAGCCTGGGCCTGGAGCTGGGGCGCGGCGTCGGCGATCGACGGCGCATCGATGGCGTCGGGGCTGATGGTGGGCCACATCCACAGCCGCTCGAGCACGGGCACGCCGTCGTCGCCGATGAGCTCGACCCCGTCGAGCATCCGAGCCTCGGCCCGAAACTCGTCGACGTCGAACGCCAGCTCCGCCATCCGGGCCCGCTCCTCCTCCCCCGGCGTGCGCACCCCCTCGAAGAAGCCGTCGACGGCGGGCTTCCCGTCGTCGTCGTGGAGGGTGGCGAGCAGGCGGATCAGCCCGGTGAGGGCGTCGGGAACCGGCCCACCGAACATCCCCGAGTGGAGGGGCTGGCGCAGCGAACGCACCGTCACGTCGACGACAGCGATCCCCCGCAGGGAATAGGTGAGGGCGGGCCAGCCCACCTTCCAGTTCGCCACGTCGGTGAGGACGATGACGTCGGATCGCAGCGTCTCGCCATGGACGGCCAGGAACTCCGCCAGGTGCGGCGAGCCCACCTCTTCCTCGCCCTCGACGATCACCTTCACGTTGACGGGCAGCGACCCCCGGGCGTCGACCCACGCCCGCACGGCGGTGGCGTGCACCAGGACGCCAGCCTTGTCGTCGGCGCTCCCCCGCCCGAACAGCCGCCCGTCGCGCTCGGTGGGCTCGAAGGGCGGCGACGCCCAGCGCTCCGGCGTGGCCACCGGCTGCACGTCGTGGTGGGCGTAGAGCAGGACGGTCGGCGCATCGGGGCCGGCGCCCGCCCACTCGCCGAACACGTAGGGGTGGGCTCCCGGCACTTCGAGGAGGCGGACCCCGTCGAGCCCGGCCTCGATCAGCAGCGCCGCGGTGGCGTCGGCCGACTCGCGGACTCGGGCGGGGTCGTGACCGTCAGCGCTCACCGACGGGATCCGCACCAGCGCCTCGAGGGCGCCCCGGGCCCACGGACCCCGGGCGTCGACGGCGGCGGCCACGTCGGCGGCCTCAATCGCACGGCTCACGCCCGCCCTTCTACCAGGGAACGACACCGTCTCGCGCGTGCAACGATCTTCCGACCGCGGAACCGGAGGTTTCATGAGCAGCTTCCAGCGTGAGGAGATCGAGGCGGCCTTCGCCCACTACCAGGCCGTGGCCGCCGAGGCGGGGCGGACCGGCGACTGGGGGCCCTGGGCCGACCTCTTCACCGAGGACGCCACCTACATCGAGCACCTCTACGGCGACATGAAGGGGCGCGAGGCGATCCGGGCGTGGATCACCGAGACCATGTCCACCTACCCCGGCAACGAGATGGACGCCTTCCCGGTCGAGTGGTACGTGATCGACGAGGAGCGGGGCTGGGTCGTCATGTGCGTGTGGAACAACATGCGGGCCCTGCCCGACGGAGAGGTGGTGGGCGCCTACAACTTCACCCTCCTGAAGTACGCCGGCGACAACCAGTGGAGCTACGAGGAGGACGTCTACAACCCGGCGAAATTCGGCGAGATGCTGAAGACGTGGGAGGGCCGCAAGCGCGAGTTCGACGCCGCCCCGGGGACAGGCGCATGAGATTCAGCTACGCGGAGTCGATGATCGACCCGTCCTTCTACCTGCCGCTCGCCCGCGCCACCGAGGACGCCGGCTTCGACTCCTTCATCGTCCCCGACTCCATCGCCTATCCGCGGGAATCGGAGGCGCTCTACCCGTTCACGCCCGACGGGAGCCGCGAGTTCCTGGAGGACAAGCCGTTTCTCGACCCCTTCGCCCTGAGCGCCGCCATGGGCGCGGTCACCGAACGCATCCGGTTCACGACCTTCGTCGTCAAGCTCCCTGTCCGCCACCCGGTGCTGGTCGCCAAGCAGGCCGCGTCGGTGGCCGTCCTCACCGGGAACCGGTTCTCGCTCGGCGTGGGCGTCAGCCCGTGGCCCGAGGACTACGCCGTGACCGGCACGCCGTGGGCGGGGCGGGGTCAGCGCATGGACGAGGCCATCGCCATCATCCGGGGCCTGTGCGGCGGCGGATTCCACGAGCACCGCGGCGAGGTGTTCGACGTCCCGAGCATCAAGATGGCGCCCATCCCGAGCGAACCGGTCCCCATCCTCGTCGGTGGCCACTCCGACGCCGCCCTCGCCCGCGCCGCCCGGCTGGACGGCTGGATGCACGGTGGCGGCGACCCCGGCGAGCTGCCGTCGCTCTTGAAGCGGCTCTGGGAGATCCGGGATGGCGAGGGGCGGGCGGCCGACCCCTTCGAGGTGCACGTCAACAGCTTCGACGCCTACTCCCTCGACGGCGTCCGGCGCCTCGCCGACCAGGGCGTCACCGACGTGATCGTGGGCTTCCGCTGGCCCTACGTGCGGGGCGAAGACACCGAGCCGCTCCAAGACAAGATCGACAACCTCTGCCGCTACGCCGACGAGGTGATCAACCCAGCCCGCGCCGACCTCGGGCCCTAGCTCGCTGTTACCCGCGGTAACCGGCCGTGACGGCCGGTTACCGCGGGTAACAGCCAGGGATCAGCGGGGAATCAGCGAGGGATCAGCGGTGGGGAGATCAGTCGAGCAGGGTGGAGCGGCCGTCGGTGGCCCACCACGACGCCGTGACCTTCAGGTCGTCGCGCAGCGGTTCCATGGTCTCGTACGACCGCCGGTAGCCGGTGTGGCGGATGCGCCAGACTCCGTCGTCGCCCTTGGCGTACTCGTCTTCGTAGAAGGCGGCGCCCCGGATCACGACCTGGAACTCGGTGTGGATGACCGTGTCGTCCAGCGCCCAGACCCCGCGGGCGCTCGACGGGCCGGTGAGGTCGATCTCAGGGTGGCCGCACCGGTGGCTCGATAGAAAGCCCTCCGACCCCATGGAGTCGCGCAGGAAGGCCAGGATGGCTTCCCGTCCCTCGAACTCGTACGCCCCGCCCCCGTACGACGCCGTGGCGTCGAGCGTGAAGCAGTCCTCGATCTCGTCCCACAGCTTCTGGTCGAGACCGCGCAGGTACCGATACTTCAGGCGCTTGACGGCCTCGATGTCGGCGAGCTGGTCGGGCGTCACGGGTTCCACAGCGCCAGGACGCTGATACAAGGCGAGGGGGTCCGCAAGTCGGACTGAACCGTCACCCAGCGTGGAGTTCTCCTATTGCTCCACGAGAGGTTCCCAGTGGTCTTCGTCGGTGGTCAGCTCCAGGCAGAGTTCATGCAACGGGTCCGGGGGATCGATCCCCAGCAATGCCTCGTCGTCCCGATCGACGTCGGCAAGGCGACGGCCAGCGCGCTCATCGCCGACCACTACGGCGAGATGGTCGCCGAGCCCTTCGACTTCGCCCTCGACGAGACCGGCTTCACCGCGCTGTCGGTGGCGATCGCCCGGGCCGAGGGACACCGAGATGCCCTGGTGTGCCGGGTCGGGGTCGAGTCGGCGGGGCATTACCACCGCACCCTCGTCGCCCGACTGGGTGCGGCCGGCCTCGAGGTGGTGGAGCTGAACCCGGCCGCCGTGAAGGAAGCCCGCTCCCAACAACTCCTGCGCGGCCTCAAGAGCGACGCCAAGGATCTGGGCGCCATGGCCGAGCTGCTGATCCGGGGGGCGGGCCGACCCCCGCAACACCGGGACGAAGCACTCGCCACCCAGGCCGCCTGGTCCGCGCACCGCCGGCGCAAGGTCGCCGCCGCCGTCGCTCTGGGCAACCAGGTCCAAGCCACCCTCGACCTGGTCTTCCCCGGCCTCGGTGGCTGCTACGACGGCGTGCTCGGGGCGAAGTCGGGCCGGGTCATCGTCACCCACCTGGCCGACCCCGACCGCGTCCGCCGCCTCGGCACCGAGGGCCTCGGCGGTTTGTGGCTCGGCGAGGGGTACGTATGACTCGCCTCAAGGCGGCTCGGGTGCAGGAGGCCGCTCGGGTCGCGCTGCGTCTGCCCGACAGGGAGCGGGCGAGCCTGGCTCGGGTCCTGGTGGCGGACGCTGTCCTGCTCGACGCCCTCGACGCCGAGATCACCCGCGCCGAGGAAGCCCTCGCCGAGGTGCTGCCCGCCACGCCTGCCGGAGTGCTCGTCTCCCTGCCGGGAGTGGCCGTGGTGCGGGCCGGCGACTACGGCGCCGGCCTCGGTGATCCCACCCGTTTCCCCTCGGCGGCGGCCGCCTACCGAGCGGCGGGGCTCGTCCCCACCTCCTATGAGTCGGCGGGACGGGCGCGACGGGGCCAGCACATCAGTCGCGAAGGATCGGTGGAGCTGCGCCGGGCCATCATCGAGCTCGGGCGGGGCCTGGCCGGCCACGACCCCGACTTCGCCGCCTACCGGCGCCGTCTCCTCGCCACCCACAAGCCGCCATTGGTGGCGGCGGTCGCCTTGGGCCACCGCGCTCACCGGCTGGCCTTCGCCATGATGATCCGCCAGGAGCCCTACGACGCCAAGCGGTGGAGGACTTCGGTGGCGGCGGGCCGGTCCGTCATGGCGACGACCCGCGGACGGGCCCACCAGAGCGACGTAACCGACCCGCCGCCGACACGAACTCGCCGTGACCTGACCGACTCGGCGGCAGGGGCCCGGATCGACGTCGTGGACGCTATGAGGCCTACGGGACTTCGCGAGTAGCAAGACGCCGGACCCCTCCCACCGAGTGAGTGCGCACATGGTTGCCTGAGCCGTAATTCGACGACGAGCTCGCGTACGTCAGCCTGCACCACGGGGAAGCCGCCGCCTCGCGTCTCACGGAGAGTCATCTTCGGCGCGTCCCAACAGGGCGTCCTGATCGCCGCGCCCGAAGCTCACTATTGACAACCCAGACGGTTGCTACCCCGGGAACTCGGCCGCGCTCGTCGACGTCAGAGGGGGTGACCGCCGACACGGGAGCACGCACCATGCCCACGACCTGGACCCGCCGCATCGCCATCCCCCTCTTCGGAGCTTCGCTGTTCGCCACGGCCTGCGGGCCAACCGTCGAGCGGCGAGTCGCCGTCCCGGGTGACGCTCCGGAGGAACTCGAGCTGCGGCTCGAGTTGGCCGCAGACCTGAAGCCGTTTGACACGTGCGAAGACCTGCTCCGCTACTTCCAGGACAACGCCACCGACCATCCCGAGTTCCTTCCCGCGGTGCCCATAGGTGGCGACACCGTTGTCGACTCCGTCCCGGGCGCAGCTGGAGGAGGCTCGGCGGGAATCTCCGCCGACTCGGCCCAGGGGGGCGTCGCCGAGTCCGCACCGGCCCTACCGGTCCTGGATGCGCCCCAGGCCTCTGAAGGGGGCGGGGCCGCCTTCTCGACCACCAACATCCAGGAAGCGGGCGTCGACGAACCCGACTTCGTGAAGACGGACGGGAAGAAGATCGTCATCGCTCGATACGACGACCTGCTCGTCGTCGACACCGACACCATCCGGCTCCTCGGCTCCGTCGAGCTCCCGGAGGGCGGTTCGGAGCTCTTCCTCGACGGGGACCGGGCGATCGTGCTCACGCGGTCGTGGCAGGTTCCGAACCCGGAGGAGCCGGGCACCTTCGAAGGCGGCACGGCGGACGCCGTCTACGACTACGCCCTTCCCGGGGTCACGACCACCGTCGTGACCGCCTTCGACCTGACCGATCCCGCCCACCCGCGCGTGGTCGACCAAGCCACCTTCGAGGGGGACTACGTGACCGCCCGGCTGAGTGAGGGCGTGGTGCGGCTCGTCCTTCGCTCGAGCCCCACCCTCGTGGGCGACCCCGAGGCCAACGCCCTCGACGCCTGGCTCCCCCAGCGCCTCGACGGAGGGGGAGCCGGCACCGATCTCGTCGCGTGCGACGCCGTGTCGCGGCCGCCCGAGCCGTCCGGGGTGGGAACGGTCACCGTGCTCACCATCGACGCCGGCGGCTCAATGACGCCCATCGACACCGACGCCGTGGTCGCCGATGCCCAGACCATCTACGCCTCCACCGAGACCCTGTTCGTGGCCACGAACCAGTGGGAGGCCGAGGGAGGCGGCTCGACGAGCACCTCGACGACGGAGATCCACGCCTTCGACATCTCGAGCCCCGATGGGACCTCGTATGTGGCGTCCGGCCGGGTTCGGGGCCAGCTCCTCAGCCAGTGGTCGCTCTCGGAACACAAGGGGGACCTGCGGGTCGCCACCACCGATGGTTCACCCTGGGCGACCGCACCCGGCGGCGAGCCCTCCTCGGAGAGCTACCTCACCGTGCTCCGGACGGAGGGAAGTTCGCTCGTGGCCGTCGGCTCCCTCGGCGGCCTGGGGAAGGGCGAGACCATCCATGCCGTCCGCTTCCTCGGCGACGTCGGCTTCGTCGTCACCTTCCGCCAGACCGATCCGCTGTACGCGCTCGACCTGTCCGATCCCACGACGCCCCGGCTCATGGGCGAGCTGAAGGTCCCGGGATACTCGGCCTACCTGCACCCGGTGGGCGACGACCGCCTCCTCGGCGTGGGCCAGGACGCCACGGACGAGGGTTTCACGACGGGCACCCAGGTGTCGCTCTTCGACATCTCGGACCTGGCCGACCTCCGTCGACTCGACAACGCCACCATCCCCGGTGCGGACAGCATCGTGGAGAGCGATCACCGGGCCTTCCTGTGGTGGGCGGCGCGCGACCTCGCCGTCATCCCGATCGAAAACTGTCAGGGCCCGGTCATCTTCGGGGGAGAGCCCGTCCCCGAGGAGGCCTTCGGGTCTGACGTCGGACCCGACTGCTCCCTCGGGATCGCCGCCTTCCGCGCCTCTGGCAACACCGTCGACGAGGTCGGGTTCGTCAGCCAACAGCACCACGACACCAACCTCGACTGCTGCGGTGACTCGGCCGTCGAACGCGCCCTCGTCATCGATGACCGGCTGCTCACGGTCTCGATGCTCGGGGTCATGGCGAGCGACCTCGACACCTTCGAGGAGGAAGGCTGGGCCGCGCTCCCTTCCTAACGGTCACGAACCGGGGTTGGGACGGGGGTGGATGACCTTTAGGAGCCCATGAGACGGTCGGCGGCGGCGTAGGGGTCGACCTCGCGGGCGAGCACGGCGTTGGCGGCGGTGTCGAACTTCTCGCCGGAGCAGATCTCGGAGGCCCGCTCGTGGAGGCGCTGGAGCACGATGTCATGGAGTTCGTGTCGCACCCGCGCCCGCCGGCGCCGGTCCAGCTCCCCCGACGCCTCGAGGCTGGCACGGTGGTCGCCGACTGCGCGCCAGAGCGCCCCGACCCCCTCGCCGGTGGTCGCCACGGTGTCGACGATGGGTGGCCGCCAGTCATCGGCATCCGGGAAGTTCGTCATCTCCAGCATCATCTCGAGGTCGCGCCGCGTCTCCGCCGCCCCGTCGCGGTCGGCCTTGTTGATCACGAAGACGTCGGCGATCTCCAAGAGCCCGGCCTTGTTGGCCTGGACCGAGTCGCCCCAGCCGGGGTTGACCACGACCACTGTCGTGTCGGCGGCACCCGCGACCTCGACCTCGACCTGGCCGACGCCGACGGTCTCGATGATCACCCACGGCTTGCCGGCGGCGTCCAGCACCCGAACGGCCTGCGGCGTGGCCAGGGCGAGCCCGCCGAGGTGGCCGCGGGTGGCCATGGAACGAATGAACACCCCGGCGTCGGTGGCGTGGTCCTGCATGCGCACCCGATCACCCAGGATGGCGCCCCCGCTGAAGGGGCTCGACGGGTCGACGGCGAGCACCCCGACTTCGTCGCCACCCTGCCGGATCAGGGTCACCAGCCGGTCGGTCAGGGTCGACTTCCCGGCTCCGGGCGAGCCGGTGATTCCGATCGTGTAGGCGGCGCCGGTGCGGGGGTAGAGGCGGGCGACGATCTCATGGGCGCCGTTCCCACCCATCTCCAGCATCGAGATGAGCTTGGCGATGGCACGCCGATCGCCATCGAGGGCCTGGGCGACAAGATCGCTGCGATCGGACGATGGCACAGCCGCGCCCGACCGTCAGGCGCCGAAGGACAGTGCCGTCCCCTCGGCCGCGACGTCGACGACCTCGGTGACACCGGGCACCCGGTCCTTCAGGATGCGCTCGACGCCGGCCTTCAGGGTCGTCGTCGAGATGGGACAGGTGCCGCACGCCCCGGCCAGGCTCACACGCACGACGCCGTCCTCGCTCACGTCCACGATTTCGATGTCGCCGCCGTCGGCCTGGAGGGCGGGGCGGATGACCTCAATGGTTTCGTCGAGCTTCACCCGGTCGACCATGGCTTCAGTATCCCATTCGGCCTCGGCGCTCTAATCATTGGTCCGGGCCACGTCGGCGCCCAGGGCGGCGAGCTTCCCTGGAAGATCCTCGTAGCCGCGGTCGACGTGCTGCGTGTGCAGGATGCGGGTCTCCCCTTCGGCGCCCAGCCCGGCGAGGATGAGCGCCGCGCCGGCCCTCACGTCGCTGGCCCGCACCGGCGCGCCAGAGAGGCGCTCAACGCCGCGGACCACGCAGTGCCGGCCTTCGGTACGCACGTCGGCACCCATGCGGTTCAGCTCGTCGACGAACATGAATCGGTTGTCGAACAAGTTCTCGGTCACGATCGCCGTGCCCTCGGCCACCGCGAGGAGGGCCACCGTCATGGGCATGAAGTCGGTGGCGAACCCGGGGTACGGGAGGGTGGCGACGTCGACGGCCCGAAGCCGGCCGTCTGCACGAGCCCAGAGGCCCGTGGCCGTCGGAGAGACCTTGAGCCCCATCTCGCCCAGCTTGAGAACGACCATCTCGAGGTGCTCCATGCGCGCACCCTCGAGCTCGATCTCGCCGCCCGCGATCCCGCACGCCATCAGCAGGGTGCCCGCTTCCACGCGGTCGGGGATGATCTCGGTCTCGACGGGGTCGAGGTGCTCGACACCTTCGACCTCGATCGTGGAGGTACCGGCTCCGATGACCTGCGCCCCCATGCGGTTCAGCGTTGACGCCAGGTCGGCGATCTCAGGTTCGCGGGCCGCGTTCTCGATGACCGTCGTCCCGTCTGCGAGCGCCGCCGCCAGGACGAGGTTCTCGGTGGCGCCGACGCTGGGAAAGTCGAGGACGTGGCGGGCGCCCACGAGGCCTGGGGTGTCGGCTTCGATGTAGCCGTGAACGACCCGAATGCGGGCGCCCATGGACTCCAGGCCCCGGAAGTGCATGTCGAGTTTTCGCGACCCGATGTTGTCGCCCCCCGGCATGGCCACCCTGGCCCGCCCGCACCGGCCCAGGAGGGCCCCAAGGACGTTCACCGACGCCCGCATGCGTGACACCAGCTCGTAGGGTGCCTCGGGTGTGATCTCGCCCGTCGTGTCGACCTCGACGACGTCCGCCTCGGGCTGGCGCACGTCGGCGCCCATGCGCCGGAACAGCTCGACCATCTCGGGGAGGTCACCGACCGGCGTCATGTTGCGCAGGACCGAGGTGCCGGGAGCCAACAGGGCGGCACACATCTGCTTGAGGCCGGCGTTCTTCGTCATGCCCCCCACCCGGACCGTCCCTTCCAGGGGTCGGCCGGGCCGTACGACGACGGTGCTCACGGGCGTCAAGGGTAGGGGGGACGCCGCGCCGGCGGCGGCACCCAGGTTCTCGAGCACGTTTTCCACGCGTGACGTGGACAACTCACTCTGGAACGGGAGGAGGTGGTGAACTGGATGGCGATGCGCCGGCCCACGGCAGTGCTCTTCGACTTCCACGACACCCTCGCCGAGCTGGCGGGTGGGACCGATCACGTCGTCGCCGAGTACGTCGGCGCTCCGGTGGAGACGCTGCGCCAGGTGTTCCGGAGGGCGTTCGCCGAGCACGTTCCGGAGTTGCGGTCGGCGGGAATCTGGCCCCGGCGGCACGACGTGATGTTCCATCACCTCTACCAGTGGGTCTTCGGCGAGCTGGGCATCGATGCCGATCACAACCCCGTCGTGGATCGGCTCAACGCCGTCTTCTGGGCGCCCGAGTCGTACCGGGCCTACCCCGACGTGCGGCCGGCGCTCGAAGAGCTAAAGGCGACAGGGCTGCGCCTCGGGCTGGTGTCGAACTCCGACTTCGACCTGCATCCGGTCCTGGATCATGTCGGGCTCGGCGGCCTCGTCGACGTGGCGGTTCCGGCCTTCCTGCACGGCGTGGAAAAGCCTGACCCTCGGGCCTTCGAGATCGCACTCGACGAGCTCGGGGTCGACGCCGGCGACTGCTGGTTCGTGGGCGACCACCCCGAGTTCGACGCCGTGGCGTCCGACGTCATGGGGATGACGGCCGTCCTCGTCGACCGGGAGGACCGATACGCCGGTCTGCCCTTCCCCCGCATCCTCGACCTCTCACCCCTCCCGGGCATGGTGAGCGGGGCGTCGTGAGATTCGGGGTCGTCATCCCCCCGGAGCACCGCTGGGCCGCCGTCGAAACTTTGGGTGTCTGCATCCCAATAGGAGGCGCGGAGATCCAAAGTTGGAGGGAAAGGACTGCTACGCGCCCTGGTACTCGGGGGGCCGGCCCTCGAGGAAGGCGGTGATGGCCTCGGCGAAGTCCTTCGAGCGCAAGCACTCTGCCTGGCGCTCAGCGGTCTCGCGAAGGACGGCCTCCCGGGATTCGCCGTGGGCGGCGCGATTGATGGCCGCCTTGGCCCCCGCCACCGCGAGCGGGGGCTGCGCTGCGATCGTCGCCGCCAGGTCCTCCGCGACCTTCTCAAGGTCGGCGTCGTCGACCAGGTGTTCACACAGTCCGATGCGGTGGGCCTCCTCGGCGTCGATCTCGGCCACCGTCCACGTCAGCTCCTTGGCCCGGGCCGGGCCGACCAGCCGTGGAAGCCAGTGGGTACCACCGAGGTCGGGCAGGATCCCGTACTTCTGCTCGAAGACCCCGAGACGGGTGCCGCGGGCGACAATCCGGAGGTCACACGCCATGGCGAGCTGGATCCCCGCCCCGAGTGCGTACCCGCGAAGGGCGGCGATCGTCGGGAACGAGGCGTCTTCGAGCCAGGTGAAGGCCTCTTGGGCCCGGAGGATCCCGGCCACCATCTCGTCCTCGACTGCCCGCTCGGCCACCGGGCCGGGGTCGAGAGCCTGACCCTCGCTGAACGTCGAGAGGTCGATGCCGGCTGAGAAGGCGCGCCCCTCTCCGATCACCACCAGGCAGCGGAGCCCCGCCGCGTCGGCAAGGAGTTGCTGCCCCAGCTCGCGCATCTCGGCCCACATCTGGACCGTCATGGCGTTGAGCTTCTCGGGACGATTCAGCCGGAGCCAGCCGACGTGCCCGTCCTGCTCGAACTTCAGTGTCTCCATGACTCTGTACCTCCTACCTCCGGCTCGCCGTCATCCCAGGTCTCTGCGCACGACGGTGAGCAGAATGACACGACGGCGCCATCGGCGCCCGGTCGGGTCTCCCACGCGGCGTCGGCGGAGATCGGCAGTCCACAGACCGGATCGGCCACCGCGCCCACTTCGTCACGAAACCGCAGCTCGGCGACCTTGATCGGGTCGCGAAAACCGCGGAGAGGAACCGGGTCGCGCGGCCGTACCTCGGCCCAGGGTGGCGCCCACGCCGACAGGTTCGGGGTGCAGAGGATCTCATGGCGACCGGCCTCCTGGCTGAGGCGCGCCGCCAGGTTGACGGGGCGGCCGATGTAGTCGTCGCCCTCCATGAGGAGCACCAGTCCGGCGGCCAGCCCGCCGCGGAGCACGAGGGGAGAGATCACGGGGCGCTCGTCAACCGATACCAACATGGCCCCGTCGCCGAGCCACTTGGCAACGCGAACGCTGCGCCGGGTCGTCACCTCGCGCACGTGCCAACGGAAGAGGCCCAGCACCCACACGGCCTCCTGATCACCGTTGGTCTCGGTGTACTCGGTGAAGCCGCCGAGGTCGATGAAGGCGAACGTCCGTCGGACCCTCACGGGGAAGAGTGTTTCCTACGACGGCAGGCCAACCACGAAGCGGGTGACGGTGGCGGCCACGTCGGCGAGCACGTCCTCTCTCGTCAGCCCGCTCGACTTCAGCGGTCTGAAGCCGTGATCGGCCGTGTCGAGCCAGTGAAACGAGACCTTCCCCGGGATGGCCGGGGCTTCGCGTTTGAGGGCCTCCTCACCCGCCAGGGCGTCGCGGGTGCCGCTCACGAAGAGGACCGGGACGGACAGGCGCGGAAAGTGCTCGACGCGAAGCCGCTCCGGCTTGCCCGGCGGATGCAGCGGGTATCCGAGCAGCGCCAGGCCGAGGGCGGGCACCGGCTCGGAGTCTGCACCCACGACGAGCGAGCAATATCGGCCCCCCATCGACCGACCGCCCAAAACCAGACGCTCACCCGGCAAGCCCGTCCGTCGGGCCAACTCCCGGGCTGCCTCGCGCGTCGCCGCCTCGAGCACGGGTGCCCGATCGGGAGCCCTGCGCCCCGCCTCGCGGTACGGGTAGTTGAAGCGAAGGCACGGGATGCCGGCGCCGGCCAACGCGTCGGCCACCGTCGTGAGGGTGTCGGCGTGCATGTCGGAGCCGGCCCCGTGTGCCAACAGGACCGCGCGATCGGCGCCCTTTCGAGGGCCGCCATACGCGTACACGTCAGCGCCGGAGCACGTGACGGGCGAGAAACGCCTCCGTCCGGGTCAGCTCGTCCTGAATCGTGTCGGGGCTTGACCAGCCGTGGCCCTCGCCCTCGTAGACCTGATACTCGACGTCGACCCCGTTGCGGGTCAGCTCCTCCACGAGGAGGTCGGCCTGGCTCTTCGGCACGGCCACGTCCTCGTCGCCCTGGAAGACCAAGAGCGGGACTCGGATGCGTCCGGCGTGCGTCACCGGCGACCGCTCCCGGAAGCGGGCGGCGTCGCCGGGAAGGACCCCGACGATGTGGTCCAGGTACCGCGACTCGAAGCGGTGGGTGACCTCGAGGAGATGGAAGAGATCGGTGACGCCGTAGAGGTCGACGGCGGCCGCGACCAGGTCGCCGTGGAGGGCACAGAGCAGAAGGGTCGTGAACCCACCCGCGCTCCCCCCCATCACCGCCACCCGCTCTCGATCACACCATCCCCGGTCGACGGCGTGCCGGATGCCGGCCGCCGTGTCGTCCACATCGAGTTCGCCCCACCGCCCCCGGAGGGCCTGGGCATACGCCCGGCCGTGCCCGGTGGAGCCCCGGTAGTTCGGCGTGAGGACCGTCCACCCACGGTCGCGAAAGAAGGCGATGCGGGCGCTGAAGCCGGCCGTCGCCTGCCCGGTGGGGCCCCCGTGGATCACGACCAGGAGCGGAGGCTTGCCCCCGCGGCCGGCCTGTCCCCTGCGGCCGGGCCAGAGCAGGCCGTGGACCGTCGCCTTGTCAGCCCCCTTCCAGGTGACGGCCTCGGGCTCGGGCAGGCGGGCTTCCTCGAAGCCGCCCACCGGGCCGCGAGCCACGCCCCGCCCGGCGCCGCTGGCGGGGTCGATGACAGCCACCTCGTCGGGCAGGTCCGGGGCCGAGCGCACGGCGAGGATGCCCCGAGGGCTCCAGTCGAGGGCCACGTGCCAGCCGGGTGCAACCTCACGTGCCTTCCCGCGCCCGACGGGGTGCACGACGAGGCGGCCGAACCCCGCATCGTTCCGGCAGACGGCAACGGCGCGCCCGTCGGGTGCCCAGGCCCACGACCGCTGCCCGGGGCCCCACGTGGGCTGGGCGTGCTCGGAATCCTCCCGGGCCGCGGGCGACGCCTTGGAGCCGTCCCAGCGACCGACCCAGACGTTCTCGAACCCGGTCTCGTCCGAGACCCAGGCGAGCTGAGCCCCGTCGAACGAGTAACGGGGCTGCGACGCCGACGAGCCCGACCGCGCCGTCAGCACCCGAACCGGCTCTTCGGGGCGGGGGCCGTCGAGTGTCGCCATGGCGATCCGGGAACCGTCCCAGGGCATGTCGGGGAAGTCCCACTCCTGCCAGACGACCCGGCGGCCGTCGGGCGACCACGACGGGTCGAAGGCGTAGTCGGCGTCGTGCGACACCTTGATGGGCCACGCCGAGCCGTCGAAGGGGACGACGGCGATGTCGCAGGAGTCGGGGCGCTCGATCACGACGGCCACCCGTGTTCCGTCGACCGACACCGCCGGCGCCGACGCCACCCCCTCCCGGGTAAGGAGGCGCGACGGGCTTCCGTCTCGCGCCACAACCGCCAGCTCGCCGCTGGCCGTGGCGTACACAAGCGAGCCATCGGGTGCCCAGTCGAAGACGCCGCCGCCGTAGGCGGCGACGGACTTGGCCGGAGCATCGGCGGTGACAACCCTCGCGGGCGTGGACTGATCGGCGGCAGCCACGACGATGTCGCTCCGGCCGGCGAAGGCGTCGACCCACGCCAAGAACCGCCCGTCGCGCGACCAGCGCGGCTCGGCGACCCGGCGCGAGCGGGCCACCATGGCGGCGGTGATCGCGGGCGTCACTCGGGGGAGGCTACCGGGGCGGCGAGGACACGAGGCACCCACTCCAAGAGGCGCTCGCGCAGGAGGTCGGCGGCCTCGGTCATGAGGTGACCGGTGCCGGGCAGGATCACCAGCTCCCCGTGACCGCCGGCCAGGGTGTTGACCATCTCGCTCACGTGGGGCGGGAGCAACTCGTCGCGATCACCGTGGAACAGGAGGAGGGGTCGCCCGTCGAGGCCGGCGGCGTTCTCGCACCCTGCCGACTGCGTCGCCAGCGTGACGACGCCACGCACGAGACCGGGAAAGGCCACCCCCACCCGCACCGCGATGGCGCCCCCGAAGGAATGGCCCATGCTGACGAAGGCGCGGGCACCGCGCATCGCCGCCATCTCGCACGCCGCCGCCATGTCGTGCGAGCACATCGGGATGTCGTCCGGGCGCCGCCACGAGACCCGGATGGTGCCGATCCCCTGCTCGGCGAGGGCGGTCCCGAGGTCGTGGTAGAGCCCGTTCGCCGGGCCGAGCAGGCCGCCGGCCGCCCCTCCCCCAGCGACAAGCACCTGTTCGGCGTCGCGGGGGCCGTGCCACAAGAGGGTCAGCAACCCCTTCCACGTGTAGACCTCGACGTGTTCGAGGCCGGGGAGAATCTGCTTCTCCTGCACGGCGAGAACGCCCAGCTCTTCGAGCGGCGTACCTCGCTCGCGCTCGTTCCCGGTCTCGGGCATTGGCGGGAGCCTACGGGGATAGCGTTGCGCCCCGTGCCCCTCGACCCCGAGATCCAGACCTTCCTCGACAACCTCGCCCTCCTCGACCCTCCCAAGGTCTCGACGACTCCCGTGGACGAGGTTCGTCACCACTACGTGATCATGGGGATGCTGACTCCGGTCTCCGATGACGTGGTCGTCGAGGAGCTGGAGGTCGCGGGCGGCGACGGGCCGATCGCCGCCCGGCTGTTCCGCGCTGACGACGGGGTTCTCCCGGGGCTCGTGTACTTCCACGGCGGCGGCCACGTGATCGGCAGCCCCGAGACCCATGCCGGCGTCTGCGGGATCCTGGCCCGGGCCGCCGGGTGCGCGGTGGTGGCGGTCGACTACCGCCGGGCCCCCGAACACCCCTTCCCCGCCGACGTGCACGACGCCGAGGCCGCCGTGGCCGACGTCGCTGCGCGGGCCAGCGCTCTCGGGATCGACGCCACCCGGCTGGCCGTCGGGGGCGACTCCGCAGGCGGGAACCTGGCCGCGGTGGCCGCGCTGCGCGCCCGCGACACGGGCGGCCCCGCGTTGGCGGCGACGCTCCTCGTCTACCCGTGGGTCGACATCGGGTGCGACCGGCCCTCGATGAGCGAGAACGCCGAGGGCAAGCTCATGGAGCGCGAGGCGCTCGAACACTGGCGAGACCTCTACACGGCCGGCGACGCCGCTCTCACCCACCACCCCGAGGCATCAGTGCTGTATGCCGACGACCTTTCGGGCTTACCCCCGACCGTCGTGGTGACCGCCGAGGGCGACCCGCTACGCGACCAGGACCTTGCATTCGTTGAGCGCCTCGAAGCCGCCGGGGTCGATCTCACCCACCTCCACTCCGACGACCTCATTCACGCTTTCTGCCAGCTCGCTGGTGTCTCGGAGCGCGCACGCGCCGCCACCGAGGAGGCGGGCGTCGCCCTGCGGAAACTCCTCTACGCGTAGTACGCCCGACCAATCCCCCTGGTGCGTCCCCGCCTCCCGGCCCATAGTCGGTGACGGCGCACCAACGCCGACGAGGGGGGGGTTGAGATGACGAGAACCGGGGCAATCGTGCTTCGCTGGACCACTCCGGTCCGGGGCCGGGAAGCGGCGGGGCTGGACGTGTTCGGGGATGCGCTCCAGTACTACGAGGAGCTGGCCAAGGAAGGGCGGATCATTTCCCACCGCGAGTACTTCCGCACGGGCGGCGAGGGCGGGATGATGATCGTCGAGGGCTTCGTGCCCGAGCTTCACCTGATCATGCAAGAGGACGCCTTCGTGCGACTCCAGCTCCGAGCAGGCGCGATCGTGGACGACTTCGAGTGCGAGCTGGTGGCGGGCGGGAGCGATCGCACCGTCCAGGAACTCATGACCGCCTACACCGAAGAGCTGACCGCGCTCGGCTACCTGTAGAGCCGGAGCGACCAAGTTCTTGTTACCGGATTCCGCGCCTGGCGCGGAATCCGGCATCAAGAACGAGGGGGCGGGATCAGATGACGGGGTCTTCGACGTAGCGCCCCCACGTGTCCGCGAGGGCGGCGCAGATCTCGCCCGCGGTGGCGTAGGTCCGCACGGCGTCGATGAGGGCGGGCATCAGGTTGACGGCGGGATCGGCGGCCTCCGTTTGGAGGCGGCTCAGCGCCGCCGCCACCGCAGCCCCGTCGCGGTCACCCTTGACCTTGGCGAGGCGCTTCAACTGGAGTTCCTCGACTTCGGGGCCGATCTGGAGGATGGGTGGTGGCGCCTCGTCGTTGCCCTCGGTGAAGGCGTTCACGCCCACGACCACGTGCCGGCCTGCGTTGAGCTTCCGCTCCAGGCGATAGGCCGACTCGGCGATCTCACCCTGGAACCACCCGTTCTCGATCCCCCGCAGGACGCCTTCGAGTAGCGAGCCCTCACCGAGGTGCTCGAGGTGTTCGAAGATCGCCTCGGCCTGCGCTTCGACCTCGTCGGTGAGCGCCTCGACGAACCACGAGCCCCCGAGGGGATCGGCCACGTGCGGGACCCGCGTCTCGTGGGCAATGACCTGCTGCGTGCGCAGCGCGATGCGGGCCGCCTTCTCGGTCGGCAGCGCCAGCACCTCGTCCATGGAGTTGGTGTGAAGGCTCTGCGTTCCCCCGAGGACGCCGGCGAGCGCCTCGATCGCGGTCCGGACGATGTTGACCTCGGGCTGCTGCGCAGTGAGCGATACCCCTGCCGTCTGGGTATGGAAGCGCAGCATCATCGAGCGAGGATCTTCGGCCCCGTAGCGGTCGCGCATCCACCGGGCCCAGATCCGCCGCGCCGCCCGGTACTTGGCGATCTCCTCGAAGAAGTCGACGTGGGCGTTGAAGAAGAACGAGAGGCGGGGGCCGAATTCGTCGACACCCAAGCCCGAGGCCAGGGCCTGCTCCACGTAGGCGAAGCCGTTGGCGAGGGTGAAGGCCAGCTCCTGCACCGCCGTCGAGCCGGCCTCCCTGATGTGGTAACCGGAAATCGACACCGGATGCCACCGCGGCAGCTCGGCCGCGCAGAATCGGACCACGTCGTTCATGAAGCGCATCGAAGGGCGCGGCGGGAAGATGAACTCCTTCTGCGCCTGGTACTCCTTCAGGATGTCGTTCTGGATCGTCCCGCCGAGATTCACGCGCGCGGCCCCCGCCTGCTCGGCGGCGGCGACGTACATGGCCAGCAGGATGGGTGCCGGCGAGTTGATGGTCATCGAGGTGGTGACCTGCTCGAGGTCGATGCCGGCGTAGAGGTCTTCGACGTCGGCAAGCGTGTCGACCGCCACCCCGCAGCGGCCGACCTCACCGAGGGCATGCGGGTCGTCGGAATCGCGCCCCATCAGGGTCGGAAGGTCGAAGGCCGTCGATAGCCCGTCGCTGCCCGCCGCCAGAAGCTCCTTGAAGCGACCGTTGGTGTCGGTGGCCGTCCCGAACCCGGCGAACAGCCGCATCGTCCAGAGCTTGGTCCGGTACATCGAGGCGTAGGGGCCGCGCAGGTATGGCCACTGTCCCGGGAAGTCGCCCGCAGCCGGCTCGTCCGGGCCGTAGACGGGGTCGAGCGGGACCCCAGACATCGTCTCGAAGTCGGTGTCGCGATGCACCGCGGCGTCGAAGTCGTCGCGCCACTGGTCCTGGGGTCGCTCAGTCGTCACGGCTCCATGATCCCACGGGCAGCGGGATAGATTCCGCCCGACGCCCGTTCGCGCGGTGTGGGAGGAAAAATCCAATGAGTGAGCGAAGCGAGCGAATCGGCAAGCAGGCGCCCCGCTCGGCGGGGCCGCCGCCGCAGGCGGCAACCCGATGAGCGTGAACCCGCAGAACCCCGATCGGAACCTGGCCCTGGAGCTGGTCCGGGTGACGGAAGCTGCCGCCCTGGCCGCAGGTCGGTGGATGGGGCGGGGCGACAAGGAGGCCGCCGACGGGGCGGCCGTCGACGCCATGCGAGTGGTGCTCGGCACGGTGTCAATGGACGGCGTCGTCGTCATCGGCGAGGGCGAGAAGGACGAAGCGCCGATGCTGTTCAACGGCGAAGTCGTCGGAGACGGGAGCCCGCCCCAGGTCGACATCGCCGTCGACCCGATCGACGGAACGACCCTGACCTCGCTGGGCCGACCGAACGCCATCGCGGTGATCGCCGTGGCCGAACAGGGGACGATGTTCGACCCCGGGCCGTGCGTGTACATGGAGAAGATCGCCGTCGGCGAGGCCGCCAAAGACGCCATCGACCTCAACGCCTCGGTCACCGACAACCTGCACGCCGTGGCGAAGGCGCTCGACAAGGACGTCGACGACGTCACCGTCGTCGTCCTCGACCGCGACCGCCACAACGACATCATCAAGGAATGCCGTGACAACGGCGCCCGCATCCGGCTCATCCCCGACGGCGACGTCGCCGGCGCCATCTCGGTGGCCCTTCCCGACAGCGGCGCTGACATCCTCTTCGGAATCGGCGGAACGCCCGAGGGCGTGATCGCCGCCTGCGCGCTGAAGTGTCTCGGAGGAGCCATGCAGGGCCGGCTCTGGCCCCGGGACGACGGCGAACGGTCGGCGGCAGAGGCCGAGGGCTACGACGTCGACCGCGTGCTGCACCTCGACGACCTCGTCAGCGGGGAAGACGTGTTCTTCGCCGCCACCGGCGTGACCGACGGCGACTTGCTGCGGGGGGTGCGGTACACGGGCGGCGGCGCCACGACCCAGTCGCTGGTCACCCGTTCCAAGTCGGGCACGGTGCGCAAGATCGACGCCGAGCACAAGTGGCCCAAACTGATGCGCTACTCGGCCATCAAGTTCGACTGAGGGCCGACCGCCCCCGCCGAATTTGGTTTCGTTTCTCACATCAGGCCGCAGTCGCGACACCAAGTTCGGAACGCCGGCGGCCGATCGCTCGCTGGAGCTCTGAGGCCGTCTTCTCGGGCAGCCCGACGATCGCCTTCCACGTGTAGCGGATGGGCAAGAAGCCCTGCGCAACAATCCGGTTCTGCCGGTCGGTGTCGTAGAAGAGGGCATGCCGACCCACCCGCGTCGACGCCCCATCAAGCTCGACGGCCAGGCGCAGCGCCGGGTAAGCGGCGTCGATGCGGGCCACGAACTCGCCGCTCTCATCGAAGAGTTCGTACTGGTACACGGGCTCGGGGAGGTTGAACCTCCTGATCAGGCGTTGAAACTCGGCTTCGAGCACGGACTCCGGCACTCCGGTGCGTTCGGCGAGCGAGCGACGGAGCTTGCCGACACCCCTCCGGCCTCGCCGCGCCAGCTCCGCGAGCACGGCGAGCAGGTCTTCCCATTCGGCCAAACCACGGGCCAGGGCGTCGTCGAGTGCACGGTCCAGCACGGCCTGGGACGTGACGGCTCCGAGATCGAGGAGCGTGCGGGCGGGCGAAGTCACCGGAATCCCGAGGCGCTCCGTCACGTAGGCAGGACCGAGGTCAGTGCTGCGGTGCGTGATGACCCCCTTTGGACGGGTCTCGTCGAGGCGCTCGCCGGCAACCTCGATCAAGCCACGGAAAGGCCCGTCGAGGCCCCAGAGCGCAGCCGCGGCGCGATGCGACACCGCGGCACCGGCACCGACCGCGAGACACGCGGCCATCAGGCGCTGGTGCCACGACGCAGCAACGCCCGGCAAAACGTAGACACCGCGATGGAACCGTCGGAGCCTCCCGCTCTGCAAGAGGTAGTCGACCTGGCGGTCGGTCAGCCCGAGCGAGAGCAGCTGCTCTCGGGTGACGAGGGAGTGCTGCCGCCGCGTGAACTCGTAGATGCGTTCGTCCATCCGGGAATCATGCCGACCACCTGTGACAGTTTCGCCGTCGTTGCGAACTTGGTGGCGCAGCCGCGGTGGGGTGTGAGAAATGAAGCCAAGTTCGCTGGAGGGCGCGGTGAGTCAGACGTCCTTGCGCATCTCGAGGAAGGGCGTGCCGCGGACCCATTCGGGAACCGTGGCCTCGACCCGCCAGCCGCGACCCTCGTAGAAGCGCTGAGCAGCGAAGCCCTCGTTGGTGCGAAGCGCCAGACGGGCGGCGCCCCGGCGGCGGCACAGGTCCTCGAAGGCGGCAAGCAAGTGTGAGCCAACGCCCGTACCGCGTTCTCCCGCGGCAACGACCAGCTCACTCAGGTACCCAACCCCCTGGTTGGTCCACCCAACCGCGACTCCAACCACCTCGCCGTCTCGCCGCGCCGTGAGCGCGACCGGGCGTTCGTCCCAGCGCAGACCACCCTCCAGCGAGTCCTCCAGGCGGGCCCACTCAGCGTCGAGCCACACCCGCTCGTCTGGCGCCAACGTCACCGACTCCGTGATCTCCAGCTCCAGGCCACCGCGGCCCACAACCCGCCGACCTCCCAGGGCGGCGTTCGCGATCGGCACCCACACACGATCGACTTCTTGGAGAACGTGAACCGCGTCGAAGACGACCCGGGCTCGATACTCGGCGAGGGCGTCCACGGCGTGCGCGATCCGGCCGGGATCAGCCTCGTCGCAGATCGTCACGTGAGGAATCCACGGCCAGGCGAGTTCCCGGTGCAGAGGTGGCCGGAAGACGGCATCCCGGAGCGACGCAAGGGCGGCCACATCTCCAGCGGCGCGGAGGAACAGCACAGGATTGTCGGGCAGGAACGTCGCGGGGGGCCCGAGTTCGACGGTGATCGGCCTGCGCTCGGCCGCGGCGGAGCGCAGGATCGCGAGCGCGGCCTCGAAGTCGCGCTCGTGGACGTTCACCGGCGGCACCAGGGTGAGATGGGCGGGGACCCGTTGGAATGAGCCGTCCCCCAGCGACTTGCGCAGCGCGTCGACCTCGGTGCGAATGGGCTCGGGCACCAGGAGGGCGACGCCGAGCCGCAAACGGGCCACGCCGCCCTACCCGCGGAGCGTGGCGAGCGCTTCGGGTGCGATCGTGCGCCAGTCGTAAACCGACCACCCGATGGAGCCCGTCTCTCGCATCGCGGCCATGAAACCGACGTAGTCGTCGACCGTGGCGGCATCCCCGATCCCACCGATCACGTGAACGGGCGCGGCCGGGTTCCCAAGGTGCGATCGCACCATCGAGACGTTGGCCTCGGTGTAGCGGTGCGCGTCCCGCCACTCGGTCCCGGGCTTGCGGTTCGTCCAGTAGGCCATCGGCAGCCAGGCGTCGTAGTAGGGCGCGATCTCGGCCCAGGGGAAGCTGGGCCAGAAGTTGGGGTTGACGATGTCGGTGACCACCGGCGGGAGGACGATGGCCGAGATGGGGTACTCCCCCGACTCCTCGCGGAACCGGCGAGAGAGGTCGACGAGCCTGCGGTTGCGCTCGGCGACGTCGGAAACGTTCCCGCGGAATTCGATGTCTACCCCGATGGCGTCGAACCCCTGCCCGTCGGCCCGGAAGTCGCGGATCGCACGAAGGCGACGCAGGTCGGCGTCGTCGTAGTTCTTCGGCAGGTACCAGGCCACGACGCGCATGCCAAGGGCGTGGGCCTTGGTCATGAATCGCGCCAGGGTTTCCGGCTGCTCGAGGTCCCCGACCGTTCGGGGGTCGTCTCGGGACGCTTGGATGTAGAGCGTTGTCACACCGGCGAGCGCCATGGCGTCGAGCGTCTCGGGAGTCACCACGGGCGTGGTCTCGCCCTCCTGCATGTAGCCGGGGCTGAAGTCGAACACGTCGACCCACGCGCCGAACCCGGCGAAGGACCCGGCGCGGCCGCTGGCAGGCACGACGACCGGGGCGCCAGTGGTGGTGGTCGGCGGAAGGGTCGTGGTGGTCGTGGTGCTCGTGGTGGTGGTGCTTGACGTCGTGGTCGGGCTCGTCGACGTGGTGCTGGTACTGACGGCGTCAACCGCTACCGCGGCCTCGTCGACGCGATCGATCACGAGGTAGGTCGCGCCGGCGAGGTTGGCCACGACGAGCACCCCTACGAGTGCCCGGTGCATGACCCGTCAGGGTAGAACAATGCTCCCGTGGAGCAACATCGGCCGCCCGCCACCGACGCCGAGGTCCGCCATCTGGTGAAACGGCTGCGGGCTGAGGTGGGCCTCACCAACGCCCTCGGCGGCGCCGTGCTCCTCCTCGGCGGGATCCTCTTCGAACCGCCCGCCCGCGTCGAGACGACCCGGTTCGCCGGGGCAATCTGGGGCCTAATCATCGTCATTCCGGCCTGGCTCACGGGCGTCTTCTTCTCTCACCGCCTCACCCGCCCGTTGGAACAGTGGCTCCGGGAGGGCCAGGCCGGGGAGCCGGCGCCCGACCGGGTCCTCCGGCTTCTGGTCGCCCACCCGGCCATGCAGGCCACTATCCTGCTGTCACTGTGGTTGACGACGGCGCTCGGCCTCGCCATCGCCGACGTCGTCATCGAGGCCGAACAGCCACTTCGCGAGTTCTTGACCACCCTCGGGGGCGTCAGCGTCGCCGGGATCGTCGTGTCCACCCTGTCCTTCCTCACCGACCAACGCATCCTCGGGCCCTGGTACGAGCGCTTCTTCGCCGGGCGTGACCCGATCGAGTTGCACCTGCCGTCGACCCGAGTGCGACGACGCCTGCTCGTCGTCTTCGTCCTCGGCACGGCCGTTCCGATCTTGCTCATCGCCGGGGTCGTCAGCGAACGCCTGTCCGACCCAACCGGGATGGGCGACCTCGAGGGAATCGTCTGGTTCCTCGCTGCGGTCGGAGCGCTGACGGGCCTGTACCTCACCCTGTCGGTGCGCCACACGATCACCCGACCCCTCGAAGCCATGCGCTGGGCTGCGGAGCGAGTGGGGGAAGGCGACCTCTCGGTTTCCGTACCCGTCGAGTCGACCGACGAGTTTGGCGAGCTAGCGACCGCCTTCAACGCCATGGTCGACGGGCTGCGCCAGCGTCAACGGGTGGAAGACCTGCTCGGCCGCCAAGTCGGGGCGGCGGTGGCGGGGAAGATCATCGAAGAAGGCGTCTCCTTCGCCGTCGAGCGGCGGGTGGCCAGCGTGCTCTTCCTCGACGTTCAGGGGTTCACGGGGATGGCCGAGGAGTTGCCGCCCGAAGAGGTGGTGTCGATGCTCAACCACGTCTTCCAGGTCGCGGTCCGGGAGGTCAACCGGAATCAGGGTCTGGTCAACAAGTTTCTGGGCGACGCCGTGCTGGCCGTGTTTGGCGCTCCCCTCGACGATCCGCATCACGCCGCCCACGCTCTGACGTCGGCACGCGCCATCGCCGCCGACCTCAAGACTCGCGGGATTCACTTCGGCATCGGCATCTCGACCGGGTCGCTGGTCGCCGGCAACGTGGGCTCGGCACGGCGTTTCGAATACACAGTGGTCGGCGACGCCGTGAATGAGGCGGCCCGACTCCAGGAACTCACCCGCGAACGCGACGCCGACGTCCTGGTCTCAGGCCGCACGGTCGACGCCCTCGGCCCCGGGGGACCCGACGGCCTCGTGCCCCTCGGCGAGGCGACCCTCCGCGGCCGCACGCACCCGACCGCCCTCTACGCCCTGGCGTAAGTCGCTTTTGCCCTTTCGCGCCGACGACCGGCGGCGGGATCGGGCAATACCGTCGAAACAACGAGAGACGCAGGCGGCCGGATGTTTGCTATTGCCCGATCCCGCCGAGCATGAGCGGCGCGTAAGGGCAAAAGCGGGTCAGCCCCCGGCGACGTCGATGCGCAGGACGGCCCGCGCCAACGCCGCCTGGGTTTCGGCGTCCTGCTCCGCCCGAAGCCGCTCCTCGGCCGCCGCTTCCGCCCGACGGGCCCGCTCGACGTCGACCTGGCTTTGGAGCTCGGCCACGTCAGAGAGAATCGTCACCGTGTTGTCTCGAACCTCGACGAAGCCTCCGTGGACGGCGGCCACCTCCTCGCCGCCGCCCTCGAGCAGCACACGGACTCGGGCGACGCTCAGGGCACCGAGGAAGGGCGCATGGCCGGGCAAGAACGCGATCTCGCCGTCGGTCGTGCGCGCCACCACCATCGACGCCTCACCCGAGTAGAGAATGCGCTCGGGGCTGACCAGCTCAACCTGCAAACTCATCGCCTCGCCTCGATCTCGGCGTTGCTCCCGGGAGGGATTGCGCTGATCGGGCCCCCGTGCCCTCCGGGGCTCACCCTTCGGTCTCCCCGGCCGACTCCAGTTCGCGCGCCCGGGCCATGACATCGTCGAGGCCACCCTGCATGTAGAACGCCTGCTCGGGGACTTCGTCGATCTCGCCTTCCACCAGCTTCCCGAAGGCCTCGACCGTCTCGGCCACCGGCACGTACTTGCCGGGGATCCCGGTGAACTGCTCGGCCACGAAGAACGGCTGACTGAGGAACCGCTGCACCTTCCGGGCCCGGGCCACCGTCACCTTGTCTTCCTCCGACAGCTCGTCGATCCCCAGGATGGCGATGATGTCCTGAAGGTCCTTGTAGCGCTGGAGCGTCTCCTGCACCTTCCGGGCCACCTCGTAGTGCCGTTCCCCCACGACGGCGGGCTTCAGGATGCGCGACGTCGAGTCGAGAGGGTCGACGGCCGGGTAGATACCCAGCTCGGAGATCTGCCGCGACAGCACCGTGGTGGCGTCGAGGTGGGCGAAGGTGGTGTGCGGCGCCGGGTCGGTGATGTCGTCGGCGGGCACGTAGATGGCCTGGAGCGAGGTGATCGAGCGCCCCTTCGTCGAAGTGATGCGCTCCTGGAGCTGTCCCATCTCCTCCGACAGGGTGGGCTGGTACCCCACCGCCGACGGCATCCGGCCGAGCAGCGTCGAGACCTCCGACCCGGCCTGGACGAAGCGGAAGATGTTGTCGACGAAGAGCAGCACGTCCTGGTGCTGGACGTCGCGGAAGTACTCGGCCATCGTCAGCGCCGCCAGGGCCACCCGGAGGCGAACACCGGGGGGCTCGTCCATCTGGCCGTACACGAGGGCGGCCTTGTCGATGACCCCGGACTCCTTCATCTCGAGCCAGAGGTCGGTCCCTTCCCGCGTCCGCTCCCCCACGCCGGAGAACACCGACACGCCGCCGTGCTGGGTGGCGACCCGGTTGATCATCTCCATGATGATGACGGTCTTCCCGACGCCGGCCCCGCCGAACATGCCGATCTTCCCGCCCTTGACGTAGGGCTCCAGGAGATCGATGACCTTGATGCCGGTCTCGAACATTTCCGACTTGGGTTCGAGTTCGTCGAAGGGCGGCGGGTCGCGGTGGATGGGCCAGCGCTCCTTGACCTGGACCGACGCCGCGTCGGTGTCCAGAGGCTCGCCGATCACGTTGAAGACGTGGCCGAGGACGGCGTCGCCGACGGGGACCGTGATGGCCCCGCCGAGGTTCCGCACCGGCGCGCCCCGAACGAGGCCGTCGGTCGGCTTCATGCAGATGCAGCGCACCCGGCTGTCACCGATATGCAGCGCGACCTCGGCGACGACGGAGTGGGTCTGGCCTTCCACGGTCACGTCGAACTCCACGGCCCAGTTGATCTCGGGCAGGGCGTCGGGCGGGAACTCCACGTCGACCACGGGGCCGACGATGGCGACGATCCGCCCGTCCTTCAGCTCGACCTGCTCGGTCGTGGGTGCAGCCATTGGTTCTGTCCTCCTGCCGGTCTACCCGGCCGGGCGGAGCGCCTCCGCCCCGCCAACGATTTCCATGATCTCGGTGGTGATTTCGTCCTGGCGAGCCTGGTCGGCGACACGGGTGAGCGTCTTGATCAGCTCGTCGGCATTGTCGGTGGCGGCCTTCATGGCCCGCTGTCGGGCCGCGTGCTCGCTGGCCGACGCGTCCAACATCGCAGCGAACACCCGCGCCCCCACGTACCGTGGCAGGAGACGCTCAAGAATGGCATCCGGTTCCGGCTCGAATTCGTAGTCGGCGCGTGGAGCATCAGACTCGACTGCGGCCTCGGGGGTCTCGATGGGCATGAGCTGGCGCACCGTCGGGCGCTGGGTACCCGCCGAAAGGAACTGCGTGTAGGCCATCTTCACCAGGTCGACCTCGCCGCCCTCGAACAAGCGCATCGCCTCGCTGGCGACCTGCCGGGCGTCTTCGTAGGTGGGGAGGTCGCTCATCCCCTGATAACTGGCGGAGATCGTGTACTGGCGGTAGCGGAAGTAGGCCTGACCCTTCCGACCGACGGTAATCAGCACGTAGTCGCGCCCGGCGCTGAGGTCCTCTCGCAGGGCGGCCTCGACGGCCTTAATGACGTTGGCGTTGTACCCGCCAGCGAGCCCGCGGTCAGAGGTGAGGATGAGATAGCCCACGCGGCGGACGCCGGACTCGGTCTCCCGCCCGCCGAGGAGGGCGTGGCCGCTGGCAGCGCCAGCAGAGGCGAGATTGGCGATGACCGACGTGATCTGTTCGGCGTACGGCCGCGCCGCTTCGACACGCTGCTGGGCGCGCACGATCCGCGAGGCGGCGATGAGCTCCATCGCCCTCGTGATCTTCTTCGTCGACTGGACCGATCGGACCCGCCGCCGGATGACGCGCAGCTTCCCAGCCATTTACTGACCCGGCGGCATCCCGCCGCCTCCTCCACGAGCTGGGGCCCCTGCCCCAGCCGTGGCCGTTTCACATCGAACGTCGAGGAAGCCGTTGGTGACGGCGAAAATCGACGCCACTTGATCCTCGACGGCCATGGGCCGGTACTGCGGCTGCTTCAGGATCTCTACGACCCGCTTCCCTCGCTCGAGCTGATCCTGCGACGCCTTGTCGAGGTCGGAGCCGAAGGCGGCGAACGCCTCGAGCTCACGGAACTGGGCGAGGTCGAGGCGAAGGCGCCCGGCCACGCTCTTCATGGCCTTGGTCTGGGCGTTGCCGCCGACCCGCGAAACCGAGATCCCGGCGTTGATCGCCGGGCGCACGCCGGAATAGAAGAGGTCGGCTTCAAGGAAGATCTGGCCGTCGGTGATCGAGATGACGTTGGTCGGGATGTAGGCCGACACGTCGCCACCCTTGGTCTCAACGATCGGGAGGGCGGTGAGGCTGCCCGCGCCCCGCTCGTCCGACAGCTTGGCCGCCCGTTCGAGCAGCCGGCTGTGGAGGTAGAACACGTCGCCCGGGTAGGCCTCCCGACCGGGCGGGCGCCGGAGCAGAAGCGAGAGTTGCCGGTAGGCCTCGGCCTGCTTCGACAGGTCGTCATAGATCACGAGCGCGTGCTCGCCGGTGTCCATCCAGTGGCCGCCGAGGGCGGCGCCGGAGTAGGGCGCGAGGTACTTGTAGGGCCCAGGGGCCGACGCCGGTGCGTTGACGATCACCGTGTACTCGAGCGCGCCGTGCTCCGCGAGCACGGCCACGACCTCCGCCACCGTGGAGGCCTTCTGGCCCACGGCGACGTAGATGCACTTCACTCCCTGGCCCTTCTGATTGATGATGGTGTCGACGGCGATGGCCGTCTTGCCGGTCTGGCGGTCACCGATGATCAGCTCACGCTGGCCCCGGCCGACCGGGATCATCCCGTCGATGGCCTTGATGCCGGTCTGGAGCGGCTCGTGCACCGGTTTGCGGTCGACGACGCCGGGCGCCTGCACCTCGAGGCGCCGGGTCTCGCCCGACTCGACCGGGCCCTTCCCGTCGAGAGGCCGGCCCAGTGGGTCGATGACCCGCCCGAGCATGCCGTCACCGACCGGAATCGAGAGGATGCGGCCAGTGGCCTTGACCGCGTCGCCCTGCTCCAGCTCGGTCGTGTCGCCCAGAACGGCGCAGCCGATCGTGCGCTCGTCGAGGTTGAGGGCGAGGCCCATGAGCCCGCCGGGGAACTCGAGCAGTTCGTTCACGGCGACGCCCGGGAGCCCTTCGACGCGGGCGATGCCGTCACCGACCTGCACCACGGCGCCGACCTGCTCGCTCGAGAGCGTCGGTGTGTAATCGGCCAGGTGCCGCTCGAGGACGGCGGTAATCTCCGAGGAGTCGATCTGAATCTCGGGCATGTGTGTGTTCCCCTTGATACCTAGAGGCCTTCGCGGAGTTGCTGGAGACGGCTGCGGACGGAGCCGTCGATGACCTGATCGCCGACCTGGGCGACCACGCCGCCGACCACCGACGGATCGATCACGACCTTGACCTCGACGGTCTTGCCGGTCGCCCGGCTCAGGGCCTGGGCGAGTTGGCGTTGCTGTTGTTCGTCGAGCGCCACGGCGCTGCGCACCTCGCCCACGACGTGCTGGCGGGAGGCCGCGGCCGCGTCAACGAAGGCGTCGACGATGCCCGGAAGCTGGCTGGCGCGTCCCGCGGCCACGATGAAGCTCACGAGCGCCCGGGTGATCACCGCCGCGCCCTCGCCGAGAAGGTCTTCAATGATGGCCTCGCGGGTCGCCACCGGGATCTGCTGGTCAGACAGCTTCTGGCGCAATTCGTCGTTGGCCTCGAAGGCTCGGGCCACCGAGAAGAGCTGATCCTCGACGAGGTCGAGCATGTCTTCGCCGCGCGCGGCGGCGAAGAGAGCCAGCGCGTAGTCGTCGAGGACGCCGGGGGTGGCCTCAGTTGTCACTCGCACTGCCTCCGCTGCCGTTGCCGCCGCGGGAGCGCCCATTCCCACCCAGGCCACCCACCTCGGCGATGTACTGGTCGATCAGCGCCTGCTGAGCGTCGCGGTCGAGATTGCGCTCGACGATCCGCTCCGCCAAGCGGACAGCGAAGTCGGCCACCTCGCGCTGGAGGTCACTCTGGGCCCTCGAGACGGTCAGGTCGATCTCCGACTCGGCCCGCGCCCGAGCAGCCGTCGCCTCGGCTTCAGCACTCTCATGCACATCCCGACGCATCGCGTCGGCGGCCTGCCGAGCTTCGTCGATGATCCGCCCAGCCTCGGCTCGCGCGTCGGCGATCTGTTGCTGGTACTGCCCGCGCAGGTTCTCAGCCTCCTGCTTGGCCGCCTCGGCCGCCTCGAGGTCACTCCGGATGCGGTCTTCTCGAGCCTGGAGACCCTTGCGGATCGCCGGCACAGCGAACTTCCACATGAGGAAGAACACAACAAGAAAGGCGATCCCGCCCCACACGATCTCGTTCGTAGCCGGGAGGATCGGGTTGGGCGATTCCTCACAGGTCTCGACCCGCGACCCGGCCTCGGGGTTGGCCTCGAGGGCCTCGAACGCCGCGACCTGCTCGGCGAGGCAGTGGAGTTCCTCCTCACCGAGGTCGCTGTTCTCCTCGACCCCAACCGGGATCTCGTGCTCCTCTTCCATCGCCACGGCAGCCGGAGCAGACAGGAGCACCACCCCCGCTGCAAGGCCGCTGGCCACCAGCGCGCGCAATCGCATGACGCCTCCTCAGGCGAAGTTCAAGAGGATGAAGACGACGAACCCGATGAGGGCCAGCGCCTCGGCAAAGGCGATGCCGAGGAACATGGTGGTCCGCACGGTGCCGGCCATCTCGGGTTGGCGCGCCATGGCGTCGATGGCGTGCCCGACCACGAGGCCGATGCCGACCCCCGGGCCGATGGCCGCCAGGCCGTATCCGAGGCCGGCGCCGACGGCCTTCAGGCCGTCGAGCAGCTCGTTCGCCTGCTGCCCTGCTTCCTGTGCCAGCACGTAGATCACGGATTTCTCCTGTTCCTTCTTGTAGTGGGTCTGTTTGAGAGCTAGTGGCCGTGCATCGACTCGCTCACGTACACGGCCGTGAGGATCGTGAAGATGTAGGCCTGAAGAACGGCGACGAGGATTTCGAACGCCGTCACAAAGATCGCCATGGCAACCGGCAGCGGCAGCACGACGAGCCCGACGGATTTCACCCAGAGCGCGGCCGAGAGGACGTAGAAGGTGGTGAGGAGCATGTGGCCGGCCATGAGGTTGGCGAAGAGCCGGACCATGAGGGTGAAGGGGCGCAGGATGAAGACCGAGAGCAGCTCGATGAAGGCCAGCAGGGGCTTGAGCGCGCCGGGGACGCCGGGGGGGAAGAGCGTGTTGGGCAGGAACTTGAAACCCTGGTGCTTGAACCCGACCACCAGCATCAGGACCCAGGTCTGGAGGGCCAGGAACATCGGGATTGCCATGCGCGAGGGCACCGGGAACTGCACGAGCGGGATGATCCCGAAGATGTTCAGGAACAAGATGAAGAAGAAGATCGAAGCCATGAACGGTGTCCAGTGGCGCGCCTCCGGACCCATGACATTGACGACGATGTCCTGCTCGATGAACTCGATGGCCATCTCGCCGGCGTTCTGCATGCCGGTTGGCACCAGTTCCCGCCGGCGGCCCGCGGCCATGAAGAATCCGAGGACCATCATGGCGCCGATGAGGGTCAGCAGCACCGCCTTGTTGATCCCGAAGAGGGTGTCTTCGAAGAGGAACTCCGGCCACTCCAGCAGGTGACTGATGGGCGGGAATTCGAGGGCCCCCAGGATCGACGGGGTCATGGGGCCGGCACCGGAGGAGACTGGCTCACCGAACGGACCTCCCAGGCCAGGAGCGTGAGCTGCGCGACAACGATGGATATGCCAAGGGCGACGACGTCCACCCAGTGACGGACGAGCAGGACGAACCCGGTGATCACCGCCAGGCGGGCGACGTAGCCCCCGAGGGTGGCGGCGTAGAGGGCACCGGGCGAGATTCGGGCCGCCCAGCGAGCGAGCCGAGCCGCCGCCACGACGTTCGCCACCACCAAGGCGAGACCAAGGCCGGCGCTCCACGCGCCGTCGAGCCCTCGCCACACAAGGGCGGCGAGCACGAAGGCCGGCGCCGCAACCAGACCGTGGCGGGCGATGCTCCGGGCGATGCCGACTTCGACGTCGGGCGGACCGACCGCCCGGGGAGAAGCCTGGACCGCGTGCGACGCTACGCCCGGCGTGCCCACGGCTTCCCTTCGTCTGCTCGCTCGGCCTCCGCCTGGTACCAGTAGTAGGCACGGGCGAATACGCCGATCAGGCCAACCATGGCCAGGGTGACGGTGACGACCGGCGTCAGGCCGAGTCGGTCGTCGATGACCAGCCCGACGAGGGCGAAGAGGACCGGCACAACGGCCATCTCGAAGGCCTGGGAGAGTCCGTCACCGAAGCCCTTCCAGATGGCCCGCCGTTCGTCGAACTCCACTCCGCAGCGCCCTTTCGACGGCTTCCGCACCATTGCGGATACCCGCTTGTGAAACAATGCACAACCTACGGGTGGCCCGCCGCAGACGTCAAATCGCTCATGCCCGCGGCAGGCGAGGTCGCCTGAGCCGACCCATTCCGCCTCGGGGCGCCGTGTTCAGGCCCGCCGGCGCGACTCCAAGTCGACCACCGCCGCTCCCGCCCCGTCCTCGCCCCCATTCCCCTCCTCGCCGTCCGGAGCGGCGAGGGCGTCCTCAGCCCCGGCCTCCACGCGCCCACGTACGCGCTCCCGACGGACTTCGGGGTGCATGACGACGTACAAGCCGAGCCCGAGCGCGGCGATACCGGGCAACACGATGGCATTGCCCTCGTTCGTCAGCGTCGGCAGCAGCACGAGCGCCGACAGCACAACCGTCCACCCCCACAGGATCATGACCGAGCGGCGATGCCCGTGACCGAGACGCATCAGCCGGTGGTGGAGGTGGTCCTTGTCGGCGACCGCGAACGACCTCCGCCGGGCGGCGCGACGAAACACGGCGAAGGCGGTGTCGAGGATGGGCACGCCGAGGATGAGGAATGGGATGAAGAGGGGGGCGAAGAAGAAGTACGTCTGCCCCGAGAACTGGTCGGCGGTCCGGCCTCCGACGACGATCGTGGTCGAGGCCATGAGCAGGCCCAGGAGCAGCGCTCCGGCGTCGCCCATGATGATCTTGGCGGGGTGGAAGTTGTAGGGAAGGAATCCCACGCAGATCCCCACGGCGACGATGGCGATGAGGGGCCCGACGTTGGATCCCCGCAGCAGCCCGGCGTCGAACAAACGGTCGGCGTAGATGAAGAGCGCCAACCCGGCGATGGCAACGATTCCGGCCGCGAGGCCGTCGAGGCCGTCGATGAGGTTGACGGCGTTAACCATGACCGCCACCCAGGCCACGGTCACGAGCGGTGCCCAGTCGGCCGACAGGACGACGAAGTCGGCGAAGGGCACCCGGAAGAAGAACATGGTCACGCCCATGAGATACAGCAGGCTCGCGGCCAGAACTTGGCCGGCGAGCTTGGCCGGCGGCGACACGTCCCGGAGGTCGTCGAGCGAGCCGACCACGAAGATGACGCCGGCAGCCAGCACCACCCCGAGGGGCTCGGAGCTGGCGCCGAACATCTCGTCGAACTGCGGGATGAACGAGGCCACCGTTATGGCGGCGAGGAAGCCGCCGAGCATGGCGGCGCCTCCGAGGGTGGGCATGGGCCGCTCGTGGACGTGGCGAGGGTCGGGTGGGATGACCGCGCCCATGCGAATGGCGGCCCGCCGGACGAGGGGCGTGAGGAGCCACGTCGTTCCAGCGGCCACGGCGAAGACCACGGCGTAGCCACCCATCGGCCCACCAGCCTCGCGCGCGCGACGCCCCCGCATCCGTTCTCGAGCAAGTCCTCCCCCTGGGAGGTGGAGAACTTGCTCGAGAACGGCTGAAGGCAGGTGGCCCCCCTAGAGGTCCGGGTACGGGGTGAACTTCGAGCAGAGGGTGGCCGCGGCCTCGCGGACCTCGGCGCGGACCGACTCATCGTCCGGCGCCTGGACCACCCGGCCCATCAAGGAGGCGATGGTCGCCATCTCCGGCTCGCCCATCCCCGCCGTGGTCACCGCCGCTGTCCCCAGGCGAAGGCCGCTCGTGACAAAGGGCGACTCGGGGTCGTTGGGGATGGTGTTCTTGTTGCATGTGATGCCGGCGGCGTCGAGCGATTCCTGGGCCACCTTGCCCGTGATCCCGAAGGGCCGGAGGTCGACCAGCATCAGGTGGTTCTCAGTGCCACCCGAGACGACCCGGAACCCCTCCTCGCCCAGGGCCGCGGCCAACGCAACGGCATTGCGCACAATGGCGTGCGCGTATTCCGAGAACTCGGGCGCCGCCGCTTCCTTGAACGCCACCGCCTTGGCGGCGATCACGTGCATCAACGGCCCCCCCTGGAGCCCGGGGAAGACCGCCTTGTCGATGGCCTGCGCATACTCGGCCTTGCAGACGATGGCGGCGCCGCGAGGCCCCCGCAGCGTCTTGTGCGTCGTGAAGGTCACGATGTCGGCCAGTCCCACCGGTGACGCGTGGGCATCGCCGGCCACCAGTCCGGCGATGTGAGCGATGTCGGCGATGAGAATCGCCCCGACCTCGTCGGCGATGGACCGGAAGGCCTCGAAGTCGATGAGCCGCGGGTAGGCCGTGTACCCGCACACGATGGCCTTCGGACGCTCGGCCACGGCGACGTCGAGGACAGCGTCGTAGTCAAGCACCTCACTCTCGGGGTCCACCCCGTAGGCCACGAAGTTGTAGAGGCGCCCCGTGGCGTTGACCGGCGAACCGTGGGTGAGGTGGCCTCCCTGGTCGAGGCGCATGCCCATGACCTTGTCACCGGGGTCGAGCACCGCCATGTAGGCGGCGAGGTTGGCGTTGGCCCCGGCGTGGGGCTGCACGTTGGCGTGGTCGCCGCCGAACAACTCGAGGCAGCGCCGCCGGGCCAGCTCCTCGGCTTCGTCGACCACGACGTTGCCGCCGTAGTAACGCTTCCCCGGATAGCCCTCGGAGTACTTGTTGGTCAGCACCGACCCGCTGGCGGCGAGGACGGCCGGCGAGGTGAAGTTCTCCGAAGCGATGAGCTGGATGGTGGTGTTCTGCCGCTCGATCTCGCGCCGGATGACGTCGGCGATTTCCGGGTCCGTCGCCACCAGGGCGTCAAAGAGATCCGTCATGTGTCCCGCTCCTGCTCCGGTCGCTCCTGGTCGATTTGCACAATCTTCTCCACCCTCCGCAGGTGCCGGCCCGACCCGTCCCACTCGGTTCCGAGGAAGGTGGTGAGCGCCTCCTTCGCCACCTCGGGACCGGTCACCCGCGCTCCGAGACACATCACGTTGGCGTTGTTGTGCTCGCGCGCCAACCGGGCAACGGTCACGTCGTGAACGAGCGCCGCCCGCACGCCGGCAACCTTGTTGGCCACGATGGACTGGCCGATGCCCGTCCCGCAGACGAGCACTCCGCGATCCGCGTCGCCGTTGGCGATGGCCTGCGCCACCTCGACGGCGATGTCCGGGTAATCAACCGACTCCTCGGAATGGGTGCCGCGGTCGTCGACCTCGTATCCGGCCTCCTTGAGGAACTGCACGAGTTCCTCCTTGAGGCGAAACCCTCCGTGGTCAGCTCCAACGACGATCCGCACATCGGCGAGTTTACCGAGGGGTATGCCTGGCCCCGGGGTGGAATGCGCGGCACAATCCCGGCCCATGGACGACCCGTGCCCTGACGCGGCTTCTCTTCGGCCGCGGCGCGGCGTCGCGCAGCACGAGCTTCCTCGTGCGCCTCTGGGCGTCGCGGGAGGTCGCGCTGGGCATGGTCACGCTCCACGAGCTGGAAGAGGACGAGCCGTCGCGCCGCGTGATCGAGCTGAACGCCGCCGTCGACGGCGCCGACGCCGTGGCAGCCGTCGTGGCGTGGACGCGCCTCCCCCGCCGCACCCGGCTGGCCGGCGTCTTGGGTGCCGTTGGCGCCGTCGCCGTCGCCGCCAACTACCTCCGCGCCGCGCCGCGCCGGTGACCGAGGCCCCGGCCCTCCCGAAGGTCACGCCCTACCTCATCGAGCGCGCCGAAGACCTGTGCCCGCGCCGCCTGCGGCTGGCCTTCCAGAACCAGAAGGGCGACGGCGGGGCCTTCCTCCGGGGGCGGGTGCGCGACGCCCTCATCGAGGACGCCCGGGCCGCCCACGCCGAGCTCGGCCCCCCGAACCCGGCGTCGTTCCACGTCCGCACCGAACTGCTCCCAGAGGAGCAGGCGGTCCAGCGCCGAGCGATCGACCACTACCTCGCCATCTTCGGCGACGAACCCGTGCGGGCCATCGACCACGACGACTTCGACCGTCCCGTCGAACGCCAAGGCGTGCTCGTCGGAGGCTGGATCGACCTGGCGTGCGAGGGCCCCGACGGAGAGCCGGAGCTGCGTCAGTTCGAGCTGTGGGGCCGCCCGATGTTCGCCGAGCCCGCCGACAACATGACCATCCTGCTGGCCGTCCTGCGCCTCTCCCGCTGGGTGGGCGACCGCGCGCTGCGCATCCGTCTCGCCGACCTGGTCGGCGGGCGCGTGGTCGAGTCCACGGTCCCGGCGCCGGCCCGGGCTCAGCTCGTGGACCTTTACGAGCAACGGATCGCAACGATCACCGGCCGAACCCGCCGGGCCGAGGCGATCGCCGGTGACCACTGCACGGCCTGCCCGTACGTCCCCGGCTGTCCGGCCTTCCGATGACCCGCCTTCCGATGACCACCCTCCCGGCAAAGCTGCACGGCTCGATCGTTCCGCTGAGCCCCACCACCGTGTGGCGCTGGGCCCGCTGCCGCCGCCTCTACCTGCTGCGCAACCTCGTCCAGCTCCCCGGCGTCGACGCCGGCCCCTGGAGCGCGGAGGGAAGCCGCATCCACGCCGTCCTGAACCACCTCCACCGCGAGGGGTCGTGTCGCGACGCGAACGTGGTGGAACGCATGGTGGCGTCGTACGCCCACGGCGACGACGAGCGGCTCCGAGGCTTCATCACCCGCCACGCCCGTCGCTGCCCGGTGGGCGACGCTCGCTACGAGGGCGGCGAGGTCCCGCTCGGGCGGTTCCACCGCTCCCCGCCCCCACTGTTCACCGTGTCGGCTTCCATCGACGCGCTATGGGTGCACGACGGCATCCTCGACGCCCGCGACTACAAGACCGGCGCCGGCGTCGTCGAAGACCTGTCGCGCGACGTACGGGCGCGGGCGCAAGCCTGGCTCCTCGACGCCCGGGCGCGGGCCCTGGGCCTGCGCCTGCGCCTCCGCTACGAGTTCCTGGCTCCGGAGATCGCCGACGACCCGTCTCCCTGGGATCCCGAGCCCGACGAGATCGACGAGATCGAGGAGGAGCTTCGACGGGCGGCAGAATCGATCCGGGCGGAGCGTGAGTTTCGAGGCGTGGGCGAACCCGCCGTCTGCCGTACGTGCGAGTACCGATCGATCTGCGCCGACGCCGCCCCCGGCAGCGACGGGCCCGAGAACGCCGTGGAAGGAACCCGAGGATGACCGACCCCCGCACCCCGGTGATCGTCGGCGTGGGTCAACTCACCGTGTCCCCGTCCGAGGTCGCCGATCTCGCCGCGGCTCGAGACCCCGTTGACCTCATGGGCGACGCCGTTCGCGCCGCGGTCAGGAACGCGTCCGCCGGCCGCAATCTCTTGGATCAGGTGCAGGCCGTCTACATCCCCCAACCGTTGTCGCGCCGCTACCCCGATCCCGGCGCCCTGCTCCTCCAGCGGCTCGGCATCACGGGCGCCACGAGCTTCCGGGCGCTCGTGGGCGGGAACTCGCCGCTCCTCCTGCTGCACGAGGCCGGTGCTGCCATCCAGCGTGGCGAACTCGACGTGGCCGTGATCGCAGGCGCGGAGTCCATGCACAGCCGCTTCCGAGCCCGCCGCGAGGGCGTGGACCTCCCCTGGGAACGCTCCGACCTGCCCGAGTGCCGCAATGAGGTCGGCGACGCCCGCCCGGGAACGACCGACGACGAAAACCGCCACGGCGCCGCCATCCCGATCGAGATCTACCCGCTCTTCGAGACCGCCGTGCGCGCCCGGTTGGGCCGCGGCATCGACGACCACCAGCGGGCGATCGGAGCTCTCTGGGCGCGCTTCTCAGCAGCTGCGTCCTCCAACCCGCGGGCCTGGGTCCGCGACCGCTTTTCGGCCGACGACATCGTCACTCCGTCCGCCGACAACCGCGTGGTGACCTTCCCGTACACAAAGCGCATGTGCGCCAATCTCAGCGTCGACATGGCGGCGGCCGTCGTCGTCACCAGCCTCGAGGCCGCACGCGCCGCCGGGGTTCCCGACGAACGGCTGGTCTTCCCGCTGGCGGGTGCCGACGCCCACGACCACTTCTTCCTCAGCGAGCGGTGGTCGCTGGCCGAATCGCCCGCCATCCGTGAGACCGGCCGGCGGGTCCTGGGCGCAGCAGGGCTCACGGTCGACGACGTGGCCCGCTTCGACCTCTACTCGTGCTTCCCGTCGGCCGTGGAAGTGGCGATGGACGCCCTCGGCATCACCCCCGCCGACGAGCGGCCACTCACCCTGACCGGCGGACTGGCCTTTTTCGGAGGGCCGGGAAACAACTACGTGACCCACTCCCTTTGCGAAGCGGTCACCGCCTGCCGCGCCCACCCCGGCACGCCGGGCATGGTCACGGGGGTCGGCTGGTACCTCACGAAGCACGCCGCCACCGTCCTCTCGACCCGCCCTCCCGACGGAGGGTTCGTCCGCGTCGATCCGGAAGCGTGCCAGTCGGCGCTCGACGCCCTTCCGCGCCGCACCCCGGCCGGCGAGCACGACGGCCCCGTCACCATCGAAGCGACCGCCGTGGTGTACGAACGCGAGGGGGTGCCGAAACGAGCGACGGTCACGGGCCTCACCGACGACGGCCGGCGCGCCCTCGCCGTGTCCGAAGATCCGGACGTCACCGCCGCGATGGTCGCCGAGCCCTGGGAAGGGCGCGTGGTCAAGCTCTGCTCGGCCACCGGCCGCAATGTCCTAGAGGTCACGAACCCCGGTCTCAGCCCCGGTTCATGACCTTTAGGACTTCGGTCTGAGGTCGATCCGGAGTACGAGGACGCCGTCTTCGAGGACGGCGTCGGCGTCGCCGACGATGGCGAAGTCCTGATAATCGACCTGGGCCTGCTCAATGAAGCGCTGGCGTTCGGCGCCGGCCACGGGTGGGATGGCCCGCTCCCTGATCCGTTCGGCTCGCTCTTGGAACCGCGCCACAAAGGCGTCGACGTCGAAGGCCTCGGCGCCCACCTACAACGCACCCTCGATCGCCGCCCACGAAATGGGGCCGGCGCGCAGGAGGCGCGGCTCCTCGCCCGTGGCGTCGACGACGGTGGCCTGCTCGCCGACGCACCTTCCGGCGTCAAGCACCAGCGGAACCCAGGCGCCGAATTCGTCGGCGATCTGCTGGGCCGTCTCGAAGACGGCCTCGCCCTGCACGCCGGCGGGGGTGGCGGCCAGCGGGCCGACCTCCTGGCATAGGGCAAGCGGCACCTGATGGTCGGGCATGCGTACGCCGATGGTGAGCTCGTCCTCCCCGAGGTCGAACTCCTCGTCGGGATCTCGCGGCAGGACGAGCGTGAGTGCCCCCGGCCAGAACCGTTCCATGAGCATCTTGGCGGCGCTGGGGAGCGCCGTCGTCACCTCGAGGGCCTGGTCGATGGAACCAACCAACACCGAGAGGTCGTGCGACCGCGAACGATGCTTGAGTTGGAACAGGCGATCGGTGACCCCCGGGTCGGTGGGGTCGCCGGCGAGCACATACACGGTGTCGGTCGGAAGCCCGACCGGGAGGCCGGCGTCGAGCTTCTCCGCCGCCAGCTCGATGGCGGCGTCGAGGTCGTCAACGCGGAGGATCTCGGTCACTCCTCGCCTCCGTCGGCGTCTTGTCCGCTCGAAGGGCGAGCGCGAGCGAGCCCGGTAACGGGCGCCCCGCGGCAACCCGCAGGGTTGCCGCTCGGGCCCTGGGGGCGGCGGGCGACGAGAACCCGGTCGCGCCCGGCCAGGTCGGGGCGGACCTCAGCTTCGGCGAAGCCGGCGGCGACGGCGAGCTTGACGGCCCGGGTCGCCTGCGCCGGGGCCAGCTCACACACCAGCGCCCCATCCGGCGCCAACCACGGCGGCGCCCCAACGACGATTTCCTCGAGGGCCTCGATGCCGGTGGGGCCTCCGACGAGCGCCTCTCGCGGCTCGTGGTCGCGAACCTCGGGCGGCAGCTCGTCGAACTCGTCGGCACCCACGTAGGGCGGGTTCGAGACGATCACCTGCAAGCGGCCCCGGAGATCGTCGGGCAGAGCGTCGAACCACGATCCCTGCGCGAGGCGAACCCGCCCAGCTGCCAGACCCACGGCGGCAAGGTTCGCGCGCGCAACGGCCATGGCGTCGGAACTCACGTCGGTCGCCCACACCTCCACCGTCGGAAGCTCGTCGACCAAGGCCAGGGCCAGCACTCCGCTCCCCGTGCCGAGATCGGCGACGAGGAACTCGCCGGCGGCGCGGCCGCCCGTCCCATCGGCCGCCCGTCGAGGTGCGCCCTGACGGACAGCCTCTTCGAGGGCCACTTCGGCCACGACCTCGGTCTCGACCCGAGGGATCAAGGCGCGGTGGTCGACCACCAGCTCCAGTCGCCGGAACGCCCAGCGACCCAGCACGTGCTGAAGCGGCTCGCCGGCCAGACGCCGTTCGAGCATGTCGATCACGTGCCCGACGGCGTAGGCGGGCGCCGTGGCGGCGCCGTCAGGGCGACCCCCGGCCGCCCGCTCGATGAGCCAGCGCGCCTCGGCGTCGGGACTCTCCACCGGCGTCTCAGCCAGGACGGCACGGGCGTGAGTCGACAGCGCGCCCCACGTGTAGACGCCGGGGGTGAGCTCGATGTCCGGCATCATGCCGCCGACCCTGCGAGCTGCTCCGCCCGCTGGGCAGCAGACAGAGCGTCGACGATGTCGTCGAGATCGCCGTCGAGAATCTCAGCAAGACGGTGGAGGGTCAGGCCGATGCGGTGGTCGGTGACGCGGTTCTCCTTGAAGTTGTAGGTGCGAATCTTGTCGGCTCGGCCACCCCGCCCGAGCTGGCTCCGCTTGGCCTCGGATCGCTCGGCTGCCACCCGCTCCTGCTCGATCTGGAGGAGGCGGGACCGCAGGATGCGCAGCGCCTTCTCCTTGTTCTGAAGCTGGCTCTTCTCGTCCTGGCAGCTCACGACCAGCCCCGTCGGCGAGTGGGTGATCCGGACCGCCGAGTCGGTGGTGTTCACCGACTGGCCGCCCGGGCCCGAGGATCGGAAGACGTCGATCTGGAGGTCGTTGGGGTCGATCGCCACGTCGACCTCGTCGGCCTCGGGAAGCACGGCCACCGTGGCCGACGACGTGTGAATGCGCCCCTGGCTCTCGGTGACCGGAACGCGCTGGACGCGGTGCGGCCCCGCTTCGTGCTTCAGGCGCGACCACACCCGGTCGCCCTTCACGGTGAAGGTGATCTCCTTGAAACCGCCCATGTCGGACGCATGACTCGTGAGCACTTCGATCCGCCAGCCGTTGCGGTCGGCGTAGCGCTCGTACATGCCGAAGAGGTCACCGGCGAACAGGTTGGCCTCGTCGCCCCCCTCGGCGCCCCGAATCTCGACGATGACATTGCGCTCGTCGTTGGGATCCTTCGGCAGGAGCAGGAGCTTCAGGTCGGCCTCGAGTTCGGCCAGCCGCGTCTCGGCGTCGCTGATCTCCCGCCGGAGGTACTCACGATCGGCCTCGCCGGCTTCGCGCAGCAGCTCGCGGGACACCTCGAGGTTCGACGACGCCTCCCGGTATTCGCGAAAGGCGTCGACGATGGGCTTCAGCTCGGCGTGGCGGCGGCCGGCGTCGCGGATGGCGTGCTGATCACCCGAGGCGTAGACGTCTTGGAGGCGCGCTTCGAGGTCGTCGAACTCGCGTTCCAGTGCCTCGAGTCGTTCGAACATGGCGCGCCCAGGGTAGTGCTGGGCCCGCGGAGGGCTACGCGGACGATTCGACCGCCGAGCGCTCCTCGCGAGGACGGAGGATCACCAGGTCATAGAGCACGCCCGCCACGATGCCGCCGGCGACGGGACCCACCCAGTACACCCAGTGGTTGTCCCAGAAACCTTCGACGAGCGCGGGGCCGAACGCGCGGGCCGGATTCATGGCTGCGCCGGTGAGGGGGCCGCCCATCATGATGTCCATGGTGATGGTGAACCCGATGGCCAAGCCGGCGATCTTGGAGAACGCCCCCTCGGAATCGACGGCGGTGGCGAAGATCACCCAGACGAGAAAGAAGGTGAGGACGGCCTCGATGAGCACGGCCTGGCCGGTCGAGAGCCCGAAGTTCTCGCCGACTCCGGGGATCCCGCTGTTCACCGTCTCCCGCAGCGTGGCGGGGATGGCCGCTCGGAGCACACCCGCCGCCGCCGCGCCCCCGGCGAGCTGGGCGAGGATGTAGAAGCCGCCGTCCTTCAGATCGATCTTGCCCGTCACGAACGCGCTGATCGTGACGGCGGGATTGAAGTGAGCGCCGGATACGTGACCGAGCGCCGACACCATGGTGCCGATGGCGAGCCCGTGGGCCAGGGCAATCGTCGTGAGCCCTCCGCCGTCGAGGCCGCCGAGCTCGGCGCCCACGGCCACGATGGAGCCCACGCCAATGAAGATCAGCGCGAACGTCCCCACGAACTCGGCGAGCAGCTTCTGGCTGGTGGTGTGCTGCATGGCCCCCTCCCGGTCAGGATTCCAGGAACGCCAACGCCGAAATATTGCATGGCGCCGTGCCGAGGGGGTGGACCCGCCAGCTCTGCGGCCGGTCGGGTCGAGTGACTCCCTCGCCGACTAGGAAGCCTCGGGTTCCTCGTTGGCAGGTGCTTCGCCGGCGGGCGCTTCGGCCGCCGGGGCCTCGGGGGTGGGCTCGGTCTCCTGATCGCGCCTGCGAGGACGGTCTCGACCCCGGTCGCGGCGGTCGTCGTCGCGCGGCGGGCGGCGCTCGATCTTGGGGCGGGGGCCGCCCTTGATCGCAACGGGTGGCTTGCGCTTCGGAGCCTCGGGGGCGCGCTTCTTGCGCTTTGGCTTCGCCGCTGCCTCCTCACCTTCGGTCGTCGCCTCGGCGGCACCAGCGCCCTCGACCCGTTGCCCGCTCTGAGGACCCGCTTGGGCCTGGGAATAGCGGCGCTGGAAACGCTCGACGCGGCCGCCGGTGTCAACCAACTTCTGCTTGCCCGTGTAGAAGGGGTGGCACTCGGCACACAGCTCGACACGAAGCTCGGCAACCGTCGCCCGCGTGACGAACTGGTTGCCGCACGAGCACGTGACTCGGCACTCGATGTAGTCGGGATGGATGTCGGTCTTCATGGTTCGCTTCCTGCCGTCAAGAAGAGGTCGTGACTATACGGCCGTGGGTGCCTTGGCGATCTCCTCGAGGAACTCCTCGTTGTTCTTGGTCGTCTTGATCTTGTCCATGAGGAGCTCGAGGCCGGCACCATCTTCCAACGCTCCCAGAACCCGCCGCAGCTTCCAAACCTGGTTGAGCTGCACACGGTCGAAGAGCAGTTCCTCGTGCCGGGTGCTCGACTGGTCGACGTCGATGGCGGGGTAGATCCGACGGTCGGCGAGCGAGCGGTCGAGCCGCACCTCCATGTTCCCGGTGGCCTTGAACTCTTCGAAGATCACCTCGTCCATCCGGCTCCCGGTCTCGACGAGGGCCGTGGCGATGATCGTGATCGACCCCCCCTCCTCGCAGTTGCGCGCGGCACCAAAGAAGTACTTCGGCGGGTACAGCGCAGCGGAGTCGACACCGCCCGAGAGGATCCGGCCCGACGCCGGCGCGGCCAGGTTGTAGGCCCGGGCGATGCGCGTGATGCCGTCGAGCAGGATCACGACGTCGTGGCCCATCTCGACCAGGCGCTTCGCCCGCTCGAGGGTCAACTCGGCGACCGCCGTGTGCTCTTCGGGTGGGCGGTCGAAAGTGCTGGCGTAGACGTTGCCGTTCTTCACGTGCCGACGGAAATCGGTGACCTCCTCCGGCCGCTCGTCGACGAGGAGCACGATGAGGTCGACCTCGGGGTTGTTGGTCTCGATGGCGGTGACCATGTGTTTCATGATCGTGGTCTTCCCCGCCTTCGGCGGCGACACGATCATCCCCCGCTGCCCCTTCCCGATCGGCGAAATCAGGTCGATGATCCGGCCCGTCACGTCGTCGGGCTGGCCGGGCAGCTCCATGTGGAGGTTCTGGTCGGGAAACAGCGGCGTGAGGTCTCCGAACTTCGGGCGGTCCTTCGCCGCCTCGGGGTCCATGTCGTTGATGGCGTCGATCCGCATGAGGGCGGGATACTTCTCGCTGCTCGTGGGCGGACGGTGCGCACCCTTCAGCATGTCGCCCTTGCGGAGACCGAACTTCCGGACCTGCGACGCCGACACATAGACGTCGTGCTTGCCCGGCAGAAGGCCGGTGGTGCGCAGGAACCCGTAGCCCTCTTCACGGATCTCGAGGATCCCCTCGCACTCGACGGGCTCGCCCGCCGGCTCCTCGACGCCTCCCCCAGGACCCCGGCCGCGGCCACGCCGGCGTCGGCGCCGGTTTCCCGCCTGCCCAGATCCGTCGTCGAATCCCCGAGCCCCGCCGTCGCCGCCGCCCCGCTCACCACCACGGCCGTCGCCGCCAGAACGGCCGTCGCCGCCACGGCCATCGCCGTCGTCGTCGTCGGCGTCGTCGGCGTCGTCGCCGGACCCGCCTTCCGCGTCCCGGTCCGCGGTGTCGTCATCGGCCGCTTCGTGGGCGGTCGTGTGGCGGTTGGACGGCCGGTGGTTGGGCGACGCCGTGTCGGTGACGACGCGGTCGGCCGCCGTCGAGGCCGTCGCGCGGTCATGGCCGGAACCGCCGTTCGCCTGATCGATGATGGCGTCGACGATCTCCGACTTCTTCATGCGCGACGTGACCTTGGCGCCGACGGCGTCGGCGATCTCCTGAAGCTCCGTGCGCTCTTTGGTCTCGAGCGCCGCTCGCTCTTCAGTGTCTTCCGGGGTCATTGGCTACTCCCTATTCGGCTCAGCCGGTACATCAGCTTGCTCCTGCGAACGGCTTCCTGGGCAGGCTTCGCCAGCCCAGACTCCGCCCATTTTCTGGAGCGTGCCGCCTACCGGCGCACGCTCTCTGTGCTCGTCTCCCGCAGCGCGAGGCCACGGTCAAACGACTCGTGTTCTTCCAATGGGATCTGACGTGCCGCCTGCTCCACGACCAGCTCGCTCACCTGCGCGAGGGTCGTGTCGAGGCTGTAGCTGGCGACGATCGGCGTGCCGTGCTCGGCCGCGATCGCCCTCAGGTAGTCCTGGATGCGACGGATGTGTGCGAAGTATTCAAAGTACCGGGTGACGTTCCTCCCCCCGGCCTCGGCGGCCCGGGACACGAAGTGCGAACGATGCAGGTCTTCGTCGTCGACCGTGACGACCAACGGAACGACGACGGCGGAGCTGGCGAACTCCTCCCGGTCAAGGGCGTTGGGAAGGGCGTGCACGCCCTCGACGATGAGGTGCGTCCGCTCCAGCACCGCTCGTCGGGCCAGGGCCCGGATGCCGACTGCGACCGCCAGCGCCTGCTCACGAAACCCGACCAGGAGCGGGTCGGATTCCCTCACCGGCAGCGGCTGACGAACGACGCGGTCGGCGTCGAAGCTCGAACTGTGGAGCGCGGGCACGAGGTCGGAAGAGAGCATGGACCGCATGACCTCGCGGATGGCGTCGGTGGGAATCACCCGGGTGATGCCCAGTCGGGCGGCGAGCTGGGTGGCGAGGGTCGACTTCCCCACCCCCGTCGCGCCGCCGAGCAACACCACGAGTGGCCGCTCGAGTCGGGTGATCGCCTGCCAACGCAGGTAGCTCTGGGCGGTGCGCTCGCCCTCCTCGTCGGCCAGGGTTCGCTCGGCCAGGTCGGTCAGCTCGCGCCGGGTGATCTCCGAAACGCCCTGCTCGAGGAGGCGGCCCTCGATGAGCTCGGCGACGTGGAAGGCCCGCGCCGGGGGGAGCCCGGTGGCCATCAGCGACGAAGCCATCAGACCCTTGGAGAAGGGCAGAGCGCCTTCCTTGTCGGAAATGACGATGTGTTTGGAGATCGGCATCGTTCTCGGTTTCGGTGTCCTAGGAGCCTCGTGGCGGGGTGGGTTCAAATCGTTGGACGGCCAGGTCGACGACCCCGAGCAAGTGCTCGTCGAACGAACCGTCGTCGACGGGTGCTCCCCCACTCGTGACCACTGGCCGGTTGTCGCAATAAACCACGTCCATCCCCGCCTCAGCCGCCACGCGAGTGGCGACGTCGACCGCCGCCGCCTTCAGCTCCGTGACCAGGACTCCGGCGCCTTCGGCTGCCTTGAGGTCCTCGACCAGGAGCGTTCGGTCGGCAAGGTTGGTGCTCCACCCCACGACCCGAGCGCCATGCTCGGATTCCAGGTGGGCCGCCAGCATCCCGGCGACCTCTGGGGGTGCCGTGGTGGCGAAGAAGATGGACGATCCGGAAATCGGTTCGAGGGGATACGGCCGGAACGTCGTACGGACGAGGGGCGTTCCCGGAACCAGCTCCCGGATGCGATCTTCGAGAGCCTTCGCCGCCCGGTCGAGCGGCTCATCGGCCAGTGTAACGACGACGAGGTCGGCCAGCAACAACGTGTACGGGCCCAGGTAGCCGGTCACGATCTCGGGATCGGCGTCGGCCGGGATGACGCAGATCGTCGCGTCGGCGTGTACGGGCGGAACGGCGGCACCGGAACCCTCGAGGATGACGATCCCCTCCGGGCGCTGGTTGGCGATCTCGACGCCGCGGTCGAACGTGCTGTGGAGCGGGGCGCCGGCCAATCCTCCGCCGGTGCGGCGGGTTCCAATGGTCGCCACTCGCGCCATGAGCGCGTCCTCGAAATGGTCGCTGGCGGCGTGGCGTCCGTCCTCGGCCAGCCGCAACAGCGCTTCGGGGGTGAGGTCGTGGCCGACCTCGATCAGCTCCGGCTCCTCGGGCCCACCCCGGCCCATGGCCACGATGACGGGGGGCCGAGCCTGGCCACTCATGACGCGGGCGAGGTGCCCGGCCAGGGCGGTCTTGCCGCTGCGCTTCGCCGTCGCCACGACCGCGACGCTCGGCTTGGTCACGAGGCGGGGTCGCGGCGGGGGGTCGAAGCGGAAGTCGGCGCCCGCATATGCGACTCCCCGCGCCAACGCGTGCGACGCCAAAAGCATCCGCGAGCGGGAGTCGACCACCGGACTGCAGGAGGCGTCGACCACCAGCTCGGGCTGGAAGTCCTCGATCGCTCGCCGCAGCGCGGTTATCTGATCGGAGTCGGTCACCAGCTCGGCGACGCCATAGTCGGGGTGGTCGCCGAGCCGGAGCTTCTCGGTTCCGCCGAGCACGACCGCCGCCACCACGTCGTGTCCCCGGGCGCGGAGGTCGTCGATCGCGGCACGTACGACCGGTGGATAGTGCTCGCCGTCGACGAGAACGACGGTGCGAACGGACACAGAGCGCTCCTCTTCTCTACGACTTCTTGGGGGCTGAGATCTTGAACATCTCGGCAAGTTTTACGCGGCCCTGCCGAGGCGCGCGTTGGTGACGTAGTTCTCGACGGTCTTGTCGATCGTGACGAGGGCGCGGCGGAGCTCGACGGGCGCCGGTGGTCGGTCGGCGGCGAGGAGCGGGCGGAGCAGCCGGTTCTGGAGCTTGGTGTAGAAGACGGCGACGCGGAGCCCGTCGGGGGTGAGCGTGTAGGTGTTGCTGTGCGGGATCCGCGCGATGAGCCCGTGGAGGCGCAGGCGACGCAGGTCGTAGGTCATCTGGTTGGCGGTGTAGTCCGCCCCGAGGAGTCCGGCCACCAGCCCGCGAAGGCTCTTGTTGGTGAAGCCGGCGACGGCGTGGACGAACACCGAGAGAGCGCCGGCCAGGGCCATGGCGCGTATGTTCCCGAAGCGCAAGGCTCCGGTTCGTTGGCCCTCCCATACGTAGGGCTGGTGGATGCACTCGAAGAGCGCAGAGCCGATGGCACAGCCCTGGCCGGCACGCTCGATGGTAAGCAGACGATCGTTGACCTGTCGCCCCTTGGCCACCAGCTCGGGCAGGTGACAGAGGCGCGAGAGCACCCCGATGTCGGATGGTTTGTTGATGACGGTCTCGATGCGCAAGGCCCTCCGTTCCTTCAGGTATTGCTTGACCCGGCTGTGCTTGTAGCGGAACTCGAGCTTGGCCTCGGTGCCCGGCCCGAAGATGCGGGTGCGAAAGATGCTCGGGGTGTTGCGCTGCACCCGACGGGCGAACACGGCGGCCACCTCGTGGGGTCGCCCGATGCCGACGTTGTCGGCCACCAGGGACTCGAAGAAGCCCCGGGCTCTTCGGGGGTCGTCGAAGACCAGGGTGCGGGACACCTCGACTTGGCGCATGGAGAGCTCCCACCAGTATCCGGCGGCCCGGTCGGCGTCGGTGAAGGGGGTGGGGACGACGGTGATCCAGCGGTCGAAGAACTCCTGGACGTCGGCGGGAGACAGGGAGTCGCAGATCGCCTGGAGGCGCTCGGGCTCGTCGCAGGAGGCGAACCCGTTGGCCAACGGGGTGAACGAGATCCCCTCGCGCTCGGCCTGGCGCTTGGCCCACTCCTGGCCGTTGAGCCAGACCTTGCCCGGGTAGGGGAAGTAGGTGCAGAGCTTGATGAAGCCGGGGCCGAACTCGGGATCGAGCACGTAGAAGTAGTAGACGCCGACCCGGCGCTCGGCCTTGGTGAACTCGAAGTTGACCACCCCGGGCCGATCCGAGCGGTTCGTCGCCGAGAAGACCCACTGGAACTCCTGGGCGGCGACGATGGCGACCACGCCGAAGCGCTCCTGGCGCTCGGCCCGTTCCAGGTAGGGACGGACGTGGTCGAGCTTGCGGTCGTCCCAACGCGTGCGGTCGGGCTTCTTCAGGCGCAGGATCGGGATGCCGTGGCCGGCGGCGAAGGCCTTCACTTCCCGGCGGAAGCGGTTGCCGATCCTGTCGAACAGCGCCGGGGAGGGGACCGGGTTCCCCAGGTGGCCGCCGAGGAACCGGACCACCTGGCCGCCGACTTGGAGATTGGGCACGTAGACGTTCAGGTAGAGCCGGTCAACGCACTCGACCTCCAGGCCCACGTGGTCGTCCAGCACGTCGTTGATGTTCACCGCGTCCGTCACGGCGAGAGGCTCATCGCCCGAGGGCGGGCTTTGCCCGCCCGACTACCTCACCGCGACGACGGCCGCGCTGGGAGGGGGCCGGGGGGAGGGCCTGCCCTCCCCCCGCTAAAGATATGGAGGTGGACCGTGGAGCATCCCTTCGGGGTCGTGCGCGGCCATCGTCTGGAACTCGTCGACGCCCTGGGGCGCGTGCGCATCGCCGCCGGGGAGACCGACGGCGCATCCCCCGGCTTCGGCCTGGAGCTTTTCGACGCCCGCGGGCGTTCGCGGGCCTGGCTGCTCATCGACGAGGGAGGCCCCCGTCTGGGCCTCGACTACAACGGCAACACCGGCATCGAGGCCTACGTCCTCGAGGGCCCCGAGGCCGTCGGCGAGGGACCCCGGGTCGCGGTGTGCGATCGCGACGGCGTTCCGGTGCTCGCCTGGCCCGCCGAGACCCAGAACGACGACGAGGGGCAGTAGACGAACCGCCGCCAAGGAAACGCGGCGGCGCCGGTCAGCCGTGTGCCCCGGCATCGGCTGGGTGGAATCGCGCCACGGCACCGCCGGACGCTCCAGCGCCGATCCAGTGACCGGCGTGGTGACGCCAGCAATCCTCGCCGCGCCCCTCGACGGGCGCGGCGGACGGGAGGCCCACCCCATCGGCGCGTGGTCGGGGCGCTGCGGGCTCGCGGGTCCGTGGGAGCAGGCGCTCGGGCCCCTGCAGTTCCGCCACCCGACCTTCTCGCGCTGGGGGACCGACGGCGACGGCGATGGCGTCACCAACCCCCACGACGTCGACGACGCCGCGGCCACGGCGGCGGCCTACCTGTGCGGTGCCGCCGGGGAGATCACCGACGAGCGCGCCGCGATGGCCCGGTACAACGCGGGCGACGAATACGCGGACCGGGTACTCGCCTACGCGGACGCGCTCGCACACTCACCGGACGGCGTGGTCGCGGGAATGCTGTGCCCGGTCGCGGGGCCGGTGAGCTTCACCGACACCTGGGGCGCGCCCCGATCAGGGGGCCGGCGCCACCAGGGCGTCGACATGTTCGCTGCCGCCGGGACGCCGGTCGTGGCGCCGGTGAGCGGGGAGCTCGAGTACGCCATCGGCGGCCTCGGCGGCCTCGGCGGCCTCGGCGGCCTCGGCGGCCTCGGCGGCCTCGGCGGCCTGGCGTACCGGTTGTGGGGAGACGACGGCCACTACTACTACGGCGCGCACCTGAGCGCGCTGGGGTCCGAGGCTGGCACAGTCGCGACCGGCGCCGTGATCGGCTACGTCGGCACGAGCGGCAACGCGGCGGGCACGCCACCACATCTGCGCTTCGAGATCCACGCGAAGCGCAGACCCGGGAATCCGCCCGCACCCGTGAACCCATCAGCACCGTCAGGCGCGCGTGCGGACCTGCACCGCACTGACCCAGGGCTCTCGTCCTCGAAGTCCAGCGCTTCGAGCGCGCTAATGTTCATCCCGGTCTCCTGCCATGGGGATGTGGGCATGCTGTCATCCTTGCGGCGGGAAACGAGTGGCCGGTACCCTTGCGGCGCTGGCGGCGATCCGTTTGGGTGAACCCAGCGCATTCTGCCTTTTCGTCGCGGGTTCGTCAGTGAAGCGACCAACGGGGTCCATCAATGCGGGACGCGCTCCCGAGGGTTCCTGGCCTCGTGCGGGCCAACGGGAGCTGCCACCGCGGAATGAAAGGACGGCCGACCGACCGCCATGCTCTCCGTGAGGTCAGTCAAGAAGAAATACGGCAAGATCGACGCGCTCCGCGGGGTCGACCTTGAGATCGCCCCCGGCAGCATTGTCGCCCTCCTCGGCCCTAACGGAGCTGGGAAGACGACCCTCTCCAATGTGATATGCGGACTGCTCCGCCCCGATGAGGGGGACGTCTTGCTCGACGGCGCCAGCGTCGTGCGCCATCCGGGTCAGGTTCGTCGGCACATCGGCTATGCCCCCCAGGAACTTGCCGTCTATCCGACGCGGACCGTCCTCCAGCACCTCGACCACTTCGGCCGCTTGACGGGCCTCCGGGGAGGCCGACTCCGGGCGGAAATCGACGCCGTCGTCGTCGCCTTGCGACTCGACGGTCTTATCGACCGCAAGGTGAGCCAGCTCTCTGGTGGCGAGAAGCGCCGGGCGCACGCGGCGGTCGCCTTCATTGGCAGGCCTCGCGTCCTGATCCTCGATGAGCCTACGGCAGGTGCTGACGTCCAAACCCGTCGTGCCATCCTCGACGCCGTCGTGGCGGCAGCCCAGGCCGGGGTAGCGGTCTGCTACTGCACCCATTATCTCCCCGAGGTGGAGCAACTCGGCGCCGAGGTTGCCGTGATCACCCACGGGAGCATCGTGTACAGGGGTCCACTTGCGAAGTTGGGCGACGAAGATCACCCTACGGTGGTCGTGCAGTTCTCGGGTGAGCCCCCTCAGTTGCCGGCGAGCAAGGTGCACATCGACCCCTCACCACCGGGCGAGCTTCGGTTCCGTACCGCCGAGCCGGTCGGTGTCATTCAGTTACTGTTCGAGCGTCTGAGCGGGTCAACCACGACACACCTCGTTTCCCTTGAGGTCAAACGGTCGACGCTCGAGGATCGGTTCATGGCGCTCGTAGGCGACGGCGAGGAGCCAGGTGAGGTGGTTCTGGATGGAACGACCGCCATGAGGGAGGCATAGGTGGCTATGGCCACAGAGGCAACGAGGGTGGGGGGCCGCAATTCGGATGTCGGCGCAGCGGTGGCTCGAGTCCTCGAGGTCATGCGCAACGACCTGCGAATGCGAATGGCCGAGCCGTTGCTGGGAACAGAGCGTTCCCGGCATGCTTGTAACGTTCACGACCATCAACGAACGGCAGTGGGGGACGTGGGAGCGTCTCCGGCTTTTCACCGGCAGCTCCATCGAGTTGATGGCAGGCAAGATCGTTTCACCGGTGCTCATCTCCCTCGGGCAGTTCACGCTTCTCTTCCTCCTCGCCAATTTGCTCTTCGATTTCAACGTCGAGTCACCGGGCGTCCTCATCGTCGTATCGATGGCTTTGACGATCTGCATCGTGACGATGGGGATCATGACGGCGGCCATCTGCAAGACGCTGCCGCAGGCAAACGTGCTGTCGAACTTGGCCGTCGTCGGGTTTGGGACTGTCGGCGGGGCGTTTCTTCCCCTCGACGTGCTCCCCGGTTGGGCACAGGGGGTAGCGCCCGCGACGCCCGCATACTGGGCGATGAAGGGATACAGCGCAGCCGTGCTTCCCGGTGCCGGAGACGTCAATTGGGAGGCAGCGTGCGGCGTCCTGCTGCTCTTCAGCGTGTTCTTCGCGCTCGTGGCGGCTTGGCGCTTCCGGGTCTGAGAGGTTCGTATGGCCCGAGAAGGCATGGTGACCGACGGTTCTCCCGTTATCTCTTCGGCCCCCGCCTGCCCTTTTCGCGTCAAGGCGACGCCCGGGGGTGCTCCGGGCTTGCGCGAGCTCCGCGTTCGCGCGGGTCGCGGAGTCGGCTGGACGGTCCTCGCGCGAGCCTGATGGCGCGCGGCCGTCCGACGAGCCCTGCTCCCAGCCACGTAAACGATGTCGTTGCCGGCGAACCCGGGACCCCCGGCCACGAGGTGCATTGCCGGCGTCGACTTCCAGCGCTCTTGCCGCCAAGAAGCAGCACGTCTCCGCGAGTACCTCGCAACCCGCGGCATGCGTGCCAACCATGTCGCCAATGGCGAACAGCACCTCGCACTCTATAGACCACGCCCGCCGGCCCGAGCACCACCACCGCCCAGTTCTCGGCATCCGCGGCCCCCGGTATGGTCTCGACTCTGCCGGGAAATCGGCCGTCCCCGGCCGAGCGGCTCAGCCGATTCGGTCGAGCACCCCATCGATAGCGACCACCGGTTCGCTCGCGGCCCCGCCGAAGCGCAGCTCGACCGCCGGGGGTAGGCACTCGACGATGGGTGCGACGACGTCCTCCACGAGCGAGGCGAAGCCGTCCTCGGTCAGCGCCGGAAGCCAGTCCGGGTACGGCGGATCATTGCGGAGCGACTCAATGACGCGCGCCCGCGCGTCGGTAGGGCGGAGGGGCAGTGCCTCGCTCGTGGCGCGGTCCGGGTCGAGCGATGGGATGACGATAGCGTCGACCGTAGTCTGACGGCAGACGATGTCGTCGCCCCACATTCTCGCCAGCACCGGAAAGTAGAACTCCTCCTTGCCGCCGTTGAAGATCGGCGATCGGAGGTAGTCGCCTGTCCGTGGCACCGCCGCAAGCACGTCGAGGACGCGGTCGTTGTCGCGGATGGTGCCGGCGGCAAGCCGCGTCATGTGGGGAAACGCGATCATCTCGCAGCCGTCACCCGCGGGCCGCACGTACACGAGATCGTTGCCGACCCACGACGCTCCAGCTGCCATGAGGCGCATGGCAAGCGTCGATTTTCCAGCTGCGCGCTGGCCCAGAAGCAGCAGCCCTCGATCACGGTATACGACACCAGCAGCGTGCACCTGTGCGAACCCCGCCTCCCGCAAGGAAACGCGGAGCGGGTACTTGACGACGTGTTCGGTGTGCGGCACGTCCGACTCGGATCCGGGGCGCAGGTAGTGAACTGACCGCGTTGGTACCTCGAAGATCGTGATCCCTTCGAATGGATCGTCGTGGAGGGCGACCGAGAACGGCCAGGTGTCAAACCTGTCGGCGGTGGCATCACCGGCCCAGCGCCGGATTGGCGTCGGCGTGACGCCGGCCTTGGCGAACTGCTCGCGCAACGACGTCATGATGTCGGCGAGCGCGTCACACGCGGTCGACGTCACATGCCACCCGGCCTCGACGGGCGCGCCGCCGTACACCGAATCGACGCGGCAGTACGGTGCGAGGATCGTCTCGACGATGGCGACAGCGCCGTCATCGTCGGTCTCGAACAACACAACCTGGCCGGCGATTTCGACAACGACCGAGCGCGTCGTGGCTTCGCTGGCCGCACCGACGATTGAGTTGACGACGTTGGTCACCGCTACGCCCACCGGCGCGCTCACGGGTCCACCATCCGTTTCTCGGTGGCCGTCAGGCTGCCGGCGCACCCCTGGTGACCGTCGGTGCATCGCCAATCTCGCTTGCGGTCCGACCGCCAGCATGCGTTCTGCCAGGGCCGGCGGCCCAGGACGTGCCGACTGGCTACACGGCTGAGCGCCAACGAGCGCCGACCAGTGAGCGACCGGCAGACACGTCCATGGACCCCCGGGTGCTTCCCCCCTGCTGCAACAGCGAGGCGGCTGACTTGAATGATCCCACCGACCGCTACTGCGGAGTGGACGGGGCTACCGACGCCCACGCCATCTACGTCGTGAACGCCGACGGCGGCGTGGTCGCCGAGTTCGTCATCGAGCACACCGCCGACGGCTTGAGCGAGTTGTGCCGGCGACTCCGCCGAGTCGCCCGCGTCGCCATCGAACGCCCCGACGGCCCCGTTGTCGATGCTCTCATGGACGCCGGCTTCGAGCTCGTAGTCGTGTCGAGCCGGTCGGTCAAAGCCCTCCGCGAGCGCTATGGGACCGCGGGCAACAAGTCGGACCGCTCCGACGCCTACGTCCTGGCCGACTGCCCGCGTACCGACGGCCACCGCTGGCGGAGCCTGCAGCCCGACGCCCCGGCGACGGTGACGCTGCGGTCGCACGTTCGAGCCCGCAAGGATCTGGTCGAAGCCCGCGTGGCTGCCTGCAACCAGCTCCGCACCCATCACCGCGTCGTGTTCCCCGGCGCCGTCGGCCTCCTCAGCGACCTCGACAGCCCGACCAGCCTGCGCTTCCGCGAGCGGTTCCCGTTCCCCACGCGAGCCGCGTGGCTCTCCGAGAAGCGCTTGGATGCCTGGCTCCGCGCCAACGGCTACTGCGGCCGCAAGACCGCAACCGAGCTCTACGGGGGCCTTACTGCCGCGCCGCGCGGAGTCGACGACGATGGCGGCACCCGCGCCACGGTCGTGCTCGCCTTCGTCGCTCTGCTCAAGACTCTCGTTGCCCAGATCGCCGAGCTCGCCAACCGCATCGCGGAGTTGCTCGCCAGCCACCCCGATGCTCACATCCTCACGTCGCTCCCACGCTCGGGCACGATCCGCGCCGCAACGCTCGTCGCCGAGATGGGCGACTGTCGCGCCCGACTCCCCACGCCGGAAGCCTTCGTCTGCCTCGCGGGCGCAGCACCCTCCATTCGCGCCAGCGCACGACACCGTGTAGTCACGTTCCGGCATGGCGCCGACAAGCCCCGAGACGCCCTCTGCGACATCGCCGGTGACGGTTGGCGCGCCAAACCATGGGCCGAAGCCCGCTACCACCGGCTCCGCGCCGACGGCAAGGCCCACCAGCACGCATCCCGCATCCTCGCCCGCACCTGGGGCCACATCATCTGGCGATGCCGGCAAGACGGCGCCGCCTACGACCCCACCACGCACGCCGCACTTCAACGCCTCACTGCCGCCGTTCACGCGACCACCGCTTACGATGATGTGGCGGCGTCGACGGTCAACGGGAGGTCGTCGACCACCGCCAGCAACGAATCGGTGACCCACCGGAGGTATCGGTCGATGGTGGCGTCGTTGACGAGCGGACGTAGCCGCTCGAGGTCTTGCCGGCCCGCCGTGAGCACCTCATTGCATCGGTGCAACTCGCCGTCGAGCGCCGCGGCGGCCCGGGCGAGCAGCGCTTGGAGCCGCGCTGCATCACCGGATGGGACCCGCCCGGTGAGCGCATCGGCCCAGGTCCCGCCACCGGCACGACGCGGGGACGTCAGGAACCGGACGTGTTCGCGCGCCGCTGGCGCGCCGATCGCGGCTGCGTACTCGTGGGCGATGTCGTGCAGCCGCACACGCTCCTCACCCCACGGGACCTGGTCGCGATCGACGCGGCCAGCAAAGTCGAACATGCCGCTATGCACGTCAGCGAGGTGCTGGAGCGTGCGCTCCCGGCGGGCATCGTCTTCGACATGCTGCATTACCTCTGCCAGCCGCGGCGAGCCGAGCGGCAACGCGGAAACGATGAACCACGAGGCGAGCACCCAGAAGTAGTCGCGTGCGTCCTGGCTCACCTTCTCGTCGACGGCGACGGAGGCGAACTCGTCCAGCGCCACCGCGAACGCCGCGACGAGGCCGTGGACCGCGTCGGACACACTCCCGTCGGCACTCCACAGGTGGTCGATCACCTCAGCGTGGACCTTCAGCGAGAAGAGCTCGAGCGGCGCGATCACCGGTGTCGCCATCTCCGCCACAACACCGTCGGGCATGGGCGCCTGCGACGCAGCGTGCCATGCGTTGAGCTCAGTCGGGTGTGGGCGCTCGCAGACGATTGCGGCGTAGCCAGGCGGCATGTTCTTGATCGGCGGGAACCAGTTCAGAACGGTCGCGTGCACGTAGTCGTGCGACCCGAACGCGATGATCCGCGAGAGCAGCTCGAGCACGCGATCGAGACGCTCGTGGGCGACCGAGCCCGCGGCGTCGACCATCGCGAGCAGCGACCGATCGATGAGCACGACCGGGCGTATGAGCTGCCACCCCAGGCCAACGCTATCGTCGAGGTACTGGATCGACAACGCGTAGCGGAACCGGAGGTCGGCTGCACCGACGCTGTAGGACGAGATCGCCTCAAGCCGCACGGTGTCACGCACGTCTCCGCTGTGGTGAAAGTGGACGCGGGTGTTGATGCCCGTCGGCGCGATACGCGGCACCGGGATGGTGTCCGGAACGAACATTGGCGCTGATACGTAGAGGACTCGCTTGCACGAGCTGTTGCGGACGAAGAGTTCGGGGGCGTTGAAGTCGGCGATCGTGCCCCACGCGCGAAGGTAGCTGTCGATGGCCTCCAGCTCGTCGAGGAGCAGCGCCTCGACGGACACATCGCGGGGCAGCGCCATCGCCGCCACGATCGCGGAGTCGTTAGCCCTGGAGCTCGTGACGGCTAGCGCGAAGGCCATCGCGTCGGAATGGATGCCCTCGTTTATGGGCGACATGTGTTGCACCGAGTCCTCCCCAGACGACAGCCGCCGCCGAGGGCGCAAGGTACCAAACCGGGACGCCGCGGGACTGCCGTCAAGCACCGCCCGACTCGAACCCGCGCCACACGACGGGCGCGATCTCCTCGGCCTTTCGCGTCGAGAACTCCTGGCCGGCGAGCAGGTCGGCATCGTACTGCGCTTGGCGTTCGGGCGGGACGGACATCCGCACGTGCTGCGACATCATCGCCTGGCCGGCGCCCTCGCCCCCCCACGCTTTGGCGGCGCCAAGGAAGAACGTCGACGCCCCTGTGTCCATGACGTTCACGACCTCACACTCGTAGTAAGCGAGGCACTCCTTTAGCACTGGTGTCCCCAGCGCCCCGCGGACGTGCGGCAGCGTCGCGAGCTTGTCGCCGTCGCGGCCTGAGCGCATGCCTAGCGCCTCGACGATGTCGAGCTGGTCGGAGCGAAGGAGGTGGGCCGTGAAAGCCCCGGCCCCGAAGATCATGTCGTGCGAGTGGTTGAACTTATGCACGATCACCGACAGGCGGAGTTTCTCGGGAGACAGCGACGCGCGCAGCGCGCTGTTCACGATCAGCCCGTTGGACCGACCCTGGTACGTCGTCGTCACTGCGACTATCGGTGACACGAGCGCCCGTAGCGGCTCGTAACCATCGCACATCCTCACGGCCGCACCCGCGGGAGCACCATCTGGCCGAAGGCGTCGAGGTCGGTCGTGCGGCTGAGGGCTGCGAACGTGTAGTCGAACGCGGTGAGAGCTTCGTCAACGTCGAGTTCACTGTGGCGAACGCACGGGAGGAACGTACCCGTGAACAGGACGCCGCGTTGCGCCATCGCCGACTGCGCCCAACTCCTCGCTACAGGCCCGTGCGGCCCGTGGAACGAGATCACGGGCCGAGCGGCCTCGCCGCCGACGCTCACGAGGTGGTCCACGCCGTGGCGGCATATGAGCTCACGGGCCCCGTCGATGATTCGCCGACCGATCGCCGCGACGGTGGCGATGACGTCACCGTTCGCCACCTCGTCCAGAACAACCTTTGCGGCCGCGAGTGAGAGGACCTCGCCAATGTTCGTACCGGACACGAAGACGCGGTCGAACTCATCCATCACATCGCGCCCACCTGCAACGGCGGCGATCGGCATACCGTTGCCGAGCGCCTTGCCGTAGCACGAGAGGTCAGGGGCGACGCCGTAGCGCTCGCGCGCGCCTCCGCGGGCGATGCGGAAGCCTGTCGAGATCTCGTCGAACACCGACACCGCGCCGACTCGACGGCAGAGGTCGACGACACCGTCGAGGAACCCCGGCTCAGGCAGCGCCGCGCCCGACGGCTCGACGATGACTGCCGCGAGGTCCACCTGCGATGCCAGCCGATCGAGGTCGGCGAGGTCGTTGAAGTTGAAGGAGGACACTTCGTCCCTGGCTCGTGGGGGGACGCCGGAACAGCTATCGGTGGATGCGGCGAACCACTCGTGCCAACCGTGATACCCACACACCGCGACGTGAGTGCGGCCGGTAGCGGATCGGGCAACTCGTACGGCAGCGGATGTTGCGTCCGAGCCTGTCTTCGCGAAGCGGACAGCCTCGACGCTTGGGCACATGTCGACGATCCGCTCGGCGACCTCGACTTCGAGCGGATGCATCAGGGTGAACGCGATGCCGTCGTCAAGCTGGGCACGAATCGCAGCATTGACCTGAGGGTCAGCGTGGCCGAGGAGTACGGGGCCGAGGCCCATCGGGAAGTCGATCCATTCGTTGCCGTCGGCGTCCCATACGTGGCCGCCGCTGCCGCGCACAAGGAAGGTGGGAAATACCGCGGGAACCCATCGGGCTGGCCCCTTCGAGAGGGTGCTCGCCTCGGTGGGCATCACCCGAGCGGCGCGCTCCGACAGCCGGCGCGACTCGGTGCGCTTTCGCTCAACGGGCGGCATCAGAGAGGCGAGGTCGGGACGAGTGGGGGCGCGACCTCGGTCCGTCGGCGGGCTAGTTGCAGCAGCTGATCGTGCACCCGCAGGTCGGTGACGAGCTCGGGGTGGAACGCCGTGACGAGCACCGAGCCCTGGCGGCAGAAGACCGGGTGGCCGTTCAAGGTCGCGACAACCTCGACCTTGTCGCCGACATCCTCGACGCAAGGCGCGCGGATGAAGACCGCGTGGAACGGCGCTTCGCCGAGGCTCGCGATGCGCAGGTCCGCTTCGAACGAGTCGACCTGCCGGCCGAAAGCGTTCCTGCGTACCGTGATATCGATTGCACCGAAGGCGTGCTGATCGCTGCGCCCGTCGAGGATGGTCGATGCCAACAGCACCATACCAGCGCACGTTCCGAGCACGGGTATCCGCTCGTCGAGCCGCTCACCGATCGGGCCGCGGAGCCCCGAGGACTCGAGCAGCATGGACATCGTCGTCGACTCGCCGCCCGGGATTACGAGAGCGTCGATGCCCGCGACATCGTCCGGCGACCGGACCAGCAGCGTCTTCGCGCCGAGCGCGCTGAGCGCCGCGACGTGTGGCTCGACGGCGCCCTGGAGCGCGAGGACTCCGACGATGACCTCGACACCCTCGCGGCTCACCAGCCGCGGTCGGCGAGGCGAGTCTCGACGCTGTTCGCCTCGATACCGCGCATTGCGTCACCCAGACCACGCGACACTTTGCTGACGATCGACGCGTCTCTGAACTGCGTCGTCGCCTCTACAATCGCGCGCGCGCGGGGTGCCGGGCCCTCGCTCTTGAAGATTCCTGAGCCGACGAACACGGCCTCGGCGCCGAGCTGCATGACGAGGGACGCGTCGGCCGGGGTGGCGATGCCGCCAGCGCAGAACATCGGGACCGGAAGCTTGCCGGTCTCCGCGATCTCCTGCACCAAGCCGATTGGCGCCTGCAGCGCCTTCGCCCAGTTGAACAGCTCGGCTGAGTCAGCCTGGGTGACCTTCTTGAGGTCCCCGAGCAGCTGACGCAGGTGTCGGACGGCGTGCACGACATCGCCCGTGCCGGCCTCGCCCTTTGATCGGATCATGGCCGCCCCCTCGCTGATGCGCCGCAACGCCTCGCCGAGGTTAGTGGCACCGCATACAAAGGGCACCGTGAAGTGCCACTTGTCGATGTGGTGCAGCTCGTCGGCTGGCGTGAGGACCTCGGACTCGTCGATGTAGTCAACGCCGAGCGACTCGAGTACTTGCGCCTCGGCGAAGTGACCGATCCGGCACTTGGCCATGACAGGGATCGTTACCGCAGCCTTGATGTCCTCGATCAACGCGGGATCGCTCATACGGGCGACCCCGCCGTCGCGACGGATGTCCGCAGGCACGCGCTCGAGGGCCATGACCGCCACGGCGCCAGCGTCCTCGGCGATTTTCGCCTGGTCGGCGTTGACGACGTCCATGATGACGCCGCCCTTCAGCATCTCGGCCAGCCCCCGCTTTACGCGATCCGTGCCAGTCGCGCGCTTTTCGCTCACCTGTCCCTCCAATCGGCCTCAGCCGGACACCGTGGCCGGTTGGGGCAGATTAGCATCAGCGGCCGGGCGTGTAGGCTTGCGGTCAGTGTCTGGCTCCTATTGTCCGGCCGGCTCGCTCATAGGCTCCCTGCCCCGCGCGTGGAGGCTTGCATGGCTTTTGCGGCCCGTCGTCTATCGCTGCCTCCTGGACGACAGCCGCGCGCAGCTCGCAGCGGCTGGCTTCGCGGACGTGGCTTGACATAGGCGAAAGCCATGCCAACTCGGGCCCTTGTGTTCGACCTCGACGGGACGCTGATCGACTCGGGACCAGTCGTGACCGCGACATACGCCGCGGTCGCGCGTGAGGCTGGCGTCAACGTCAACGAGGCGACGGTGCTCGTGCGGTTCGCGGCTACGCCGGGCGCCGTGATCGAGTCGCTCCTAGGCCGCCCGGCGATCCCAGCGGACTTCGACTGCTACGAACGCAACCTGAAACGGAGACTCGATAACGTCGTTGTTTACGAGGGCGTGGCCGCAGCCGTCCGGGCGCTACGGGCGTCGGGAGTGCCGACAGGCATCGTGACAGGCGCTGCTCGCCGGTTCGCACAGTTGATGCTCGACCATTGCGGACTGGAGGTCGCTCTCGCTGTGTGTGGCGACGAGGTCGCGAAGGCCAAGCCCGCACCTGAGGGCATCCTGCGTGCCTGCAATGAGCTCGGCGTACGATCCGGCGAGGTCGCCTATCTCGGCGATGCCGCCATCGACATGATCGCCGCGCGCCGCGCGGGGGCGGTCGCGGTCGCCGCGGCTTGGGGACACCAGTTCGACGGCGAGGTCGCCCGTCTCGCCGATGCGGTCCTCGGCTCGCCCGCCGAGCTGGAGGGTCTGCTCCATCGGTGAAGGGGCGCCACCTCGTCGACCTCCGACGGAGCCAGGGACCTCACGTCAGTTGGCTTGCGAGTCGCGGCCCAATAGCCCTCGGACCGCGAGTAGAAAGTCACCCGGAACCGACGAGGGAATTGTGTGATCGACGCCCCTGAGGAATTACGTGATCGGTGACAGCCGTGCCCGATACCGAGGTGCGGGCCAGGGTGGCTGCGCAGCACTCGAGATCGGCGACCATCAAGTGACGCACCCGTCGTTGACGCCGTCGCGGTGGCGTTCCCAACTCCACCGCCCCAACGTCGCCCCATCAGACTCCCTGAAGATCCGGCGGATCTCCACCGCCAACAACGTCCGCCACTCCGCGGTCGCCGACAACGACTTGGACCGCCACTCGTAGAACCCAGACTCCGACACGCCCGCCCAGATGCGCAGCTTGCTGATCGCGTCGTTCGCCATTTCGCCGTCGATGAACTCGTAGTTCGAGCTCACCCTGACTCCCGGGCGAAGAAGGCCGCCGCTCTTCCCAAGAACTCGTTCTTCATCCGTGGTCCCTGAATGAGCCGCGCGGCGCAGCTACTCGGAGATTCGCGAGATCGCTGCGCTCAGGGTGTCTCGAAGCCCCTCTGCCGCCTTCTCTGCCAGGGCGAAGATGTCCCCGGACTTCTCCAGGGACGCCTGTACGTAGTCAGCCATCACGCCACCGTCGACCACATCCCAGATCCGGAGGCCGTCGACGGCGAGTCGAAGGATGTCATCCACCCACTCCGACAGCTCCTCAGCTGAGGCCGGGTTGGACAGCTCCAGCCGGTCGCACGATGCCCGCAACTCGGCGTGACTGGCGTTGGACGGGGGGAAGTCAGCCTCGGCAGCGCCAACACCGAGGAGCGGGACACGGCGGAGATCGATGATCGGCTCGACCGCGTCACTTACCGCCCGCAGAATTTTCCGCCCGGCGTAGAACGTGGCGCCGAACTGACCGGCTTCGCGAGCACCTTCGAGATCCTCGAAGGCCATGAGAATACGGCCCCGGGACGAGGCGATGTCTGTCATCGCGGCGGCCATGGCCGCGGGATTCGTCCAACGGCGATCAGTCGTCATGCTCGATCAACTCCGCTACATCGAGGTTCTCCGTGCTGATGAGTCCCGGACGCCGGTCCCGAACGATGCCCTCCGCTGACAGCAGTCTCAGCACCTCCGGCCCTGCGTCGGGCGCGAATCCGCCGGCTGCCACTCGATCGATCACCTCATCTCCCCGGAGCGGATGGTCGACCTCGGAGAGAACGGCGACCGCCAGCGAGACCTCTGGCATCATCCGCCAGCTCGGCCCATAGAGCTTGAACGCCCAGTCTGTGAGGTACGAGCTGTAGACATATATGGGTTCAGAGAGTGCATAATGTCTCTGACCTATATCAGGCGGTATTACGTCGACCGATCCCGCAGAGTTAGCAAACGCTCGAACCTCATCAAGATACTGCTCAGTGGTTCGATCCAGCCCGATGGACTTCAATCTCCACGCCTTCTCGTATATCTCGGAGTCGATGCCGATCGTCCGGGCCAACTTCTCGAATCGCCACTTCGGACTTGTCGGGGGATCACCACGCCGCGCCACGTACGAGTCCACCGCGTACCCGAACGCCCGCTCGGTCCACTGGCACCGAGCCTTGGCCTCCAATCGGTCGGCGACTTCGAGCGACTCCACACACATCATGGCCAGCCAGCCGCCGGCGACCTCGCACAGACGCTCCCGCCGGAACTCGTCCAGCAAATTTGGGTCGTTCCGATCCATGAACAGACGCTGACCGATGGCAGTTCGCCAGTAGAGGTCGAGCTCCGTCTCGTGCACATCCCATAACGCAGGGCCTGTCAAAGCGACGCCGTTGATCTTGTCCGCCAAGGCCCGGAGCAAGCTCGGACGATAGGACTCGATGTCGACTTGGATGCCTCCGGCGGTGGTTCCGATAGTCACGCTCGATTCCAGGGGCATATCAGCAACCACGAAGAGATCGAGGTCCGACCGGGCATTTCCGAGACCGTCGACAATCGAACCCGAGATGAATGCCGACCCGC
>JACPCJ010000004.1 GCA_016179865.1 Actinomycetota bacterium | reverse complement strand
CGCCAAGACGCACCAGGCTCCCTACGAGCTGGTGAAGGAGCTTGCGGAGCGGGGGGAGCTTCCGGTCCCACTCTTCTGCGCTGGGGGCATCGCCACCCCCGCCGACGCTTCACTGGTCATGCAACTCGGGGCCCAGGCCGTTTTCGTGGGGAGCGGGATCTTCAAGTCGTCCGATCCGGCGACGCGGGCCAAGGCCATCGTGGAGGCGACCACCCACTACGAAGACGCCGCCATCGTGGCCAAGGTCTCCCGCGGCCTGGGCGAGCCCATGAAAGGCGAGGAGATCGAGAATCTCGACGTGCGCCTCGCTGAGCGGGGCTGGTGAGTATGGCGAGGCCTCCAGGTGAAGGTTGGCGTACTTGCGCTGCAGGGGGCGTTCCGGGAGCACGCTGAGGCGCTCGATGCCCTCGGCGCCGAAGCCGTTCTGGTCAAGACGCCCGAGCACCTGGCCGGGGTCGATTCCCTCGTGCTGCCGGGCGGCGAGTCGACCACGATGAGCCATCTCCTGGCCACGTCGGGGCTGGACGAGGCGCTCGATGACCGGCTCAGGGCCGGCATGCCCGTCCTCGGCACCTGCGCGGGGATGATCCTCCTGGCGGAGGAAGTGCTCGACGGTCGCCCCGATCAGCGGGCCCTGGGTGCCGTCGACATCTCGGTGCGCCGCAACGCCTACGGCCGCCAGCGCGAGTCCTTCGAGACCGACCTGACCATTGACGGGCTCGCGGGGACCTTCCCCGGCGTCTTCATCCGGGCCCCCGCCGTGGAACGGGTGGGGGAGGGCGTCACGATCCTGGCCGAAGTCGACCGCCGAGCGGTGATGTGCCGGCAAGGGACCGTTACCGTGTGCGCGTTTCACCCGGAGCTGTCGGGCGACCTCCGGGTGCACGCGGAGTTCCTCAAGGAGGCGGCGACCCGATGAGTGAGCGGAGCGAGCGAACCAGGAACGGGCGTCCCCGCTCGGCGGGGCAGCCGCCGAAGGCGGCGACCCGATGAGTGGGCATTCCAAATGGGCGACGATCAAGCACAAGAAGGGTGCGGCCGACAAGGCGCGGGGCAAGCTCTTCGCCAAGGTCCTGAAGCAGGTGGAGGTCGCAGCGCGCCAGGGCGGCGGCGACGCCAACTCGAATCCCACCCTGCGGACCTTCGTGCAAAAGTGCCGCGACGCTTCCGTGCCCGTCGACACGATCGATCGCGCCATCAAGCGCGGGACGGGCGAACTCGAAGGCGTGCAATACGAGCAGATCACCTATGAGGGCTACGCCCCGAACGGGGTCGCCATGCTCGTGGACTGCCTCACCGACAACCGCAACCGATCGGCGGCCGAGATCAAGAACATCTTCACCCGTAACAACGGGTCGCTGGCCGAGCCGGGGGCGGTGGCGTGGCAGTTCCACCGCAGGGGCATCATCGTCGTCGACAAGGTGGCGGGAGCCGACGAGGACGACCTGATGCTTGCCGCCCTCGAAGCCGGCGCCGACGACGTCGACGACCAGGGCGACACCTGGCAGATCACGACCCCGCCCGGTGACGTCATGGCGGTGCGTGACGCCCTCGAGGCCGCCGGCATCCCCGCGGCCTCGGCCGACCTCACGATGCTTCCGCAGAATTCGGTTCCCCTCACGACCGAGGGCGACGCCCGGGCCGTACTCAAGGTCCTCGACGCCCTCGAGGAACACGACGACGTCCAAGCCGTCTACGCCAACTTCGACATCCCCGACGCGGTCTTGCAGAGCGTCAGCGTGTAATCCGCGTCTGCGTCGCGTTACGGCGCGCATGCGCACCCAACGCGACGCAGACGCAGGAGATCCACCACACGGGCAGGCGGCCCGCCTAGAGTCCGAACGCATGTTCGCAGGTGACGGAGCGCGCGTCCTGGGCGTCGACCCCGGGCTGTCACGGTGCGGCTACGGCGTGGTCGAGCAGACGCCCGAGGGCCCGCGCGCGCTGAGCGCAGGGGTCATCCGCACGTCGGCCTCTCTTGGGGTGCCCGAGCGTCTCGTCGAGCTGGCCGAGGAACTCGACCTCGTCCTGGCCGAGTCCCAGCCGAGCGCGGTGGCCGTCGAGCGGGTTCTGTTCCAGGCCAACGCCAAGACGGCCATGGCCGTCGGCCAGGCGAGCGGGCTGGCGCTCCTGGCCGCCGCCCGGCGCGGTCTCCCCGTGGCCGAGTACTCGCCCAACGAGGTCAAGCAGGCAGTGGTGGGCTATGGCGGGGCTGGAAAAGCCCAAGTCCAGGCCATGGTGCGGGCCCTCCTGGCCCTGCCCGAGACCCCCGAGCCGCCCGACGTGGCCGACGCATTGGCTCTCGCACTCTGCCACCTCACCGTCGGCCCCCTCCGCGTGCAGATCGGGCCCGCGGCCGGCTCCGAGCGCGTTCCCGGGCTCGACCGGGCCATCGCCGCGGCGCTCGCACGGGAGGGACCATGATCGGCATGCTGCGGGGCGAGGTCATCGACCGAGGTGCGGACGAGGTGCTGGTCGATGTCGGGGGAGTGGGCTACCGGATCCGGGTCACACCTCGCACGCTTGTCGCCCTCGACCCCGGCACCGAGGCCACCCTCCACACCCACCTGCACGTGCGGGAAGACGCCATGGTGCTCTACGGCTTCGAGGCCAAGGCCGAGCGGGCGACGTTCGAGCTGCTGTGCGGCGCCACCGGGGTGGGGCCCAAGCTGGCGCAGTCGATCCTCGCCGTGCACGACCCGGTGGCGTTGCGCCGCGCATTGCTCGACGACGACGTCGAGGCCCTCACGCTGGTCCCCGGCGTCGGCAAGCGCACCGCGCAGAAGCTGCTGGTCGAGCTGAAGGCCCGCTTCGAGCTGCCCGACCTCGAAGTGGTGCCGGGTGGCGAGCCCAGCGCTAGAGCCGAGGTGCGCTCGGCTCTAGCCGGTCTCGGTTACGAGCCCGAGGAGGTGCGCGAGGTGTTGGCGACGTTGCCCGACGACGAGCCGGTCGAAGAACTGCTGCGCCGGGCCCTGCGCCAACTGGCGGCGGAACGGGTTTCCTAGCAATGGCCCGCAGCGAAGTCCTCACCACGACGACCACGGCCGACGACCTGGCCGTGGAGGCGAGCCTACGACCGCAGTGCCTCGACGAGTTCGTGGGTCAGCCCCGCCTCAAGGAGCACCTGGAGATCATGTTGGGGGCGGCGCGCCAGCGTGGGCAGGCGCTCGACCACCTGCTGCTCGCGGGCCCGCCCGGCCTGGGCAAGACGACCATGGCCGGGATCGTCGCCAAGGAGATGGGCGTGGGCTTCCGGGTCACGAGCGGCCCCGCCCTCGAGCGCGCCGGCGATCTGGCCGCCATCCTCACCAACCTCGACGAGGGTGACGTTCTCTTTATCGACGAGATCCATCGCCTCTCCCGGGTGGTCGAGGAGGTCCTTTACCCGGCGATGGAAGACTTCCAGCTCGACATCGTCATCGGGAAGGGGCCGTCGGCTCGGTCGATCCGGCTCGACGTTCCCCGCTTCACGCTGGTGGGCGCCACGACGCGGACGGGAATGATTACGGGCCCGCTCCGCGACCGCTTCGGCTTCGTCGCCCGCCTCGACTACTACGCGCCCGACGACCTCGAGGCCATCGTCCACCGCTCTGCCCGCATCCTTGGCGTGGAGGTCAGTGGCGACGCCGCCGCCGAGATCGCGCGGCGTGCTCGGGGAACGCCGCGAATCGCCAATCGCTTGCTCAAGCGGGTGCGTGATTTTGCGGAAGTGCGGCGAGATGGCACCGTCGACGGCTCCGCGGCTTCCGAGGCATTGGCGCTCTTCGAGGTCGACGAGCGGGGGCTCGACAAGCTCGACCGGGCCATCCTTTCGGCGCTTTGCCGAACCTTCGGCGGTGCTCCCGTCGGCCTCAACACCCTCGCTACGGCCGTGGGGGAGGTCCCCGAGACCGTGGAAGATGTCTACGAGCCCTATCTGCTCCAGGAGGGCTTCCTTCAGCGCACGCCTCGCGGGAGGGTGGCGACGCCCAGCGCCTGGGCCCACCTCGGCCTCGAGCCTCCGCGCCGTGAGTCCGGTCCGACGCTGTTTCCGTAGCCTTCCAGCGCGAGCATCCGGCGTCTCGATCGTAAGAGGGTCATGAAGTCCCTTTTCGTCGCCCTCGCCCTCTCCGCCGCCGCGATCGCGGTGCCCGCCATCGCCCTGCCCTCCGAGGCCCAGGGCAGCGCAGCGTGCGACGGCCTTGCCGCCACCATCGTGGGCACGGATGGTGGCGACGAACTCGTCGGCACGTCAGGTGACGACGTGATCGCCGGTCTGGGTGGGGACGACACCATCAATGGGATGGGTGGGAACGATGTCATCTGCGGCGACGCCGGCAACGACGAGGTCATGGGTGCGACGGGCAACGACGTCGTGCTCGGCGGCGACGGCAACGACCTGCTCTTAGAAACCTGCCTGCTGACCGAGGCACCCGCGCTGACCAAGACCCTCACCAGCATTGTCACCGGCACCGACCCGGTCGAGCCCTGCAACCGGACCGAGACCAGCGTCCTCATGAACGGCGCCGACGCTCTCGTCGGGGGTGCGGGTACCGACCGCGTCTCGTACGTCGGGCGCGTCGAGTCCCTGTCGATCACGAGCGCTGACAACACCGCCAACGACGGTGCCCTCGACACCGAGCCGCTCGTGGACGGAAACCAACCGGAGGGCGACAACGTGGGCGCCGTCGCGGGTGGCGACGTCGAGGAAGTCCTCTCCGGTGAGGGGGATGACACCATTACCGGGGGCGCGGGCGCCGACTGGCTGGCCGGGGGCGCCGGAGCCGACGTCATCGCTGGTGGCGCGGGGAGCGATCGCATGAGCGGCGGCCTCGGCAACGACGTGCTCCGCGGCGAAGGGGGGGACGACGAAGTGGAGGGCGTCGAGGGCAACGACTTCGTCCTGGGCGGGGACGGCGACGACAAACTCTACGGCGACCGCAACATCGAGCCCGGGCACACCGGGCCCGGGCTCTTGGACCCCACCGGGGCGTACGACCCCGACGGGGGTGCCGACTTCCTCGCCGGCGGCGATGGGAATGACTACCTCTTCGGCTACCTCGGGTCCGACCTCCTGCTCGGCGAATCGGGGGAAGACTTCATCGAGGCGGGAACCTTGACCATCGATCCCACGAGCCCGGGCTTGAACGGTGACCTCGAGTCCAACACGGCAAGCGGCGGGCCGGGCCCTGACATCATCTTCGGTGGCGGGGGCGACGACAGCCTGATCGGCGGGCCGGGTGACGATGTTATTTGGGGGAAGAGCGGGGGCGACCACATCCTCGGCGACGAGGGGAACGACCTGCTCGATGGCGGCCCCGATCCCAACCTGAGGCTGACCCGCTCCGATTCCATCGACGGCGGATCTGAGACCGACACCTGTACGAACGCCGACCTCACCATCAACTGCGAGTTCTAGTTCTCGGAGACTCCTAGCCGCTCGCCGGGTGTTCCCGGCCCGCACGGGCCCCGGAGCTACGATGCGCCCTCGTCTCCGACCGTCGGGAGCCGCGTGCCCGCCCTCGTTTCGACCGCCATCCTCGTCCTTGCCATGTGGTTCCTCCTTGTGCGCCCCCAGCGGCGCCGGGCGATGGAACACGCGGCCCTGCTTGCCCGGCTCGAGGTCGGCCACCGGGTCATCACGGCCGGTGGGATCCACGGAGTGATCGAGGAGATCGGTGACCAGACCATGCGCCTCGCCATTGCCACCGGCACCACGGTGACCGTGGAACGGCGGGCCATCGCTCGGGATCTCGATGCGGGAGAACCGGATACCAGCGTCGACGACGACGGTGCCGAAGCCGACGGCTGACAATGCGACGGGCCCTCACCACCGTGATCATTGTGCTGGCGGCGACCGGCGGCGGGGTGGCCGCGGTCGCCGTGACCGGCACCACCCCCCAGCTCGGCCTCGATCTCCAGGGGGGGCTGTCAGTGGTGCTGGCGCCCAAGGGCGACCAGAAGGATGTGGGCGACAAGCTCAACAAGGCACTCGACATCGTGCGCAACCGGGTCGACGCCCTCGGCGTGGCCGAGCCCGAGATCTCCAAGC
>JACPCJ010000113.1 GCA_016179865.1 Actinomycetota bacterium | reverse complement strand
CATCACTGCGCCGGCGTCGACGAGCCGCCCGCCATCAAGCCCAACTGGAACCACCCCACGCCGTGGGGCGGCCGGCCCATCCGGCCCCAGCGGAGCCGGCGGGTGATGTTCTGGATCATGCGCCACGTCTTCCGGCAGGGGATGACGGTGCCCGTGCCGAGCCGGCGGGTGGCGCACGGCGAAGCGCTCAAGCTCGCAGGCCGGGAGGTGTTCGCCGTTCACACCCCCGGGCACACCCTCGACCACCTCTGCCTCCATGACCCGGAGGAGGGGTTGCTCTTCTCGGGGGACCACGTCCTCCCCACGATCACGCCCCACATCTCGGGCGTGGGCACCGGGGAGGATCCACTGAAGGCCTTCGTCGGGTCACTCGACGCCGTGGCCGCCATCGACGGCGTGCGCCAGGTGCTGCCCGCGCACGGCCACCCCTTCGCGGATCTCCCGGGGAGGGTCGACGACATCAAGCTCCACCACGAGCAGCGCATCGAGCGACTCAAGGGGGCGGCCGCCGACATCGGTGGCCCGGCGAGCGTGCGCGAGCTGTCGCAGCACCTGTTCCGGCCCCAACGCTGGGGGCCCATGGCCGAGAGCGAGACCTACGCCCACCTCGAGCACCTGCGTCATCTCGGCGAAGCAACGCGCCACGAGCGCGACGGCCAGCTCTTCTACGAACTGGGGTGACGAGAGGTTCGTGTGTGCGTACCAGCCCGTGAAATCCGGGGGCTGGTACGCACACACGGAGGTGTCTCAGGCGATCGTGATCGCCTTGAACATGTCGTGGGCGATGGCGTGTGGCGGCCCACCCTCGCGATCGGGGATGAAGCACGCGAAGACGTACGAGTGTCCTGACTCAAGGCTGAGGTCGAACGTCACGCCGTACCCCGGCGAGACGAGGGGGATCTCCCCGACATCTGGATTGTCACAGTCGGGACCGCCTTCCTCTTGTTGTTCTTCCTCCTCTTCCTGGGCGCGGCCGGCCGAGTCGTCGGCGCCGCCCCCACCCCCTTCCTCCTCTTCACCGCCACCGAAGAACAGGGCGAGGCACTCTCCGAACTGGGTCTCGGCCTCCTCGTCCGTCTTGCCCTCGCCGAAGTCGGTCACGACGATGTGGTGCACTTGCTCGGAGTCGGGGCTGTTGAGTCCGACCACCGTCTGCGTGCCCGCCTTCAGGTCGTCGAGCCCCTCGAAGCTGTAGTCGACGACGGTCACGGTGGCGTCACCGCTCGGCGGCGACGGCTCGGCGTCGCCGGTCACCGTGAGCTCCTTGAACATCCCGAGCTGGTAGTGCGGGGGAAGGCCGGCTTCTTCCTCCCCGCCCTCTTCCTCGCCACCTTCGTCTTCCTCCTCTTCCTGGGCGCGGCCGGCGGGCTCTTCGCCGTCGCCACCGCCACCGCCCTCGCCCTCGTCAGCGCCCTCGGTCTCCTCGTCGGTCAGGGTGCAGAAGAGCAGCCAATTGCCCTCGCTCATCGAGATCTCGGACTCGAGCGGGTCACCGCCGGGCTGCACGGTGCTGACGCCCACGGCGCCGTTGAAGGCGGCGTCGGGCATGGGGGCCGTTTCGCCAGACTCGAAGGACGCGAACAGGGTGTCGAGCTGCTCGAAGAACTCCTTGGAGGTCTGGTCGCCGAGCTTGACGAGAGCGAACTCGTGGGCGACGGCTCCGTCGTTGACGCCTCGCACCTTCACCGTGCTGGCATGGATTTCCTCGGGGGCGTCGAACTCGTAGTCGCTCGCCGTGAGCGTGACGCCGTCGAAGGCCTCCTCTTCGGCTTCTTCGCCGGCTTCGGTCTCCTCGGTCGTCTCCTCGTCCGCTTCCTCGTCGTCCTCGCCACAGGCCGCGGCCAGCAACGGAATCAGGGCGACGACGGTGACCAACCGGAACCATGCGGATCTGCGCATTCCAACCTCCCCGACAGAGTGAACGGCGGGAAGATACCCAAACCTCCCGGCTCGTGCACGGATGACGGCGTTATTGCGGGGCAGTACGGTCGGGGTCGATGGCAGGCGATGACAGGACGGCCGAGGCGACGGAACTCCTGCAGGCGCTCATCCGCAACGCCTGCGTGAACGATGGCTCCGCAGACTCGGGGCACGAGTCCAAGAGCGTGGACCTCCTTGCGCACTACCTCGACGGGGCGGGGCTCGACGTCGAGCGCTACGAGCCCACACCGGGACGGGCCAGTCTGGTGGCCCGCATCGAGGGGTCCGACCGCTCGGCGCCCACGCTCATGCTCATGGGCCACACCGACGTCGTGCCCGTGACCCCCGAGAACTGGCTCCACGATCCCTTTGGTGGCGAGCTCATCGACGGTGAGGTGTGGGGCCGGGGCGCCGTCGACATGCTGAACCTCACCGCCACCATGGCTGTGGCGACGAAGCAGTTCGGCGCCGAGGGCTTTCGGCCGCGGGGAACGCTCATCTACTTGGCGGTGGCGGACGAGGAGGCCGCGGGTACGCACGGGGCTGAGTGGCTCGTCGAGCACCAGTGGGACGAGATGGCCTGCGACTACGTGCTGACCGAGTCGGGGGGGATGCCGGTGCGCACGCCTGACGGGATCAAGCGCCCGATCATCGTGGGCGAGAAGGGGCTGTTCTGGTTCACGCTCCACGTGAAGGGGACGCCCGGTCACGGCTCGCAGCCGCTGCGGACGGACAACGCCCTCGTCAAGGCGGCCGAGATCGTCAACCGCCTCGCCGCCTTCCGGCCGCCGGCCCACATCCACGAGATCTGGCGTCGCTTTGTGGAGGGCATGAACTTCCCGCTCGAGCTGTCGGGCCCGCTCCTCGACCCCGACCGCCTCTACGAGTTCGCCGAGGGCCTCCCGATGTTGGGTCTGGCTCGCCAGGCCCACGCCTGCACCCACACGACGTTCGCGCCCACCATGGCCACGGGCGGCCTGAAGCACAACGTGATCCCCGATCGCGTGTCGATCGCCGTCGACGGGCGCACGCTGCCGGGCCAGGATCGTGACGACGCCATGGCCATGCTCGACGAGATCCTCGGCCCCGGGTCGGGCGGTGCCGACCTGCGCGACGATGTCGAGGTGGAGGTCGTCGTGGAAGACCCGGCCAGCGCCTCACCCATCGACACCCCACTCTGGGACGCCCTCCAGCGCGCCACCGAGGCCGTCGTTCCCGGCAGCGTGAACGTTCCGTTCATGACCGTGGGGGGGACCGACTCACGCTTCTTCCGCCGGCGCGGGATCCCGTCGTATGGCTACGGCCTGTTCTCGGACCGCATCGGGTTCGACGAGTTCGCTGACATGTTCCATGGCGACAACGAGCGGGTCGACGTCGAGTCGCTCCGGCTCACAACCGAACTCTGGGACGTCGTCGTCCGCGACCTCGTCGGCTGAGTTTTTGGGTGCAGAACTGGCCCTCACGGGGCCAGTTCTGCACCCAAAACGCCCGGAGCTGTCAACCCCCAGACCCGGGCTCCCCGCGGAGGTACTGCTCGATCTCCGAGGCCAGCTCGTCGGCGGTCGGGAGGTCGGCTTCTACGACCTCCTCGTCGTAGCGTTCTTCCAGCTCGGAGACGTACGTGCCCGTCTCGTCGTCGTCGGCGAGGGCGGCGTCGACTCGGGCGCGCCACACGTCGGCCGCACCCCGCAGGTCGCCGGTGTCAGTGGGCGCGTCGAGGAGCCCACTGACGGCGTCGAGGAGAGCGAGGGTGGCAACGGGGTTCGGCGGGTTGGCGATGTAGTGCGGCACGGGAGCCCAGAGGGAGACCGAGGGGATGCCGGCCCGGCGGCAGGCGTCGTGGAGCACGCCGACGATCCCCGTGGGGCCCTCGTAGCGCGATCGCTCGAGGCCCAGACGGCGCGCCAGTGCGTCGTCGACGGCCGTCCCGGTGATGCGCGTGGGGCGGGTATGGGGGACGTCGGCGAGGAGCGCCCCCAAGGTCACCACCATCTCGCATGAGGTTTCGCGGACCACCGACACGACCTCGGAGCAGAACTCGCGCCACCGGTAGCTCGGCTCGACGCCCGAGAGCAGCACGGCGTCGCGGCCGTCACGTTCGATGCGGGCGGCGAAGTATTCGTTGGCGGGCCAGCGCAGCTCGCGAGTCACGCCGTCGACGAGGGTGACTTGGGGCCGGATGGCCTGGAAGTCGAAGTACGCGTCGGGGTCGGCGTGGGCGAACTTCTGGGCATCCCACCGGTGACGCAGCCAGCCGAGGGCGCTGCTCGCGGCCTCGGCGGCGTCGTTCCACCCCTCGAAGGCCGCCACCAGCACGGGCCGGCTCAGCTCGGGATGGTCGTCCCAGACCAGCGCACTCACACACGGAGGGTACCGGAGTGCCCCCCGGGCTCGACCGTCGCGCGGGTCAGCCCCTGAGGTCGGCGACCGAGGACTTCGACGCGATGTCGAGGGCGGCGCCGGCGAGGAAGGGCACCCCGGCGCCGACGTGGTCGAAGCCCTCGCCCACGGTCTTCCCCTTGAGGAAGCGGGCGTGGATGCCCTCGAGGATGATGGCGAGCTTGTAGTAGGCGAGGACGACGTGGAAATCGAGCTCGTCGACGTTGCGGCCACTGACCTGGGTGTAGGTGTCGACGACCTCGTCGGCGGCGAAAAAGCCCGGGTGGGCGGCGAGGGCCGCCGTCTGGGGGAGCATCTCCCCACTGGCGCCGCCCCAGTAGACGAGCAGGAGCCCGAGGTCGGCCAGCGGGTCTCCCAGCGTCGACATCTCCCAGTCGAGAACGGCCAGGATCCGGCCTGCGTCGGAGGGGTCGAGCATGGTGTTGTCCAGGCGGTAGTCGCCGTGGACGATGGCCGAGTCACTCTCGGCCGGCACCGCCGCCCGGAGCCGTCGCGTCAGCTCGTCGATCTCACCAAGCTCGCGGGTCTTGTTCCCCTCCCACTGCTTCGCCCAGCGCTCGACCTGCCGAGCCAGGTAGCCGTCGGGCCTTCCGAATTCCCCCAAGCCGACGGCGTGGTAGTCGACGTCGTGGATCGCGGCGAGCACCTCGACGAGCCGTTGTGAGCAGCGCCGCCCATCGGCCTCGCTGATGGCAGCAAACTGATCGGGCGCAGTGACGATGACCCCCGTCACCCGCTCCATGACGTAAAAGGGGGCGCCGATCACCGACTCGTCGTCACAGAACGCATACATACGGGGAACGGGGACGTCGGTGCCGGCCAGCGCCGTCATGACGCGGTACTCGCGGCCCATGTCGTGGGCCGTCGGCAGGACGTGGCCGAGGGGCGGGCGACGCAGTACCCACTCGCGAATGCCGTTGCCCACTCCGTAGGTGAGGTTCGAGCGGCCCCCGGAGATCATCTCGGCCCGGAGGGGTCCCGATCCGTCGGCGCCGTCGACGTGGGCCGCGAACCAACCCCGCAGCACTTCGAGGTCGAGCCCCGGCGGCCCCTCGGTCTTTTCGCGTGCCCCGGCCATCGCCGGAGCGTATTCAATGCCAGCGACACCTGGGAGCGGCGAAATTGACCGGCCGGTCAAGAAGTCGTCACGATGGGACCGCCATGACCGCCGGTCGGCACGCCGTCGAAGTCGAGGGGCTCGTCAAGCGGTTCGGTGAGTTCGCGGCCGTTGACGGAGTCTCGTTCACGGTCGAGCCCGGGGAGCTGTTCGGGTTTCTCGGGCCCAACGGCGCCGGCAAGACCACCACCATCTCGATGCTCTGCACGCTGCTCCGACCCTCGGGGGGGCGGGCGTCGGTGGCCGGCCACGACGTCGTTGCCGAGCCCGACGCCGTGCGTCGGAGCATCGGCCTCGTGTTCCAGGACACCACCCTCGACGACCTCTTGACCGGCGAGCAGAACCTTCGGTTCCACGGCGTCCTGTACGGCCTGCCGGAAGCGGAGGTTGTGAATCGGATGGGGCCGCTTCTCGAAATGGTCGGGCTGTCAGACCGGGCCGACCAGCGGGTCCAGAACTATTCAGGGGGCATGAAGCGCCGCCTCGAGATCGCCCGGGGGCTCGTGCACGCGCCCCGGGTGCTGTTTCTCGATGAGCCCACCCTTGGCCTCGACCCTCAGACCCGCTCGCACATCTGAGCATACGTCGACACCCTGCGCCAGCGCGAGGACACGACGATGTTCTTGACGACGCATTACATGGACGAGGCCGAGCGCTGTGACCGAATCGCCATCATCGACCACGGAGGCATCGTCGCCATCGACACCCCGGCGGCGCTGAAGGCGTCGGTGGGAGCGGACACCGTCGAGGTGGCCGCCGGCGATCCGGACCGGCTCCGCGACCAGATCGCCGGGGCCCTCGGCGTGGACGGCGAGCCCACGGCCGACGGCCTCATTCGCTTCCTCGTCCCCGACGGCGCGAGCTTCGTGCCCCGGCTCTTCGATCACGGAAATGGGATCCAGAGCGTCAGCGTGCGGCGCCCGACGCTCGACGACGTGTTCATCAAGTACACGGGACGGGCGATCCGCGACGCCGAAGCCGGCGCTGTTGACAAGTTCCGCATGAATCCGCTGGTCCGGGGGTTCCGGAAGCCGTGATCGAGCGAACCGAGCCCTTCGAGGCGGAGGTGGCGGTGGCCGAACGGGAGACGGTCTCCGCCGAGGCGACCCGCGCCCCGGTGGCCCAGCGCAGCCGTCTCGCCCGCAACCTCCTCACGGTCGGGATGATCTGGCGGCGCGAGATGATCCGCCTGTTCCGCTCGAAGGCCCGGATCATCACCGGCCTCGCCCAGCCGCTGCTTTTCCTGTTTGTCCTCGGGGCGGGTCTCGGCGAGACCATCGGCGACCGCGGCCTTCCCGGTTACTCGTACCAGGAGTTCCTGTTTCCGGGGATCCTCGGAATGTCGGTGCTGTTCAGCGCCATGTTCTCGGCCATCTCGATCGTGTGGGATCGCGAGTTCGGGTTTCTCCGCGAGATGCTGGTGGCCCCCGTCTCCCGAGCTGCTCTCGTCATGGGAAAGGCCATCGGGGGGGCTTGCCAGGGGGTTGCGCGAGGGGTGATCCTGCTCACGGTGGCGCCCCTGGCCGGCGTCAGCCTCAGCCCCCTCGAGATCGTCCAGATGCTCGGGCTGCTGCTCGCGCTCGCCTTTGCGATCGTTTCCTTCGGCATCGTCATAGCCAGCCGCACCCAGCGGGTCGAGGGGTTCCAGGTCGTGATGACCCTCGTGGCCCAGCCGATGTTCTTCTTGTCGGGGGCGATCTTCCCGCTTCGGAACCTGCCGACGTGGCTCCACGTGCTCAGCCGCCTCAATCCGATGAGCTACGGCATCGACCCCGTGCGCCGCGTCATCTTGGGCGACTTCGGGGCCGTCTCCCTGGGCGGCACCGTCCTCCCGATCTGGAGCGAGGTGCTCATCATCCTCGGCTTCGGGAGCGCGATGCTCGCGCTCGCCGTCCACCTGTTCGGCAGCGAATCTCGTTCCTAGGACGACGCTGAAGAACCGGGGTGGACGCGGGCCTCGCCGGCCTCGTCGTCAACGACCACCGCGGCCACGGAACGCCGGCGCCAATTTGCTTTGCTCCCTCGGCCGTTCCGGCTTCGCTCGCCTGGCGCCGGGCACCCCTGAGGGGTCCCCGCCCGGCGCCACAGCAAGAGCGCGCTGAACACGAGCACGGCGAGCAGGATCAGAAGAAGTGCGGCGATCCCGATGGGATCACCGGGAGCCGCCGGCGTCACCTACGGGAATCAGGCGATGCGTTCGCCGCGGGGGCGGACGGGCTTTCCGTCACCCCGCGGGTAGCGGGCAACGCGACCGACCGGCATGTCGACGCGAAAGCCGGCCGCAGCCCTCTCTTCCTCGGATTCGCCGCCCCAGAAGCCGTACTCCCGCTGCTGGCGGGCGTAGTCACGGCAGTCGTTGAGGACGGAGCAGCTTGCGCACAGGGCGCGGGCCTTGCCTTCGCGAACTTCCCGTGCTTCGGGACGCTCGCCCGGCAGGGGGAAGAACAGCGCCGTCTGGGCCTTGCAGGCAGCATCGACCATCCAGAGGGTGTTGTCGATGTCCAGGGTGTGGGTGAGGGCCTGCAACGCGGGCCACCTCCAATGGGAAGCTGGGTCGTACCAGGTCTTCGCGGGATCGGGTGTCCGCGAGGTCCGCGCGATGCAATCTGGGTCGGACCCCTACCCGCTCCTGTTATGCAATCACGTGCCGTTGCATCTGTCCATCAGGAGTTTCCGATGGAATCCATCTGAGTTCCCGATATGCTGTCTCAAGCAAGCACGCTAAACCGGTTTGCGTGACGAACTTCACAAATTGCTGGGCCCCAAGTCTCAACGCCTGCCCACCGGGGCGCAGCTGAAGGGTGGACGCTGGCCGGCCGCGTCGCCCCCGGGAGGACGACATGGAACTCCGACACCTCGACGTCCTGGTCGCCGTCGCCGAGAGCGGATCGTTCACGGCGGCGGCCGAGCGGCTCCACACCGTGCAGTCCAACGTCTCGGAGCAGGTGCGCCAGCTCGAGCGCGACATCGGCGTGCCCCTCCTGATCCGGAGCCGAAAGGGGGCGGCGACCACCGAGTTCGGCGAGGTGGTCCTCGAGCGGGCGCGCCGGATCCGGGCCGAGATCGACGCCATGCTCGCCGACGTCTCGATGCTGCGGGGGCTGGAAGGCGGGCACTCGAGCATCGGGGTCATCGGGACGGCCAGCAAGTGGCTCGTGCCCGCGCTGCTCGCCTACCTAGAAGAAAGTGCGCCCGGAGTGCGACTGCGGGTGACCGAAGGAGCGTCGGAGCGGCTCATCCAGGATGTGGCCGGCGCCGAGCTCGCCCTTGCGGTGGTCACCGAGCCGGTAAGTGACGCCCGGCTCGCCGTCACCCATCTCCGTGACGAGGCGCTCGTGGCCGTGGTGCGGCGCGGGGCGCGGTTCAAGCGTGAGCCGGTGCCCCTCCAGGAACTCGCCGAGCGCCGGATGATCCTGCCGCCTCGGGGGAACCCCCTCCGCGACGAGATCGAAGACACGGCCGCCGAGCAGGGCCTCACCCTCAACGTGCCCATCGAGGTCGAGGGGGTCCGGCTCATCAACGATCTCGTGGCCGCCGGCCAGGGGGTCTCGATCCTCCCCCAGACGGCCGCCCCCCGCGACGTGCCTTCTGTGCGCGACATCGGCATCGCCGACCTGCCGCCCCGACGCCTCGCCCTCGTCTACTCCCGCAACGCCTACCTGTCGCTCGCCGACGAAGCCGTGCGGGAGGCGATCGTCCACACCGTTGCGCAGGCCATGCCCCGCGGGAAGGGGACGCGCTAGCGCGGCAGGGTGTGTTTCACACGCCGCGAACACCGGGTACATGAACGGTGTCCCGGACGTGGCTTCGGGGCGGCTGGCTCGCGAAAGGAGCGGCAGCCATGCGCGTCCGTCGGCTCGGCAACATCATCGGCGTCGGCTTCCTCCCGGCCGTCTTCTCGGCGGCCCCCCTCTCGGCCCTTGCTCAGACGACGCCACCGCCCCCGGCCGAGGCTGAGGCCTACGCGGCCCAGCTCCAGGCCGGCGGCCAGCAGGTGGTCGCCGTCGGCCACACGCAGGCGACCGCGGGCCCGGACGCCGGTTCGAGCGCCGCCCATGCGGGCGCGATCGAGATCGGGCCCGAACCACCCGGTGACGCGCACGTGGGCGGCTCGCAAACCGGCTCGGGCGGGGCCAAGGGAAGCACCTTCGACACGGCGGGAACGGGCTTCGACCAACTCGGGCGAGTCGCCCTCACGCCGTGGTTCGTCTTGATGGCCGAGGACGGGACCGGTCGTCATTCGCGGGCCCACGCCGCGCTCCTGGAGCTGGTCCTCAACCCCGGCGGCAACAAGGTCCTCGACGTCCGCCTCCTGACCTCTGACTCGGCGGCTGACCACTCGTCGTCGAAGTCGACCGCGGCGTCGTCCGCCGACGGCGTGGTCCTGATACTCGGTGACCCTGCGAACGGTCAGGGTCTCGAGCTTTGGGTGCTCCATTCCGAGGCCAGCAGCGAGGCGGGCGCGAGCGGTTACCTGCTCAACGTGAACGGGAACAAGCTCGCGACCACGTCGGACCAGCTCGGTGCCGGCCTGCGTCAGCTCTGCGCCGCCATCCAGATCCCCAACGCCTTGAAGCTGGCGTGCGTCCAGGCCTCGGGCGGGGCGGCGGAGGCATTCCAGGCGTTGCTCGGAGATGGCGGCGCCCGTGGCGCCCTCGTCGACGTGGCCCGGGCGGAGGGTTCGGGGGGTGCCGCGAGCGCCCCGCCGCAGGTCCTCGGCGGCGAGGTCGCACCGCCGCCGGCTCCCGCTCCGGCCCCGGCGCCCACGCCGCCGGCGGTGGCGGGCGCCGAACTGCCGCGAACCGGGGCCGTGCTCGGTGCCGTGGCCGGGCTGCTCGCCGCACTTGGCCTCGCCATTCGGGCCCGCCTGTGCCGGATGAGCGACTGACAGCGCCGTTCTACGTCGACAGAGGATGTGCGGACCCGAAGGCGAGGCGCTCGGCGAAGGTCACCAGGTGGGCCGCGTGGGCGACGGCGCGCCGGGCCTCCCCACTCGTGATCGGGGTTCGGGTAGGGCGACGGTCTCGGAGGCGGAGGAGGTGCTCGATCACGGCGGCGGCCTGCGGGCCGCGGTCGTCGGCCTGGGGGAGGAGGGTCGGGGCGTCGTGGTGGTACGGCACCGAGGAACGCCGGGAAAAGCGGATGCAGGTGATTGCGTCGGCGGCGCTGACGCCGGCGAGGGCGGCGGCCGACGCCGCCAGTTCATGATCTTCGCCGAGCACCAGGGTCGACGCGTCGGAGAGCTGTCGGGCGCGTCGCAGGAGGTCGGCGCCGACCACGGGGCCCCGTGGTCGAGCTCGTCGCCCCGTCCCCGAACCCCCGCGTGCCGAACACCGGTCTGCACGCGTGCACCCCCAAGCCCCGCCGCCCCTCTGGGCAGACTCCAGCGGCGGTTGATACCCGCTCCGGTCCTCGACGAATCGTCGCTCGGCCGGAATTACGCTCGGGTTGTGGTGAGCGAGCGCAGCGAGCGAGCCAGAAAATGGGCGCCCCGGGCATCGGGACCGCCGCCCCAGGCGGCGCCCTGATGCCCGGCGACGAAGATCGCAGCGAGAGTGCGCCGCCAGTCCGTCGAGAGGATCGGGAGCGCCGCCGCCGGCGCGCCCGACTCGTCCTGCTTCTCACCGTGGTGCTGGGCACCCTCCTGCTCGGCCTCGACAACGCCCACGACGTGCGCCTTGAGTGGCTCGTCGGCGAGTCCGACGTACGCCTGGTGTGGGTGATCGCCGTGGCCTTCGCGGCCGGGGCGGTGTTCGAGCGGGCGTACTCGTTCGTGCGGGGTCGCCGCCGCGAGGATTAGCTCGCGGCGGGTGGCGGGCCGACGTGTACCCGAGCCCCGCCGATCACGAGGTCTTCGGCTGCCCCCGCGCGCTCGCACTCCAGGCGGTCGATTCCCGCCGGCTCGCCCGGGCGTTCCTCGACGGCAACACGCCCGCCGCCCGGCCACGCCAATTCGTTGCCTGCGACGACCTGGCCACCCAGGACACCCGACAGGAACGTCCGAACTTGGTCGGGTTGCGGCGCGGCGAGCACGACCCGGCGCAGGACGGCTCTCGGCTCCGCTCGGGGCGGGGGAGGTGGCCACCACTCGACCGAACCGAACTCGCCTTCGACGCCGCCTTCGCCGTGCGCCTCCTCGTAGGCATCAACGAGCGCCGGGTTGAACGTCGCCTCGGCAAGCTGGATCACGGTACCGAAGGTGTCTCTGGGGTGGAAGAAGGCCTCGCGCCACCACGGGTTGGTGAGTTGGGTGCGAACCGGCGTCAGCCCGTGGGTCTCGAGCCTGGCGATCTCGGCCCGCAGGTCCCGCACCTTGAACGTCATGTGGTGCGGGCCCTCGCCGTTGCGGTCCAGGAAGCGGGAGAGAAAGTCGAAGCGGTCGACCGCCCACGGTTCCATCAGCTCGACGGTCATCCCCTCACCGGGATCCTCGGGCTTCGGGACCCGCCCCAGTCGCACCTGCACGATGCGAAAGCCGGGGGCCTGGCCGCCGTCGAGCACGACAGCGCCGAGGTGACCCACGAAGGTGGAAAGGGCGTCGGAGACATCGCGGAGTCCGAGGGCGACGTGATCGAGGTCCATGGGTGGGAAGCGTGCGGGGCGGGGACCGGGTCTGGCAAACCGGCGGGCGTCGCCCACCCGTCCCCCGTCCCACGGCCTGATGGTCCGCTGGCGTGGTGCCACAGGTCACCGCTCCCGGGGCGATCGCTCGCGAAAGCGATCGGGGTACGCTGCGACCTCATCATGAACGCCAATACGGAACGCGCCCGCGAGGTGGGGAAGGCCGCCGTCAAGCAGGCTCGCTCCAACGTTCGTGGATCGCTGCGACGGCGCCTCGCCGACGTGCTCCGGGCCGACCCTGACGTGCTGGCCAACGCCATCGAGCTGGGCCTTGTCCGCCGCGAGTGGGTTGACGACCCGACCGGTGAGCCCATGTCGGCGGCCTCTCCGGTCGAGGTGATGCAGCGGTTCCTGGAGCGCGAGGTCGAACGGCGACCCTCGATCCTGTCCGAGCTCGGTCTCAGCGCAATCCAGATCCTGTCGTCGCGGGGAACCGAGAGCGAGGATCGGGGCAGCGAGCGACCCGTCCCCCTGGCCGTCGTCTTCACCGACCTCGAGGGATTCACGCGCTTCACCGAGCGGGAGGGTGACGAGGCCGCCCACGATCTCCTCCAGCGCCACACGGTGGCGGTTGGGCCGATCGTGCGCAGCCGGGGTGGGACGATCGTGAAGCGCCTCGGGGACGGGTTGCTGCTTACGTTTCCCGGCCCCGAAGCTGCGGTCCTGGCCGCGCTCGAGCTCGTGCAGGCGTCGCCGGAACCCCTGCCCATGCGCGCCGGCGTGCACTGGGGGGAGGCCTTCGAAAGCCGCGACGACGTGGTCGGACACGACGTCAACGTCGCCGCCCGCGTGGCCGACGTCGCCCGTGGCGGCGAGGTGCTCGCCACCGTGGCCACCCGGAACGCGGTCCAGGGCCTCTACGGGCGGGTCGAGTTCGGGCGACCCGGGCGGCGCAAGGTGAAGGGACTCGACGAGCCGATCCAGGTCTGCCAGGTTCGCCGGGTCGGGCCTCCGACGCTGGAGCTCGAAGCCCTCCGCGCCGACCGCTCCGAGCCGGTCGACGCCGAGGCCCACTCCGACTGAGGTCGTCGTCCCAAGTGGGGCGCGCGACAACGCGGCCCGGGGGTGGGCCGCGTTGTCGACGTGCGATGCGTGAGCTGCGCCGTACCGGAGCAGCTCGTGTGGGCGGGGGTTACGCGCTGGCTTCGGCCTCGGCCTCGGGCTTGGCGGCCTCGGTCTTGGCGGCCGGAGCCTTGGCGCCGTTCTTCGCCGGGGCCTGAGCCTTGGCCAGCCGGTCCTCGACGGTGTCGAGGATTCCCAGGACGAGCTCACGCTGCCGGGCGACGGTCTGCTCGGCGATGGTGAATGCGGTGGCGACCGCCGACTTGGCCTGGGGGATGAAGTTGGGGATCTGGTCGGCGAAGGGGAGCGACTCGGGTACGAAGCCGGAAACCGTCTCCGTCCACCCCTTCACGGTCTCGCTGGCCAGGGTCTGACCCTTCTTGACGGTCTCGACAACCTGGTTCTGGATCTCGGTCACGCTCGGCATCTCTGCTCTCCTGGGTTGTGGGTACTCGACGACACACGAAAACCGGTGCGGTTTCTCTGCTAACAATAGTTAGCAAAAGTTTGCCTTGCATTCAAGTGTCATCGGTCACATGGCCGGGCGGTTGCCCGATCACACCTGATGGGTGGGGCACGACCAGGTCGTGCGGCCGGCGATGGTGCGACGGGCGAGGGGGGTGCCGTCCTTCGGGCACATGCCGCCGAGACGCCGCTGCGGCTGCAGGCTCCCGGTGTGCGAACCGCCCCGGCGCCCGAGCGTGTCGAGCGTGCGCCTGACCGCCCGCTGGAGTCGGCTGACCTCACCCGGATCGAGGCCTCCCGCGGAGCGGGCCGGGTCGAGCCCAGTCCGCCACAGGATCTCGTCGGCCAGAAGGTTGCCGAGGCCGGCGATCCGGGCCTGGTCCATGAGCACCGCCTTGACGGGCGCGCGGCGATCTCCGAGTGCGGCCGCGAGCTCGGCGGCGGTGAGGGTGGCGGCGTCGGGGCCGAGGGCCGACGTGTCGGGCTCGAGGATCACCCCTCCGAGCCGGCGCGGGTCCCGAACCCGGAGCTGACCCCCGTCGCCGAAGGTGACGATGAGCCGGTCCCGCGACTCCTCGTCGCGGCTGCTCCCGTACTCGAGGTGGTCAAGGCCTGCCATCCCGTCGACGAGGAGACGACCGGTCATCCCGAACCGGAGGCCCACGGTGGGCCGGCGGCCGGTGTCGAGGACGAGCAGCTTGCCGTGGCGCCGGGCGGCGCGGAACTGGCCCCCAGTGAGGGCGTCGGCGAGAGACCGGGCGTCGAGGCCCCCCTTCAGGTACCAGGCGTCAGGAGCCTCGACGCGGGCAATCGTCCGCCGCAGCGCCGTCGCCTCGGCGAGCGATCGGTACGCCTCGACCTCGAGAAGCTCAGGCAACGGCCGGAGACGCCGCGCCGGGGGTGAGACGTTTCCCGATCAGCAGGCCGGCGCCGAGGACAACAAGACCCCCGACGGCGTCGAGCCAATAGTGGTTGGCGGTGAGCACGATGGCGAGGAGGGTCACCGCCGGATAGCTGGCCAAGGCCCATTTCAGCCTCCGGCGGCGGACTCGCGGAACGAGGGCGACGGCGCAGAACGTCGACCAGGCGAAGTGGAGGCTGGGCATGGCCGCGTACTGGTTGGAGACCTCTTGCATGGCGCCCGAGTCGAACGACCAGAAGGTCGGGTATTCCGCCAGCGTGTCGACGTAGTCGTAGCGGGCGGGGGTCTCGCCGGGAGCGAACTGGCCGGGGAGCAGCCGCGGCGGCATGAGCGGCCACAGGATGAAGCCGATGAGCGCCAGCGCGGTGGTGGTGGCGAGCGTGTTGCGCCACCGGGGGTAGTCGTCGGAATGACTGCGGAAGAGGTAGATGATTGCCCCCGCCGTCACGATGAAGTGGAGCGATCCGTAGATGTAGTTCGTGACGATCACGAGGGGGCGGAAGTTGAGCGCCCAGTCCTGCACCGTCTCCTCGAAGGCGAGGCCCAGCCCCCGCTCCCACCCGACCAGCTGTCGGGCGTGACGAAACGCTTCCACTTCGCCGCCCTCGCTTGCGTTCCGGATCGCCGAGTACACGGCGTAGAAGACGAGGATGAAGATGACCTCGACCCACCAGTACAGGCGCCGCCCATCCCGCAACGTGCGGGCGTGGAATCGGGTGCGCGTCGGGGCGCTCCGGGCGTCGGGGGCGGACACGGTCTTCACGCTCAGGTGGATCGGGCTCGTCACCCGCTCTGAGGGGCCGCTCGGGCCCCGGCGACCCTCGATCCGACGGCGAAGGCGGGTGCCCCGAGGAGGCTGACGGCGAGGGTCATGCCATAGAGGAGGAGGCCGACCCCGATTGCCTGGCTCGTCCCGACGCCCAGTGGATCGAGGAAGAGGATGAACGCACCCTCCCGCAGGCCGATGCCGTTCAGGGAGATCGGCAAGACCTGGGCGATCAGCACGGCGGGGGCGAAGGCAAGGATGGCCGAGGGGGGAAGGTCGAGTCCGAGGGCCTGCGTCGCCATCCACACGCTCAGCACCATCGAGAGCTGGTACACGACCGCCGCCCCCAGCACGCCGACCGCGCCCTCGGGATGGCGGCGCAGGTTGTTGACGCCGGTGTGGACGGCGCCGACGAACCGCCGCCAACCCTCGTGCTCGGCGAAGCGGCCGCCGAGTGACTGGCTCCCGGCGGCGATCAAGAGGAGAGCCAGGAGGGTCAGCGTGCACACGGCCAGACCCAGCGCCAGCCGCGGGGCAAAGCCCAGCTTGAACAGCGACGGGTTGAGGGCGAGGCCGGCCAGGGTGAGCATTGGGAGGACGACCCAGCCCGTCATTCGCTCCAGCACCACGGAGGCGAACGACACGGCCGACGACCGCACGGTCGTCGACAGGCGGGACACCCGGAGAACGTCACCCCCGATGGTCGACGGCAGGAAGTTCCCGACGAACTGGCCCGCCAGGTAGTGAGAGAGCAGCGTGGGAACCCCGACGTGCTCGTCGAATACCCGAAGCACGCGTTGCCAGCGCCAGGCCGAGAGGGCGAAGCCGCCGAGGGTGACGAGGATGCCGAGGGTGAGCCACCGGACGGTGTCGACGTGGTGGCCCTGGGGCCACACGGCGTCGAAGTCGATCCGCGGGATCAAGAGGGCGAGCATGACGGCGCTGGCGACGATGCGCACCGTCATGCCCAGCCGCCCCGACGAGCGCGACGGCCGAGGGGTGGCTGGAGTTGTCATGGCGTCGATCGTGAACCCCCGAACCGGCTCGAACTCTTCCCCAGGCTACCGGGGTGGCCCCTGAAGGGCCACGCTACCCTCGCTCGATGCGTGTCACGACGGACGACGGGGTCGACCTGGAGGTCCTCGTTGCCGGCGACACCGCCTCGCCCGCCCTCGTCCTCCTTCACGGGTTCTCGGGTGCCAAGGAGGACTTCACCGACCACCTCGACGCGTTGGCGACGACGCATCGGGTCGCCGTGTACGACGCCCGAGGTCACGGCGAGAGCGGGAAGCCCGGCGACGACGCGATGTATTCCCTTGCCCGCATGGCGAGCGACGTTTTCTGCGTGGCCGACGCACTCGGCATCACCAGCATGCGCCTGCTCGGAAACTCGATGGGCGGCATGGTCGCCCAGCACGTCGTGCTAGCGAGGCCCGAGCGCGTCGAGGCCCTCGTCCTTCAGTCGACGTGGCCTGGGCCCGTCCCGTTCGACCGCGCCGGCGCGGTGAAGGCGGCGGAGATCGCCCGCAGCCGGGGGATCGAGGAGCTGCATCGGGTCCAGGCCGCCGCGGATCCGCTGACGACGCCGGCCCACGCCCTGCTCCTCGCCGAGCGCCCGGGATACGCCGAGTTCGGCGACCGGAAGTTCCTCGCCCAGGACCCCGCGATGTACGCCGCCGTCGTGCTGGAGCTGTTCGACCAGGGCGACCGGTCGGAGGCGCTGGCGGCCGTGCGCTGTCCGACCTTGGTTATCGCCGGCGAACAGGACGACGGTGCGCTCCCCGGCTGCCGCCGGTTGGCAGAGGTCATCTCGGGCGCTCGCCTCGAGGTGGTGCCCGACGCGGGTCACAGCCCGCAATTCGAGAATCCCGACGCCTGGCTCGACGTTCTGACTGCGTTCCTCGCCGGCCTCCCTCGGTAAAGTCCCGCCGCATATGACCCGCATGGAAGGACATGGCGGCCTTCTCGCCGCCGAGGTGTTGAAGCGTCATGGCGTCGACACGGTGTTCACCCTCTCGGGGGGGCACTTGTTCGTGTTCTACGACGGCTTGGTGCAGGCGGGGATCAGGATCGTCGATACCCGCCACGAGCAGAGCGCGACCTTCGCCGCCGAAGGATGGGCCAAGGTCACCCGCCGCCCGGGCGTGGCGGCGCTGACGGCGGGCCCTGGCGTCACCAACGGGACGAGCGCCATCGCCTCGGCCCACTTCACCGGTTCGCCCATGGTCGTGCTCGGGGGCCGCGCTCCCCAGGGTCGTTGGGGGGTCGGGTCGCTCCAGGAAATCGACCACCTGCCGCTCGTCGCCCCCGTGACCAAGCGGGCCGTCACGGCCTTCGACTCCGCCCAGCTGGTGGCGGAACTGCACCAGTGCCTCGTCACTTCGGCGAGCCCGCACCGGGGCCCCACCTTCCTCGACGTGCCCCTCGACGGGTTCGGGAGTGCCGAGGTCGACATCCCCGACGCGCCCGAGCCGGGCTCGCTCCGTGGCGACGCCCCCGATCCCGCCGCCCTCGCTTCGATTGCCAAGCTCGTTTCGGACGCCGAACGGCCGGTGATCATGGCGGGGGGCGACGTCTACTGGTCGTTCGCCGAGGAGGCGCTGCTGAGGGCTGCGGAGACTCTCCGCATCCCCGTGTTCACCAACGGCATGGGGCGGGGCACGATCCCCGCCGACCACGAACTGGCCTTCTCTCGCTGTCGGGCGACGGCGTTGAAGGACGCCGACCTCATCGTCGTCGCCGGGACCCCGCTCGACTTCCGCCTCCGGTTCGGGTCGTTCGGAGACACGCCCGTCGTCCACCTCGCCGACTCTCCCGACCAGGTGGCCCGCCACGTCGACCTGGCGGCCTCGGCGGCGGGGGATCTGGCGGCCGCCTTCGACGGCATCGCCGAAGCGGGCGAGCCCGGAGCCCACGACGACTGGGTAGCGCGGCTTCGCACCGAGGAGCAGGCGGCGCGGGAAGAAGAACGTGGGGTGTTGGAGTCGGCGTCCGACCCGATCCACCCCGGCCGGATCTACGGCGAGCTCCGAGCCCGCCTCGAGCGCGACGCCATCGTGATCGGCGACGGCGGCGACTTCGTTTCCTACGCCGGGAAGCTGGTCGACACCTTCACGCCGGGCTGTTTCCTCGATCCCGGCCCCTACGGCTGTCTCGGGATGGGCCCCGGTTACGCCATCGCGGCCCGCATCGCGTATCCCGATCGGCAGGTCGTGGCGCTCTACGGCGACGGCGCCATCGGGTTCTCGCTGGCCGAACTCGACACCCTCGTGCGGCACCAGCTTCCGGTCGTGATGATCGTCGGTAACAACGGCATCTGGGGGCTCGAGAAGCACCCGATGCAGGCCATCTTCGGGTACGACGTCGCCGCCGAGTTGCGGCCCGGCACCCGCTACGACGAGGTCATGGTGGCCCTCGGTGGGCACGGTGAGCTGGTCACCGACCCGAACGAGGTGGGCCCCGCCATCGACCGGGCCTTCGCCGCTGGCGTTCCGGCGTTGGTCAATGTGCTCACGGACCCGGCTGACGCCTACCCCCGCTCGTCGAACCTGGCCTGAGCACCCCTCTTCGTCCATTTGGCTCAATTAGCCGTTGGGCGTAGCCCGTCCGGGTCGTCTTGCGAATGGTCCTGACGAATCGCCCGAAGCCTGCCGACACTTCCAAGAGCAGAAAGGCTGGGGCTGGTGTCCAAGAAGACCTTCTGGTGGGTGGTTGCGGCCGCGGCCGCGTTCGAGTTCGGTGACGTCGCCTGGATCCACTGGCAGTTCGGGGGCGCCGGCGCGACCCAGGTGTACAGCGACCTTGCCGGCCTGGCGACGTCGGTTCCGGCCGGCGTGGCGTGCATCTGGGCGGCCAAGCGAACGGCGGGACGGGAGCGGCGCGGTTGGATGCTCGTCGGCCTCGGGTGCCTGTCCTGGGGTGTGGGAGAGTTGGTGTGGACGTGGTACGAGCTGGTTCTCAGCGTCGACGTTCCATTCCCCTCCGTGGCCGACTACGGGTTCCTCGGGCTCATCCCCCTGGCCGTGTTGGGAGTCCTGGCCTTCTCGCCCGCCTCCCGGCGAGTCTCGGTCTCGCGAGACCTCGCCGACGCCTTCATCATGGCGGGGTCCTTTCTGTTCGTCGGCTGGGCGTTCGTCCTCGGCCCCGCCGTCCGGGCCGCGAACGGCGACCTGCTCACGGACGCCCTCTCGCTCGCCTACCCGGGAGGGGACGTTCTCCTCATCGCCGTCGCGCTCTACGTCATCTCCCGCGCCGCCCCCGGGGGACGCGGCCCCTACGTACTCGTGGCGGCGGGCCTCGTCGCGCTGGGTCTGGCCGACAGCGGGTTCACCTACCTGACCCTCAACGACGCCTATGTCACCGGGAACCCGATCGACGTGGCCTGGAATCTGGGGTTCCTGTTCGTCGGGCTGGGAGCGGCTCGGCGTCTCGTCAAGGGTGGCTCGCAACTGGCCGCGGCGGAGGCGACGCCGGGGGTCCTGGGCATCCACCTGCCTCACATCGCCGTTCTGGTCGCCGCCGGCGCCGCTGCAGTGAGGCAGGGAGTCGACGGAGCGCTGGAGCCGTTCCTGTTCTGGACCGCCGTGGCGATCGTCGTGGCGCTCGTCGCCCGGCACATGCTCGCCATCGTCGAGCTAACGGCGCTCGCTCGTGATTTCGAGTCGAAGGTTGAGGACCGCACGCGGGAGCTGGCGGCGCGCGAGGAGCGATTCCGGGCTCTCGTCGCCAACTCCACCGACGCCGTTCTGATCGTCGACGCGGGAAGGCGCGTGCTGTATGCCAGCGACTCGGCGGAACGCGTCCTCGGTCGCGGTGCGGCCGAACTCGTCGGCCGACCCCTCGCTCAGGCCGTGCATCCCGAGGACCGGGCCCGTCTGGTCACCCTGTGCACGGATGTGGCCACCCGTTCCGGGGCTGCGGCCAAGATCGAATACCGGTTTCGGTACGGCAGCGGGTCGTGGCGCCACCTCGAGAGCACGGTGAAGAACCTTGCGGACGAGCCGTCGATTTCGGGGCTGGTCCTGAATACGCGTGACGTCACCGAGCGGCGCCGCCTCGAGGGAGTGCTGACCCATCGTGCCTTCCACGACGCCCTGACCGACCTCCCGAACCGGGCGCTCTTCATCGACCGGGTCGAGCAGGCCATTTCCCGGACGGCGAGGCGGGGGACGCCGGTCACCGTCCTCTACCTCGACCTGGATGGGTTCAAGGTGGTGAACGACAGCTTCGGCCACGCCACCGGCGACCGGCTCCTGCGCGCCACCGCCGAACGTCTCCGCCGGCTGGTGCGCAGCGAGGACACGGTGGCCCGTTTTGGCGGCGACGAGTTCGCCGTGCTCCTCGACGACGACGCCGGCCCCGAGGAGGCAACGCGGCTCGCCGACCGCGTCCTCGCCGCCTGCGAAGAGCCGGTCGTGGTCGACGGGCGGGAGTTCTTCGTGCGGGCGAGCATCGGAATCGCCACCACGTCGGGCGCCGAGGACGCCGGCGAGCTGCTCCGCGACGCTGACGTGGCGATGTACCGGGCCAAGGCCGAAGGCCGGGGCCAGTGGCGCGCCTTCGACCCGCTCATGCGGGAGGCCGTCGCCGACCGTTTGGAGCTCGAGGCCGAGCTGCGACGGGCGCTCGACGCCCGCGAACTGTTCCTCGAGTACCAGCCGATCGTCGACCTCGCCTCGGGCCGCATCTCGGGTGTCGAGGCTCTCATGCGCTGGCACCACCCGACCCGCGGCCTGATCCCGCCACTGGACTTCGTTCCCGTCGCCGAGGAGAACGGTCAGATCGTGGCGCTCGGTGCGTGGGCACTGGCTGAGGCGTGCCGCGAGCTGCGGAACTGGCAGATCTCGCTGGGAGCGGCTGCACCATCGCGGGTGAGCGTGAACGTGTCGGCGCGGCAGTTTCGTGACCCGGGGTTTGTCGATCAGGTTGCCGGCACCCTGCGCGCCACGGGGCTGGATGCTGGGTCGCTCGTGCTCGAGATCACCGAGACCCTCCTCATGGAAGACCCCGACGAGGTCGCCCAGCGTCTCCATCGGCTAAAGGACCTCGGGGTGATCCTCGCCGTCGACGACTTCGGGATCGGCTACTCGTCGCTCAGCTACCTCCAGCGGTTCCCGATCGACGTCCTCAAGATCGACCGCCTCTTCGTCCAGCCCCTCGGAGGGCCGCCCGAAGACGCCGCCCTCGCCCAGGCGATCGTGAAGTTGGGCCGGACCTTTGGGATGGACGTGGTCGCCGAGGGCGTGGAAACCGCGGCGCAGGCGGCGGCCCTGCGAGCCATGGGCTGCCAGTTCGGCCAGGGATTCCTGTTCGCCCGGACCCTGCCCCCCGAGGAGATCGAGCAGCGGATTCGGGAGACGGTCCTGGTCTCGGGTTTCCGTTAGGACGCGCGGTCCCCGCCCGCCTTCTCGAGGAAGCGATTCCGGTCGACGAGAGCCCGCGTGATCTTGCCCGCGGCGACGAGACCGCGGTCGTCGTGTATCCGGACCACGAAACTCAGCCGCCGGGCCTCGACCTTGGCCAGGGTGGCTTGGGCTTCGACGGCGGCTCCAGGACAGGTGGGGGCCAGATGCTCGAGTTGGACCTCGGTGCCGACGGTGGTCTGGCCGTCGTCGAGGTGCCCCGCGACCGCCGCCACGGTGGCCTCCTCGGCCAGGGCGACGATGCGCGGGGTCCCGAGCACGGGGACGTCGCCCGACCCGAGGCTCACCGCCGTGTCGGAGTCTTCGACGACGGCATGGATGGTGGCGCTCAGCCCCGGTTCCAGCGGCATGAGGTGCCCACGATACCGGTAGCCTCCGGCGCCTGGATCCCCAGCTTGTGCACCCCCACCTGGCCGAGCCCTGCCCCGAGGGCCGCATCCGAGTCGACTGTCACCTCCACACGATGTACTCGGGAGACGCCGTCACCACCCTGGACGAGCTGGCCGAGGGCATCGCGGCGGCGCAGATCGACGTCGCCTGCGTGACCGACCACAACGCGGTGGCCGGCGCGCTGGCCGCCATCGAGCGTGACGTCGGGTGCCGCATCATTGTGGGCGAGGAGATCCGCACCGGGGCCGGGGAGATCATCGGCCTGTTCCTCTGCGAGCGCATTCCCTACGGGATCGATGTCCGCGACGCCGTGGCGCGGGTGCGCGAGCAGGGTGGTGTCGTGTACGTGCCGCACCCGTTCGACCCGTTGCGCCACGCCTTCGCCGAGGCGGTGTTCCGGGAGCTGTGTGCCGAGGGAGCCGTCGACGCCGTGGAGGGGTTCAACGCCAAGGTCGGCCTCGATCACATGAACGACCGCGCCGTGGCCGCGGCGGCGGAGTTCTCGCTCCCGGCCGGCGCCGGATCCGACGCCCACGACGGTGCCGCCATCGGAGCCGCCTACGTCGAGATGCCCGACTTCGACGGGCCGGCCGACTTCTTGGACAAGCTCCACGACGGGCACGTCATCGGCCATCGCTTCGACCGCCCCCGCTCGTTCACGCCCCGCATCATCCCCGGAGGCCTCCGCCAGACCTGATCTCTTACCGGACGGCCAGGGCGGCCAGTGGCGACGCAACGGCGAGGTAGGCCGCAAAGGGCAGGAACGAGCGGGTGCGGATCAGGCGCAGCAGGCCGGCGACGGCCAGATAGCCGACCACCGCCGACGCCACGAACCCCACCATTGCCGCCGCCCCAAGTTCGCCGAGGTCGGCGTCGAGCAGCGTGACGAGTGACGCACCGGCGATGGCCGGAATGGCGAGCAGGAAGGAGAAGCGGGCGGCGTCGGTTCGCGACAGTCCGATGGCGATGGCGGCGGCGATCGTGGCGCCGGAACGGGAGATGCCCGGAGCGAGGGCCACGGCCTGGGCGGCTCCGATCCCGAGGGCCAAGCGGGCCGAGAGGGATCGGGAGGGAGCACGCCGGTGGAGCTGCTCGGCCGTCACCAGCACCCCCGCCGTCACCAGCCAGAAGCCGCAGACCCAGAGTGGCTCCTCGAAGAGTTCTTCGACGAAGTCCTCGAAGAGCACGCCGGCGACGGTGGCCGGGAGTGTGCCGAGGACCAGGAACCAGGCCATCCGGCGGGCTTCCTCGACCCCGCCGGAGTCCCCCGCTCCGAAGAACCCCGTAATGAGGAGACGGAGGTCGTCCCGGAAGTAGGCGAGCACGGCGACGAGCGTCCCGAGGTGCAGCACCAGGGTGAAGGCGAGGGAGGGCTCATCCCATCCGAAGGCCGCGGGGACGACAACGAGGTGACCACTGGACGAGACGGGGAGGAACTCGGTCAGCCCCTGGACGATTCCGAGGACGATGGCTTGGACGACGTCGTACAACAGGAGTCCTCGGGAGGGGCCAGGGCGAGCGTGACGATACCGTTCGCCGTCGCGTAGGCCAGGCGTCGAGCACCCTCCTCGTCGGTCAGCAGGGTCACGCCCACGCGGCTCGTCGCCCCGTCGAGCCCCGCCTCCCCCGATGACCCCAAGACGAGGGCTCCCCTGACGGCGGTGACGGTGGCTTCCTCACCGGGCGGGACCAGGCCGGGGTCGAACGTCACCAGGACGTCCACCACCGACCCCGGCTCGGGAACGAGCACATCGTCGGCCACGACTTGGATGGCCCGCATCCCGGGCGGAACGGCGCCGTCGACGCCGGTCCGGGTGCGGGGGGCGAGGTGGCGGTCGGAAACCACCGAGCCCTCGAGTACCGGGGTGGCGACGGTCCGGCCCACGGCGGCGTCGACGGATCGAAGCGCCGCCGGCAGGAGCATCCCCTCGAACTGGGGCGC
>JACPCJ010000003.1 GCA_016179865.1 Actinomycetota bacterium | reverse complement strand
GGGTTCAGGTTCGGGCTCCGGCTCGGGCTCGGGGTCGGAGACCACCGCCACCGGCTCGGGGTCGGAGACCACGGCCACCGGCTCGGGGTCGGAGACCACCGCCACCGGCTCGGGGTCGGAGACCACGGCCACCGGCTCGATCGGAGCCTCTACGACCTGAGCAACGATCGGGTCCGTACCGCTGGTGATTTCCTGCCAGTCGTCCACGCCGTCGCCATCGGTGTCCACCTTGGTGAGGTCGGTGACCTTTGTGACAACCCCGTTGTCGCTGGTGCCGTCGCCGTCGGTAGCAGCCGGAAGCGGATTCGTCCCGGCTCGAACTTCCTCGCCGTCGGTCAGCCCGTCGCCGTCGCTGTCGGGCCGGCGCAGGTCCGTACCGATTCTGGATTCCTGCGCGTCGGACACGCCGTCACCATCAGTGTCCCCCTGGCCGAAGTCGCGAGCCCAGCTGTCGCTGATGCCGTGGGCGTCGGTCGCTACTGTCTGATTCAGAAGCGGATTCGTACCCAGCGTCTGCTCGAGACCGTCGCTCAACCCGTCGCCGTCGGTATCAGCCAGAAACGGATTCGTCCCCCGCGCCTGCTCCTGAGCGTCGGTCAGCCCGTCGCCGTCGCTGTCGGTGTCGGCGCCCACTTTTCTACCCCGGACCACACGGAACAATCCGTCATACCAAGCCATCGTTACGCCTCCTGATTACCCCCCTCTCGGTTGAATTCACACTACGGAACGGCCACTCCCTCAACATCGGGGAAACCCCCCTATTGTCCCACCCGGACACAGGGGGTGCCAGGGGCTAAGCGGGGAGCATCTGCACCAGACGGGCGAGAAGCGCACATGGGCGCGCCGCCCGGCCACACGCTGCCGTTTCGTCGCCACGTTCACGCTGCCTGACAACCGCGATCGTGGCAGCACACGGGTCAGGACGCCCCCAGCACAGAGGGCGCCCGGGGCCGTGCCGTTAGCATTCGGACGCGCCCGCGGGCGAGGAGGGAAATGGGCTACCAGCTCGGCATCGATCTCGGGACGACCTTCACGGCAGCGGCGGTCCACCGCGACGGCAGGGTGGAGGTCGTCGTCATGGGCAGCCGGGCCGCCGCCGTCCCCTCCGTGTTGTTCATGAAGGAGGACGAAACCGTCCTCACCGGCGAGACGGCGGGGCGCCGGGGCCTCTCCGAGCCCGGCCGGATGGCCCGGGAGTTCAAGCGCCGGGTCGGCGACCCCGCACCCATCATCCTCGGCGGGGCCCCGTACTCTGCCGACGCCCTCATGGCGAAGCTCCTCCGGTGGGTCGTCGACACGGTCACCGAGCTGGAGGGCACACCACCCGACCACGTCGCCGTCTGCCACCCCGCCAACTGGGGACCGTACAAGCGCGAACTCCTCGACCAGGCCATCCGCCAATCCAACCTCGACGCCGTCACCACGATCAGCGAGCCGGAGGCGGCGGCCGTGTACTACGCGTCCACCGAACGGGTGGAGCCGGGATCGGTGATCGGCGTTTACGACCTCGGCGGCGGCACCTTCGACGCCGCCGTCCTGCGAAAGGCCGAGGAAGGGTGGGAGATCCTGGGTGAACCCGAGGGGATCGAACGGCTGGGGGGTATCGACTTCGACGAGGCCGTGTTCGAGCACGTGCGGACCTCACTGCCCGCGGGAACCCTGGAGGGCGTCGACCCCGCCGACGCCAATGCCCTCGCCGCCGTGAGCCGTCTACGCGACGACTGCACCAGCGCCAAGGAAGCCCTGTCGTCCGACACCGACACAGGCATCCCCGTGATGCTGCCCGAGGTCGCCACCGAGGTACGCCTCACCCGGGCCGAGTTCGAGGCCATGGTCCGCCCGATGCTGCTGGAGACGGTCGAAGCCATGAAGCGGGCGCTTCGATCCGCCGACTTGGAAACCAATCAGGTCGACAAGGTGCTCCTCGTGGGCGGTTCCTCGCGCATCCCCTCGGTGGCCCAGATCGTCGGCGCCGAACTGGGTTGCCCGGTAGCGGTCGACGCCCATCCGAAGCACGCCATCGCCCTCGGGGCGGCGCTGGCCGCGGCACACGCCGCCGGGGTCGCCGAGGGCACGGTGACGGTCGACGCCGGCGGCGGGAGCGCCAAGGTCATGTTCCAGCCGACCGCGGCAGCCTCCAACGGCGGTGGAAGGCGGCGCCGGCAGATGCTGATCGGAGCGGGCGTTGTGGCCGCGCTGGCCGTCGGCGGAGGCGCACTCGCACTCGCAGGTGGCGGCGGCGGTGGCGGTGGCGCCGCGGCCCGCCAAGCAGCCGGGCGCGACGAGAAGCAGAGCGTGGCGACCGGCGGTGGAACCATCGCCACGGCGCCCGCCAAGGCGGAGCAAGCTTGCGAGCTGCTCACCGAGGCCGAGGCCGAGGCTCCGCTCGGGGGGGATCTGAGCCCGAAGACCGACGACGAGGCAACCTGCATCTACGAGAACGCCGACGCCTCCCTCGTGGTGTCCGTGACGGTCCAGGACGGTGCCGGATTCGTCAGCGAGGCCGGGTTCCGGTCGACCCTGCGCCAGTTTCCGGCGGACGGGCAGGAAGAGCTCGATGGTGTCGGCGACGTCGCGGTGTTCCACGCCAGCGCTGGTGGTGGCGGTGGCTTCAGCGGCGGCGGCGGCAACTTCGGCCGCGCTGCTCAGGCGACCGACGAGTGGTGGCTCCAGCTCCTCGCCAACAAGACCTGGGTCACGATCCAGCTCGTCGGTGCCGCCGACGCCGAGGGGGCAAAGGCCGCCCTCACGGAATACGGCACCGTCGTCGCTTCCCGGCTCTAGTCCTCAAACCCATCAAGTCGGACTGACCACCTTGAGGCCGACACGGCGCGCGGCGCCACTCATCCGCTCGTCGTAGGTCACGACGAGGCCGAGGTCGGAGCCCAGCCGCTGCGCGGTTGCCAGATGGATCGCGTCGAGCGAGCGTAAATCGTCGGGTAAGAGCGTTCCGGCCGCGTTGAGGACACGGTCGTTCACGCGGAGCAGGTCCAGCCGGGAGAGCACGGCTCGGCCACGAGCAAGGCCCTCGTCGCCCTCGTGAACAAGGGCCCGCAGTACCTCCGTCCGAGCGAGCGCGCTGGACACAAGAGGACGCTTCCGCCGGAGATAGCGGCGCAACGCCGCCGATTCTGACTCCTCGATCGCGAGCTTGACGATGGCAGAGGAGTCCAGATACGTCGCCGACATCAGCGCTCGTCGCGACGCAGACGAGCCAATACAGCGGACGGCGGCTCGTCGGCACGCGATGGGAGTGGGGGAGGGAGGTCGTCGAGATCACCCCGAGCCAGCTCGACGTCCCCGGCCACTCGCATCCGTTCGAGCGGGCTTCCCTCCGGAATCGGTGCCAGGAGGGCCACCGGACGACCTCGATCGGTGATCTCCACTGTCTCGCCCCGCTCGACGAGCCGCAACAGCTCGCTTGCCCGCTGCCGCAGTTCCCGTATCCCAACTGTTGTCATGTATTATTTGTAGCACATTAGAAGTCGAGGTCGTCCTCCTCTTCGTCGTCGGCCTCGCCTCGGTGCTCCTCACCCTCGTCGACAGCGAATTCGAGTCCCTCATCTTCGAAGTCGTCGGCGGCTGCAACGTGGGTTTCGACGCCCTCGTCGTCCTCGTCGTCGGTGTCCTCTCTGATTTCGGGGGCGCCCTCTCGGCTCGCCCCTTCGTCATCGAGGAACAGGGCGTCGGATCCGAAGTCCTCGAGATCGCTCTCGTCATCGAGATCGGTCTCCGTCGACACCGCCTCGACGTACCCGCCGAGGATCGCCTCGACCCCGCCGTCGTGGTCGTCCTCGAACACCGGGATGCGAACCGCCACCTCGATGGGCATCGACTCGCGAGCAAACCCGAGCGCCTCCCGCACCTCGCCGGCATCCAGGTCACCCCATCCGCGGTCGGCGAGGAACTGGCCCGGATCGGCCTCGAAGGCGGCCCGCTCGGACGGATCCTCCCGGAGCTGGTCGAAAATCGTGATGAGCGGAGTCGCCTCGGTCATCGCGGTCCACTGTACGGATCTCGCCGTCACCGGGCATGGGGGAATGCCCCCTCCTGACCCCCGTCGGCGTCTCCAATAGGGTGCCCGGCGATGGTTGCTGACTTCTCACTCGCCGGCACGTACGCGTTCATCACGGGGGGCGGATCGGGCATCGGGCTGGCCTGCGCCAAGCACCTGCGGCGGGACGGGGCGACCGTCACGATCATGGGCCGGTCCGAGCAGCGGCTGGCCGACGGCGCCGCCGAACTGAAGGAGATCGACGGCCCGGGCGAAATCTGGACGATCGCCGGTGACGCGTCGGTCGAAGATGACGTGGCCCGGGGCGTCGGCGAGGCGTGCGGACCGGACGGCGGGCTCGACCACACCGTGGCCGCCGCCGGCACGGGCTGGCTGAGCCCCGTGGTGGCAACCGACGCCGAAGCATGGCGGGCGGTGATGGCGACCAACCTCGACGGTGCCTTCTTCACCATCAAGCACGCCGGCGCGGCCATGGCTCGCTCGGGCGGTGGCGCGATCGTCGGCATCTCGTCCATCGCCGGGCCGCTCACACACCGGTACATGTCGCCATATGCCGTCTCGAAGGCGGGGCTCGAGGCGCTCGTGATGAACGCCGCCGATGAGATGGGCATGGCCAACGTTCGGGTGAACGCCGTGCGCCCCGGGCTGGTGCCTACGGAACTCGCCACCCCCCTGCACGACAACGAGGAGATCGTGGCTGACTACCTCGACCAGATGCCCCTCCGCAGGCTGGGCACCGTGGACGACGTGGCCCACCTCGTGCGGTTCCTGCTCGGGCCGGAATCCTCGTGGATCACGGGCCAGTGCATCGCTGTCGACGGTGGCCACACGCTCCGGCGGGGCCCCGACCTCGAAAAGTTCGCCCGCCTGATGTTCGGCGACGACGCCGTGGAAGGGCGGGTTCCCCCCGCCGGGTGATGGCTAGGAGTCGGTGTCGGGGGCGACGATGACCTCGTCCACCTCGCCGTCGCCGTCGTGATCGACCATCCGCACGGACCGGTCCGGAATCCCGTCGTCGTCCTCGTCGGTCAGGATCTCGGTGACCTCGAAGTGCCCGTCGCCCTCGCGGTCGAGCCGGTACACCATCTCGGGTTCGCCGTCGCCGTCGTGGTCGTAGACGGCGAGGACTTCGATCGGGCTCGGAGGCGATCCGGCGTCGTGCTCTTCGGAATCCTCGGGCTCGTCCGACTTCCGAGCACCGTCTTCGACCATCGGGCAACCGTACCGGGTTTGCCCCTCGGGCCTGACCGGGTACGCTGTTTCTGACGGGTCGTCAGAAATCGTTCGCCCGCTCGAACGGGCCGCAACCGAGGGGGAAGCGATGGCCGAAATCCCGATGATCATCAGCGTCGACGACCACGTCGTCGAGCCCCCGCACACCTGGCAATCACGCTTGCCCGAGAAGTACCACGACGTGGGCCCCCGGATCGTGCGCCGGGGCATCGCCGGCATGAACTACCTGGGATCGGGCCAGCGGTACCAGATCGATTGGGACGACGAGGCTCCGCCCGCCGACTGCTGGGTGTACGAGGACCTCGTGGTGCCCCACAAGCGCCACATCGCCGCCGTGGGGTACCCGCGCGAAGAGATGAGCCTCTCCCCGATCACCTACGACGAGATGCGCCCCGGGTGCTACGAGCCCAAGGCCCGGGCCGACGACATGCTCGCCAATCACGTCGACGGCTCCCTGTGCTTCCCGACCTTCCCGCGCTTCTGCGGCCAGACCTTCGCCGAGGCCGCCGACAAGGAACTCGCCCTGCTCTGCGTCCGCGCCTACAACGACTTCCAGGTGGACGAGTGGTGCCCCGAGTCTGGGGGCGTCAACATCCCGCTCTGCATCATCCCCTTGTGGGATGTGGGCCTCGCCGTCGAGGAGATCCACCGCAACGCCGCCCGGGGCGTGACCGCCGTCTGCTTCTCGGAGATCCCGTCGAAGCTCGGGCTCCCGTCGATCCACAGCGGCCACTGGGACCCGTTCTTCGCCGCCTGCCAGGAAACGGGCACCGCCATCAACATGCACATCGGATCGTCGTCACAGATGCCGCTCACTTCGGAAGCCATGGCGTCCATGACCGACTTCCTGCTCTCGGGGGTGCTCGTGCGCTTCCCGACGCTGAAGCTGGCGTACTCCGAGGGCCAGATCGGCTGGATCCCCTACATCCTCGAGCGCATCGACGACGTGTGGGAGGAGCACCGGGCGTGGGGCGGGGTGGCCGAGAAGATTCCTGACCCGCCCTCCACCTACTACTACCGGCAGATCTTCGGATGCTTCTTCCGCGACCAGCACGGGATCGACTCGCTGGCCAAGGTGGGTGAGAACAACATCACCTTCGAGACCGACTACCCGCACACCGACTCAACCTGGCCCCAGACCGAGGCGATCGCCCAGAAGCTGTTCGGCCACCTGACCCCCGAGCAGATCTACAAGATCGCTCGCGGCAACGCCATCCGGCTCCTCAACCTCGACCGGGAGTAGCGCGCCTACCAGCGGGACCGCGACTCCTCGGCGAACCCGGGGACGGCGTCGACGTGCAGTTCGTCGCCGTCATCAGTGACCACGGTCCCCGACCATAAGCCGAACACCTGGTGCACCTCCGTGGCCGCCACCACGGCCTGCACCTTCGAGTGGCGGTCGTAGACGGGCTGAAGGGCGAGATCCACGGCGCCGCTCGGTGCCCGCACCCGCCACGGGTCGAGGGGCCGGTCCCACGAGTACTCCCACGCCAGCTCCTCGCCGATCTTCGTCAGCCGCCCGTCCACCAAGACACCGTTCTCTGTGAACCCGGTGCCATCGGTCCACTTGCCGCCGATCTGGATTCCGACGACGCGCCCGTCGTCGGCGTGGCCGGCGCCGCCGCCCCAGTTCCACCGCGTTCGGTATGGCCAGCGGCCCCGCCCCACGTCGAGCACCCCCCACGCGTCGGCCCCACCGTCGCCAAACACCCACGTCTCGTCGCCGACCGACAACTCCCCCGTGGCAGGCCGGGCCTGGTGCTTGGAGGTGAACTGGAAGCGCCGCTCGTCCCACGGGATGACGACGTTCAGCGACTCGTGGCCCGCGGGAAGGGCCACGTCGATCCGGAGCGCGCCGGGCCAGCCATCCTTCTCGGTCCATTCGGCAGAGATCGACGTGCCAGCCGATCCTTGGCTGAGGTCAAGGCGAAACCCGCTCCCGTCCCAGTTAAGGGGCGCGCTCCCCGGAACATCCGGGAGCGAGAGGCCGCGGGCAAGGGGTCGCGCCAGTTCCCGGCCCCCGGTGCGACCCGAGCGCAGGTCGGCCCACCAGACCGCCGCGATCCCGAGGTAGTCGACGTCGGCGTACGTGACCGAGACGGCGAGGTCGCCCGTCAGGACGCCCCAGTAATCCCACCGCTTGGTGCGCCCCCAGCGCCCCCGAAGGTTGGCACGGTGCAGGGGCTGCCGCGACCAACCGCGGGCGGCGGGATTCAGCCGCCGCCCATCAGGGGTGCAGAGGTCGACGGCCTCGGTGATCTCGGGCTCGTGCGTCGCCATGGGTCACGGCAGTCAACCACGTCTCCCAACTTGGCTCCTTGCCCTGCACCATGTCGTGGCAAAGAAGCCAAGTTGAGAAGAGCTGGCTAGGGTCATGACGCCGTGTCAGATCGGGGTGACCAAGCAGCGCACGTGGCGCAGGCGGGAGGGGCCGACGGGCTCCGCGGCGACGAGCGGTGGGGCACCACCCCGCGGCTCCTCCTCGACGCCGCCGAGCGGTTCGGCGACCGGGAAGCCATCGCCGACGGCGACGTCCACCTCACCTTCGCCGCGCTCTCCCGGGAGGTGACGGACACCGCGCGCTCCTTCCTCGTCGCCGGGGTGGAACGGGGCGACCGCATCGCCATCTGGGCCCCCAACATCCACGAGTGGGTCATCACCCTGCTCGCGGCCCACATGGCCGGTGCCGTGCTCGTCCCCCTCAACACGAGATTCAAGGGCCGGGAAGCCGCCGACATCCTCGAACGGAGCGGAGCCTCGCACCTCTTCACGGTGAACGGCTTCCTCGACACCGACTACGTCGACCTACTCCGCAAGGAGAAGGTCGAGCTGCCGACGTTGCGGGAAATCGTCGTGATCCGTGGCGACGCTCCGTACGGAACCATGCCCTGGTCCGACTTCCTCGCCCGAGGCCTCGAAGCCACGCACGTCGACGTGGAACGCCGCAGGGCCTCGGTGAAGCCCGACGACCTCTCCGACATCCTCTTCACCTCGGGCACTACCGGTCTCCCGAAGGGGGCCATGTGCACCCATAGCCAGACGGTGCGCGCCTACGCCGACTGGGCCGACGTCGTCGGGCTTCAGGAGGGCGACCGCTACCTCATCGTCAACCCCTTCTTCCACGCCTTCGGCTACAAGGCCGGGATCCTGGCCTGTCTCATGACCGGCGCCACCATCGTCCCTCACGCCGTCTTCGACCCCGCCGCCGTCCTCCAGCGGATCAGCGAGGAAGGCATCTCCATGCTCCCTGGCCCGCCCTCCCTCTTCCAGGCCATCCTGAACACCCCGGATCTCGCCCGCCACGACCTCTCGTCGCTGCGCCTGGCGGTCACGGGCGCCGCCGTGATCCCCGTCGAACTCATCGTGCGCATGCGCGCGGAGCTGGGCTTCGAGCGGGTCATCACCGGCTACGGCCTCACCGAGGCCAGCGGCATCGCCACCATGTGCCGCCACGACGACGACCCCGAGACCATCGCCACGACCTCCGGCCGCGCCATCCCCGGCGTCGAGGTGGAGGTGGTCGGCGCTGCGGGCGCCGAAGTTGACCGGGGCACCCCAGGCGAGGTCGTGGTCCGCGGTTACAACGTGATGCTCGGCTATCTCGACGACCCGGCCCAGACGGCGGAGGTCATCGACGAAGACGGGTGGCTCCACACCGGGGACGTCGGCGTGATGGACGAACGGGGATACCTGCGCATCACCGACCGCATGAAGGACATGTTCATCGTCGGGGGCTTCAACGCTTACCCCGCCGAGATCGAGAATCTCCTCCTCGGCCACCCGGCCATCGCCCAGGCCGCCGTCGTCGGCGTGCCCGACGAGCGACTCGGCGAGGTGGGGGTGGCCTTCGTCGTGGCCGCCGCGGGCGAGACGGTCGACCCCGACGAGGTGGTGGCGTGGGCCCGGGATCACATGGCCAACTACAAGGTCCCCCGCCGCGTCGAGGTGGTCGAGGGACTGCCCCTCAACGCCAGCGGCAAGGTTCTGAAGTTCGAGCTGCGGGAGCGGGCGCGTGGTGGATGACGACCGACACCTTCGAGCCGTTACCGACCCCGGTGGTGGGCAGGCCGACCCGGCCGCCGAACTCCCCGCCGTCGACGGGCGAGTGCCCGGGCGACGGGGCCAGGCGACCAGGCGGAAGCTCCTCGACTGCACCAAGGAGATGCTCGACCAGGGGTCGTACCGCGATCTCAAGGTGGTCGACATCGCCCGCCGGGCGGGCACGTCGCCGGCGACCTTCTACCAGTACTTCCCCGACGTCGAGGCGGCCGTGCTCGTACTCGCCGAGGAGGTGGCGGTGCGGGCGACGCAACTCACCGAACTCGTCGACGGCGAGTGGAAGGGTCGGGGCGGGGTCGACACGGCTCGGCGGCTGGTGAGGGGCTTCCTCGATTACTGGGAGGACAACCGGCCCGTGCTCCGGGTGGTGGAACTGGCGACCGAGGAGGGAGACCTTCGATTCCGGAACCTTCGCGTCCGGTCGCTCAACGCCGTGACCCGGGCGCTGTCGGAGGTGGTGGGCCAATTCCAGCGCAACGCGAGCGTGCCCTCCGAGATCGATCCCATGGCGACCGCCGGTGTCCTCGTCGCCATGCTCGCCCACACCGCCGCCCACCGGTACGGGTTCGAGTTCTGGGGCATCCGCCGCGACGCCCTCGAAGCCAGCCTCTCGCGCACGGTCTACTGGACGGTCACCGGCCAGAAGCAGTGACCGCGGCCGCCTGAACCGGTGCCCGGCCTCGACAACCTCGTCTCCCGGATCGCCGACCTCGGCAGCGGCGCCCGGATCGTCGTGCTCGCCGGGCCGGGCGTCGTCGCGGGGGGCAGTCGGGCCGTTGAGGGGCTCCGACGGCTGGCCGAGGCCGGCGGCCTGGGAGTCGTGAACACCTGGGGGGCCAAGGGGCTCTTCGCGTGGCAGAGCCCCTTTCACCTCGGAACTGTCGGGCTCCAAGACCGCGACTGGGAGCTGGCCGGGCTCGGCGAGGCCGACCTGATCCTCGCCACCGGACTCGACTCCCATGAAGCCCCGGCGGGCCGGTGGGAGCTGGCGCCCTCGGCTCGGGTCGCGCCCCGGCAGCTCGCCGACCTCGCGGCCGCCTGGCCCCTCCCCGCCGGCAAACCCGAGCGCCCTCCCCTTTACACCCGGCTCGCCGAAGTCGTGCAGCCGCTGTACGCCTCCGACCGGGTACCGCTTTCACCCGCCCGGGCCGTCGCCGACCTCGAGGCGGCCCTGCCCGAAGGCGGGGTCGTATTCGCCGACCCCGGCCTGGCCGGGTTCTGGGTGGCGCGCACCTTCCCGACCTCGGAGCTGGGGAGCGTTCAAGTGCCCGCCGTCGCCGAACCCGGGTTCGCGGCTTGGGGCGCGCTCAACGCTGGAACCCGAGGGCGGCCGGCGGTCGCCGTGACGCGCGACCCATACGACCTGGCTACGGATGAGGCCGTCGCCTATGCCCGGCAGGGTTCGCATCGTCGAGGTCCCCATCGACTGGAGCGACACCGACCTGCTCATCGACGTCGCCGGCGAGATCGTTGCCTGGACCTGATCGCCATCTCCGCGTCTGCGTCGCGTTGAGCGCGTATGCGCGGCCTAACGCGACACAGACGTGGGACCTGACGGGGCGTCAGATTGGGCGTCCCGCAGGTAGGCTCCCGCCCGTGAGGAGAACGGCATGAGGGCTGTGGTCTACGACGGCGACGCGGTCTCAGTCGCCGACGACATCGAGCTGCGCGAGCCGGGCGACCGCGAGGTCAAAGTCCGAATCGCCGCTGCCGGGCTGTGCGCCAGCGACCTCTCGGTCGTAAGCGGCACCATCCCCTACCCCACCCCGGTCGTCCTCGGACACGAGGGGGCCGGCGTGGTGGACGAGGTCGGCGCCGGCGTGACGACCGTGAAGCCGGGCGACCACGTGGTCCTCACCACGCTCGGAAACTGCGGCCTGTGCGGCCCGTGCGAGACAGGCCACCCGACCCTCTGCAAGCAGACGTTCGGCAACTTGAGCCAGCCCTTCACCCGCTCCGAGAACGGCGAGCCGCTGTGGAACTTCGCCAACGCTTCGGTGTTCGCCGAGTTCGCGGTGGTGAAGGAAAGCCAGGCCATCGCCATCGACCCGACCGTGCCCCTCGAGTCGGCGTGCCTCATCGGCTGCGGCGTGCTGACGGGGTTCGGCGCCGCCCTCAACCGAGCGAAGGTCGCGCCCGGCGACACTGCCGTCGTGTTCGGGGTGGGTGGCATCGGCCTCAACGTGGTGCAGGGGTGCGTCGTGGCCGGAGCGACCACGGTCGTGGCGGTCGACGCCAACCCCGACAAGGAGGCGATCGCCCGCGAGTTCGGAGCCACCCATTTCGTACTCGCCACCGACGCCGACGAGACCGGCAAGGCGCTGAAGGTCATCCGGCGCGACGGCTTCGACCACGCCTTCGAATGCGTGGGCCACCCCGAAGTCGTCCGTCAGGCCATCGCCGCCCTCGACTGGGGCGGCCAGTGCGTACTCTTGGGCGTCCCCAAGCTCGGCACCGAGGCCAGCTTCGTCGTGGCCGACCTCTACAACGACCGGTCGATCCTCGGGTGCCGTGGCACCCTCATCGACGACATGAAGGCCGGGCGCCTGGCCCGCGGCGTCCTCATTCCCTGATCCATCACCACGAACCGGAGCATCCATGGAGTTCGGCTTCTTCGCCCAGGCCCACATCCCCGCCACCCTCTCCGCCGCCGAGCCCGGCTTCGAGCACCGGCGCCTCATGGAAAACCTCGACTTCGCCGTCGAGTGCGACCGCAACGGCATCAAGTACGTGTGGTGCCCGGAGCACCACTTCCTCGATGAGTACTCACACATGCCCGCGCCCGAGGTGTTCTTGTCCTTCGTGGCCGCCCGCACCGAGCAGATCCACGTGGGCACGGCGATCACCAACACCACCCCGCCCGTCAACCACCCGGCCCGGATCGCCGAACGCGTGGCGGTACTCGACCACCTCTCCGAGGGGCGCTTCGAGTTCGGCACCGGCCGCGGCTCGTCGTCGGCCGAGATCATGGGCTTCGACATCCCCGACAAGGCACTCACAACCGAAATGTGGGACGAGACCATCCGGGAGTTCCTCCGCATGTGGAAGGAGACGAGCTACTCCTTCGACGGCAAGTTCTTCCGGATGCCGGAGCGCAACGTGCTGCCCAAGCTCTACTCCGACCCCCATCCACCGCTCTGGGTGGCGTGCGGGAGCCCGCCGACGTTCGAAAAGGCGGGGCGGCTCGGGATGGGCGCCTTCTGCTTCACGACGGGCACCCCGGGCCAGCTCGAGCCGTTGGTCAAGGCCTACAAGGACGCCGTGGCCGACCCCGCCGAGCCCGTGGGCGACTACGTGAACGACAACATTCTCGCCGTGGCCGCCTTCCTTTGTCTCGAGGACCGGGAGGAGGCGTTCCGCATCCACTCGGAGTCGGGCGGCAGCTACTACGTGAGCCTGCTGTACCGGTGGCTCGACAACATCGTGATGCCGCCGGGGGTGCCGACCTGGCCTGACGTCCTGCCCGAGCCGAACCCCGCCGAGGTTGAGGCGATGTCGCAGGCCGGGCTGGCCATGGTCGGCGACCCCGACGACTGCGCCCGCGTGATCCAGATGTACGAGGACATCGGCGTCGACCAGATCATCCTCTCGCCCCTGACGACGACCCTCGACTACGAGACGGCGGTGACGTCGCTCGATCTGTTCGGGAAAGAGGTCGTGCCCAAGTTCGACACCGACCCCGTGCACCGGACCACCCGGATGCGCGAGCAGGCGCAGGTCGGCTGAGCTGATGCCCCTCTCGGGCTACTCCGCCACCATCGCCGAGAAGGTCTCGAACTGGGGCCGCTGGGGCGACGCCGACGAACGGGGCACCCTCAACCTGATCGACGCCGACGCCGTGCGCCGGGGGGTCGAGGCCGTCCGCCGGGGAGTTGCCTTCTCGCTCGCCATGCCCCTGGACGAGGACGGCCCCCAGCCCCGCTCCAGCGAGGGGCGGATGAACCCGCGGCTGGAAATGGTCTCGATCAACCAGTCGTACGGCGGCGTGGCGTTCTCCGACGACAAGGTGACCCTGGGCCTCCAGGCCGCCACCCACTGGGACGCCCTGGCCCACGTGAGCTACGACGGGCTGCTCTACAACGGCTTCCCGGCCGACTCGGTCACCGAGGCGGGAGCGGCGCACTGCGGAATTGACAAGACCGGACCCATCGCTGGTCGGGGCGTCTTGCTCGACGTGGCCAGGGCTGTCGGCGTGGAGCGGCTCGCCCAGGATCACGCCATCGGGCCCGACGACCTCGACGCCGCTTCCGAGTTCGGGCGCGTGTCGCCCAGCTCGGGCGACGTGGTGCTCCTGCGGACGGGCCAGATGCAGCTCTTCCATGCCGGTGACAAGCAGGGTTACTGGCTCCCCAACCCGGGCCCCTGGATCGAGGCCGTCGAGTGGTTTCACGCGCGCGACCTCGCCGCCGTCGCCACCGACACCCTCGGCTTCGAGCTCATCCCGGCGCCCGACGGGTCATTCGACCTGCCCGTCCATGGCCTGTGCCTTCGTGACATGGGCATGCTCCAGGGCCAGAACTGGGACCTGGAAGAGCTGGCCGGCGACTGCGCGGAGGATGGCGTGTACGAGTTCTTGCTGGAGGCGTCGCCCGAGCCCTTCACCCGGGCCTGCGGCGCCCCCGTCAATCCGATCGCTGTGAAGTAGGGGGATTCGATGATCGAAGCGAGCACGCTCTGGGAGCACGTCGAGAAGCGGGCGGCCGACACGCCCGACGGGCAGATGCTGGTCGACGAGACCGGCCGGACCATGACCTTCGCCCAGTTCCGCGACGCCGCCGAGCGGGCGGCGGCCGGCTTGGCCGGTCTCGGCGTCGGGCCTACTTCCCGCTCTGAAGGGCCGCTCGGGCCCGGCGACCGGGTGTCGTGGCAGCTCCCAACGTGGATCGAGTCGGTGGTACTCGTCGCCGCCCTCTCGCGCCTCGGCGTGACCCAGAACCCTGTCCTCCCCCTCTACCGCCAGAAGGAGCTGGGTTTCGTCATCCGCCAGACGGGGGCCAAGCTCCTCATCGTCCCGAGCGAGTGGCGGGGCGTCGACTTCAAGGCCATGGCCGACGGGATCGTGGAGGGCACGTCGACAAAGGTCGTCACCTGCGACCGGGCACCCATCTCCCGCTCAGAGGGCCGCTCGGGCCCTGGCCTCCCGGAGGGCGACCCCGCGACGCTTCCGCCGCCGCCCGCCAGCGGCGACCCACTTGCCGGAGAACGGGTGCGGTGGCTCTTCTACACGTCGGGCACGACCGCAGACCCGAAGGGTGCCCAGCACACCGACAACACGATCCTGGCCGCCGCCAAGGCCATGTGCGAGCGCTTGGCGGTGACGGCCGACGACCGCTCCGATCTCGTCTTCCCCTTCACCCACATCGGCGGCATTTGCTGGCTCTACGCCGGCCTGCTGACCGGCTGCACCAACGTGCTCGTGGAGGCGTTCGACCCCCCGCGCACGACCGAAGTGGCCTCGCGCGAGGGCATCACCCTTCTGGGGAAGGGGACCTTCTTCCACCAGGCCTACCTCGCCGCCCAACGAGAGGCCGGCGACAAGCCACTCTTCCCCGACCTGCGGGCGTGCCCCGGCGGCGGCGCGCCCAAGCCGCCCCAGCTGCACTACGACGTCAAGAGCGAGCTGGGTGGCGTCGGCATCGTCTCCGGGTACGGCCTCACCGAATGCCCGATCCTCTCCATGGCCGCCGTCGACGACCCCGACCAGAAGCTCGCCGACACCGAGGGCCGGGCCACCTCGGGGGTCGACATCAAGCTGCGGACCGTCGACGGGGCCGCCGCCGGGCCCGGTGAGGAGGGCGAGCTTCGAGTGAAGGCACCGCAGCTGTTCAAGGGGTATCTCGACTCATCCCTCGACGCCGCCGCCTTCGACGAGGAGGGCTACTTCCGCACCGGCGACCTCGGCGTCCTCGACGAGGGCGGGTACGTCGTGATCACCGGCCGGCTGAAAGACGTCATCATCCGGAAGGGCGAGAACATCTCGGCCAAGGAACTCGAGGACCTCCTGTACCAGCACCCGAAGGTGGCCGACGTCGCCGTGATCGGGCTTCCGGATCCGGCGTCAGGGGAACGGGCTTGTGCCGTGGTGCAGCCCGCCGACACCGCTGATGCCTTGACCTTCGAAGAGATGATCGAGTTCCTCGAGGCGAAGGGCATCATGCGCCAGAAGCTCCCCGAGCAGCTCGAGATCGACGAGATCCCCCGCAACCCGGCGGGCAAGGTGCTGAAGCACGAGCTCCGGGAGAAGTACGCCCGCTAGTGGTCTCGCGCGTAAATCATTGTGACTTACGCGACCTTCAGGGGTCGGCCGTCGTAGGTCCATGCGAACGGCGCAGCCCGGCGGTTGTAGGC
>JACPCJ010000002.1 GCA_016179865.1 Actinomycetota bacterium | reverse complement strand
GGGGGCACCTCCCGCCGCTCGACGACACCCAGCTCGACCATGCCGGGCAGCACCCGCGAGGCCTGTGCCTGGCTCACCCCGGCGAGCTGCGCGATGGTCCGGAGGTTCAGCTCAGCGGTGGTCTCGGCCAGCACCGCCAGCACCCTCCCCCGGGCGCCGGCCAGCATCGCCTCGATCGGTCGCACGAAGTCCACGGCGAGAGCCTACTCGACTATCCAGCAAATATGGAACGGTCCTTCCATCTTTGCGAGCATTATGACGTCGGGGCCCGCGGCACCGTCGGGGTATGCCGAAGCACACCGGAGGACGTCCTGAGGGTCTGGCTCACGATGCCGAGGCGGCGCGCGGGTTGAGAACGGCTCGCCCGAAGGCGGGTCGTTGTCGCGAGTGATCACGTCAGCCTGAGGCGGTCGACCGGTACCACATGCACTCGGTCGTCGGCGGTGTACGCGCGAGCGCCCGTGTAGAGGATGACACCGCCGAGGAACTGGGTTCCGAGGTTCTTTCGGAGCCTCAGCGTCGCGGCGAGGTCTTCGGGGCGTACCCGCGAGCCGGCTTTGACGAGGGTCGGCGCGTGGCGTGAGCATCGAGCGAGCACGCAGCGACCTCGCTGCTGCGCGTCTTCTGTTCGGAGCCGGGTTCTTCGACCGCGCCGTGTCGGGCGCCTACTACGCCACGTTCCGCGCTGCTACGACTGCCCTCCTTGCCCTGGACGAGCGCCGCAAACCGCATCACGGCCTGATCGCAGCCTTCGGGCAGAAGGTGGTTCTGGAGGGTGGCCTCGACCCGAGCCATGGGCGGGCGATCAACATCCTCCTCGAACTGCGCACCACCGCGGATTACGCCGAAGACGAGGCCTCCCGTGAGATCGCCGAGCGTGCGATGAATGACGCCGAACAGTTCCGCGATGCCGTGGAGTCCTGGCTGAGGGAACGTCACCCTGAACCCCGAGCGATCCTCCGTCTCGACACCGCCGAGAAGGCTCGCTACCGGTGGCAGTCACAAGCTCAGACGGCGTAGAGATCGGCCTCAGCGAGGAACGCTGGATGCACATTCTCGCCGGCCATCCTGAACTCGCAAATTTTCTGGATGCGGTCCTCGAGACCGTCAGGGCACCCGCCCTTCGGGTGCCGGGTCGCAACGAGGGCGAGGAGTGGTTCTACCTCGATGGCGTGGGGCCCAGTCGATGGCTCAAGGTTGTCGTACGCTATGAGGCGGGCCGCGGTGGCTGGATCGTGACAGCGTTCGCTCGGAGGTCAATGCCATGAGAATCACCGTCGGCAACATCACCTTCGACAACGTCCGATACGACGCGGCAGCGGACGTGCTCTACCTCCATGTCGGTGACCCGGCTCGGGCCGTCGACTTCGAGGAGTCGCCCGAGGGTCACGCCTTGCGATTCAACGGCGACGGCGACCTCGTGGGGATCACCATCGTCAATGCGAAGGTCCTGATCGAGAGCGAGCAGCCGATCGGGGTCACCATCCCCGATCGACTGCTGATCGACCCCGCAAGCCTGGCTCGGGCGGTACAGCCCGCCGCGTAGGTCCACCCGCCGGTTCAGCTCTGAGGGCGGGACGTCGGTTCGGCCGGCCCGCTTGGCGTGGCGGGGATCAGCATCTGCATCCCCCTCCGCATGGCGGATCCGTCGCCCGTTGATTGAGTGGCGGATTCGTCGCTCCCAGATGGTGGATCCGGCGCTCGCGAGCAGAGGACTCAAGCGACGCGAGAATCTGCTTCCGGGGCGGACCCGCGGGCTCGCTCCTCCCGAGCGAGAAATCCACCGCAGGCGTGCGTTTCTTGCTCGAGAACCCTGACGGCGTGGGGGCTACGGAGACGGCCTCGCACGTCGACCGGCTCGACCGGCGAACTGATCGAGGGCCTCGAGGACTTCGGGAGAGCGCCACATCTGATGCCGCTTCTTGTCCGTGAACTCGACGAGCACGCCCGCTTCGACGAGAGGCTGGAGGGACCGGTACACGTTCGGCTTGGCCACACCCAGCTCGGTGGAAATGAGCTGGGCGTTGACGACGGGGTGTCGAAGAACGAGGTCGGCCACCCTCCAGGCCGTGGCCCCACGGCGCACCCGGATTCGATGGTCCCAGGAGGTGCGGATGCCCCGGAGCTCATCGACGAGGCGGCGCCCGTTGGCGAGTGCAAGCAAGGCCGCCCGCGCCAGGCATTCGACGATCGGGCCTGTGTCACCCTCGCGGTACCGGGTGAGGGCCGCGAAGTATGCATCCGTGTCCGCGAGGAGCCCGGCCGACACGGGGATGGTGACGTGCCGCACGAGGCGCTTGTTGCGGAGATGGGCGTGCAGCAGAGCCCGGCCAACGCGCCCGTTGCCGTCGGGGAACGGGTGGATGGTCTCGAACTGGGCATGCGCGATGGCGGCATGGGCGAGGACTGGGATGTCGTCGCGGTCGATGAAGGCAACGAGATCTTCGACCGCGGCCTCGACGTGGCGGTGGTGTGGCGGCACGAACGTGGCGCCGTGTGGCCCAGAGTCGCTCCCATCGATCCACACCTGCTGGCCCCGCCATCGACGGGCGATCTGCGGACTGCTGTCCCCGAGGAGGGCCTGGTGTATGTCGAGGATGGCCTGGGCATCGATCTGGTCGGCGAGGGAGACGGCGGCTGTCATCGCCCGGACGTTGGCGACGATGAGTCGTGCGTTGTGGCCGGAATGCGGATGCAGTTCCGCCTCGGCGATCGCTGGGTTGCACATCGTCGCCGCCACTGAGAAAGTCTTGTTCCACCAATATTTACTGGTACAGTAAATATTGGTGCAACAAGATATGAATCTCAGAGGGTCCACCGGAGGCCCGGAGAGGGTGCTGCGGAAGGCCGTCGCCGAGCTGGCCGGGGTCGAGGTGTTGCCTGCGTCACGCCCCTGCGAGTTCACGGTCCGCCTCGCCGGGCGGGGAGCGGGAAGAATCCGCGCCCTCTGGGCAGGCGAAGGGTGGCCGGCCGACGTCAATTACCTTCTCGATCAAGTCGACGAGGCGTGGCCGAGCGGCTGGGTGGTAACGGCACGACGCCTGTCGCCGGGCGCGCTCGACCTGCTCGAGCAGCGGCGCGCCAACTGGGCCGACGACGCCGGGAACGTTCGCTTGACGGTCCCGCCCGGGATCCTGATCGACCGACGCGCCCACTCGGCCCCGCGTCAAGAGCGGCGGGGCGGCTGGACCGAGTCCGCCGCCGCCGTGACGGAGTGCATTCTCCACCGGGTCATCGAGAGTGGTCACCCGGACGTCGGTCTCCGGGTGGTGGACCTTGCGGAGATGGCGGGCAGGTCGCGAGGTGCCGTGACGCATGCGCTGTCCCTTCTCGACCGGTTGGACGTCACCGAGCGGTCGGGTCCGGCGCGCGGGCCAGCGGTCCGCCGCACGCTCGTCGACGCCCCTCGGCTCCTGGACGAGTGGTCCGAGTGGGCTGCCCGGGTGCCCCGACCGTCTGTCTACGCCCATGCGCTGGTGGACGACCCCATCACCTGGGTTCGTGACACCCTGCCGCCGCGCATGTCCGGGGGATCGCCCATCGTGAGCGGTTGGGTGGCCGGGGAGATGCTCACCCCCCACCTGACCGCTGCGCCTCCGCAGGTTCAGCTCTACCTCCCGGCCGACGGCTTCGAGCAGCGGGCGGCGCGCTTCATGGACGGAGCAGCGCTTCGGCCGGCGACCGAGGGTGGGTGGCTCGAACTCTGGCCCGCTCCCGATCACGTGTTCCGGTGCGCCAGGGCCGCCGACATGTACGGAGTCCGCGTGGCCGACCTTCCGCGGGTGTACGCGGACCTCCTCCGACTCGGGGGTCGGGCGGTCGAGCTCGCAACCCACCTGCGGTCCGTCGCCATGAGGCCGCTCGTCGGCGCCGAGCCCGGGACGTGAGTTCGCACCGCAGACCGGCCGCTGACCTCTGGCCGGTGGCCGCTCGCCTGGTCCGGGCGATGGGGGACGCGGCCGAATCGGTGCTCGTGGTAGGCGGCCTCGTACCGCCCACCCTCGTCCGCGGCGATTGGGCACCTCCGCACCTCGGGACCGGTGACATCGACGTGAGCGTCCTCACGGCTCCCATCACCGCCGGCGTGAACCTCGCCGACATCGAGACCGCCCTCGACCAAGTCGGGCTCACGCGCGGACCAGGCCGGGGCGGTTGGGGGTATGTCGGAACCGTCGACGGCGTTCCCGTGCTCGTCGAACTCCTGTGCGACGTGCCAGGCGCCGGTGGCTGAGTTGGCGTCAGGGGCGGACACGGATTCCCGCGCCCGGAGACCCCACCCCTGGGCTTGGTTCCGCAATTCCCGCAATCCGTCGAGATCCCGAGCCCGTGTCGGGGGCGACTGACCTTGGCCTCAAGGGGTGACCGCCCATCGGGCAGGCGGTCCCGAGACTCGATGGTGAGCGTCAGGCCACCCAGTACGTCGTGCTTCCCCGCAAGGACCTCGACCGCCGGCTGGCCAAGGCCGGGTCACGGGTCGTCGACCGCCGCTGACTACGCCGGCACCGGCGCTGCCTCTGGCCTACGCGAGCGCGGCGATCGCTCCCACGATGGCCCCGACGACGGCGACCAGGGCGCCGTTGATGGTCAGGTTCCAGCGCACGTACCGGGTGGTCTGGGCCTCGAAGGCGGCCAGCATCTGGGCCTTGAACTCACCGAACTCGGCCCGCAGGGCATTGAACTCGCCGTTGAACTCAGCCCGCAGCCCGTCGAACTTGCCGTCGAACTTGGCTTCGAGGACGGCGAGGTCGGCCTTGGTCGCCAGCTCGGGCACCCCTGCCGGCGGCAGCATCTCCAGGACCAAACCTGCCACCCTTTCGCCGTTCGTCGCCTTCAGCGACGCGTACACCTCGAACCGCTCTGCCTGATTGATCGTCATCACGACTCCCTGTCGTTCCGCATTCCACAGGGAGCCGTGAGGCCGGCTCCGAAGCCTGGAGCGATGTTACCGCCGGCCAGTGACAGTCAGAACAGGAACGCCGAGCCAAGCGTGCACGAGGTCAGAGGTGGCCAAGGCCGGTTCACGCGTGATCGATCGTCGGTGAAGGACCGGGCGCGTGCCTACGGCTCGAGGTGCTCCTGTCCGAGTGCCTCAACCAGGTCTTCGGCGGTCTCGGTGACGCCGCCACGCATGCGGATCCAAACGGTCGAAGCGCCGAACGGGCCCTGCGACGTCAACGTGATCAACATCACGAGCGATCCGGAGCTGATCATCAAGGTCCGCCATCCGGTCCACGGATCACCGGCCTTCGTCTGTATCCGGGTCGACGAGACCAGTCGACGGTTCCGCATCGACGCCGCGCAGGCAGACACGCTCGTCGATCTCGACCTGGACACGGCCTGAGATGTGCCGAGCCCCCGCCACGGTCCGGCCGTTCCTCGCACATCCGTACTTTGGGTGCCTACCCCCTGATAGGGCACGCGAAGATCCAAAGCTTGCCGGGTGGCGTCGGCGAACAGATAGACGCCCGACAGGTCGGGGACGCCTTTGCCGCGGTACACGTACCCACCCGTCACGGCGCAGTTGCCGCCGCCGAGTTGGTACTCATGGATGGGGAGCACGTGCTTCGCCGGCGGCTCTCCCTCGAAGGGCAGCGATCCCTCGAAGCGGTCCCAGCCGTAGTTCTCCCCGCCCTTCGATCCCGCCGGTTGCACGTCGATCTCCTCGATCCGGCCTTGACCGACATCGCCGATCCACAGATCGCCCGTGGCGCGGTCGAAGCTGATGCGCCAGGGGTTGCGCAGGCCGTACGCCCAGATCTCCCCCCGAGCTCCGGCTCGATCGAGGAAGGGGTTGGTTGAGGCTCGCCGCGGGCGACGGACCCGAAGACGATCACCTGCCCGACCGGTTGCTCCGCAAGTACGGCGCGAGCTGGGCGTGTTCACGCCGTTCTACCGGGATCAGTGCCGACGGGGTTCCCGGCGGTGGTCCGGTCATCCTCAGGGGCGAGGGCTTTGCACCGGACTCGCCGTTGGCCGCCCCCCACACCCCGGGGTGTCGCCGGCCGGCGCCTGGTCGCCATCGACGGGACCTCTCTCGGACCACGATCGGTTCTTCGTCCCCTTGGGCCGATGCCCGCTCAAGTCGGTGCGGCATCTCGATGAGGCGATCAACGGGCCTCGGCGGGGGTGACCCCACCGAGGGAGCCCTGACGTCGCCCATAGGGGGTGAGGGGAGCGCTACCTCGTCGTGGCCGCCACTCGCCGGGCCACCGTGGCGCAGCGTCGGGCGCGCTGGACGGCCTTGGCGGCGATCGAGGGTGCAATGTCGCCGGGCTCGTACTCGGCCTTGGTCTTGAGCAGGAGGAGTCGGCGCAGATCGCGCTCGACCTCGGCGCCGTCGGGGCCGGCCTGGGCGAGGAGGACGAGCACCTGGTCGTGGTCCTCACCGGCGGCCCGCTTCCCGAGCCGGGCGCCGCACACCGCGTCGGCGGAGTTGATGCCGGCGTGGGTGGCGAGGCTGGTGGCCGCGATGTTGCGGCCTGCTGCCAGTTCGCCGGCGGCGGCCACGGCGAACTCCTCGGCCTTGGCCGCGTAGGCGCGGACCTGCACGGCCGAGACCGGCTTGGTGCGACCGGGCCTAGGCACTGCGGGCCCTCCGGAGGCGATCGAGGCCAAGGCCGTGAACGACGCGGCCGTCCCGGCGGATGTCGGCCCACAGCTGGCTGCGTCCCGCGACCTTCGCAGCAGCCTCATCGACGCTCACCTCGAGCATCTCGACGGGGTTGCCGGTCAGTCGTCGGACCTCGCTGCGCCAACGCTCGATCGACGTGGCCCAGCCTTCGTCGTCCTCGCCGATGTCGGCAGGTCGGACGACCACGACGTCGATGTCGCTGTCGGCCCCCGCCTCCCGACGCGCGAATGATCCGAAGACGATCACGCTCGCCGGTGGGTGGGGGAGCGACGCAGCAAGTCTCCCGATCTCGTCGAGCACGACGTCGGTCGAGCGGGCCAGGGTCAAGATCGCTCGAGCCGCGACGTGCTCAGGGACGAGCCGGAACAGCGAGGCGGGGGGCACCTCCCGCCGCTCGACGACACCCAGCTCGACCATGCCGGGCAGCACCCGCGAGGCCTGTGCCTGGCTCACCCCGGCGAGCTGCGCGATGGTC
>JACPCJ010000112.1 GCA_016179865.1 Actinomycetota bacterium | reverse complement strand
GTCGTCGGTCAGCCAGTAGCCCGCGCCCGAGGGGGTGCGCGCGGCGGCGACCACGACGAGCGATGGATCGAGGGGCGTCCCCGCCTCCCGAAGCGCGGACACCGAGCCGGCGAAGCGGGCGTCACCAAACGAGTACACGGAGCCGTCGGCGAGGACGACCCAGTACCCGGCTCCCGAGGGGGTGGGGACCAGGGCGGTGACGGACACGTCGGGCACCGCCGTGCCGGCGGCGGCGAGCGTGTCAAGGGAGCCGTGGTGGGTGGCCGAGCCGAAGGTCTGGACATGGTCGGGCGGGGAGGCCTGACCGAGCGCGACGCCGCTCGGCAAGAGGACCGTGGCGAGAGCCAGCGTGCTGAGCGCGGCCAACCCCCGACCGCGGATCGCAAACACGCTGGCCAGGCTAGGCGGCGTTCGCTTGCGGAGCGCGGAGGGAGGCCCCGAGGTGCGCTGGTCAGCCGGTCAGTTCCCGGGCCTCCACCGTGTAGCGCCGGTAGTGGGCGGCCAGACGCGACATCAGCTCGACCAACGCCTCATTGGAGCGCCCCTTGATGCGGGCGAACTCGTCCGCATCAAGAACCCGCCCCTTCACCTCCAGCGCCATGGCATGCACCTCGGCGGCGTCATCGGGGCCGGCGTTGAGCACTCCGAGCCGGCGCGCCACGTCGTCGATCTGTCCGGCGACAGCGAGCGGCATGCTGGCGCGGTCGGCGGAGGCGAGGTCGGTCAACATGTCGCCGTAGAGCCGGACCAGACCGCTGAATACGTCCCGCGAGGTCTGTCGGAGCGACGGCACCCCGGCCAAGCGGCGCAGAACCGGGTTCTCGACGCCCTCCGAGAAGCTCATCAGCATGGAGATCTCCGCCTCCCTCGCCTCTCGCGCCTTGCGGGCCTCGAGCCGGTTCAGCAGCGCCTGGCGCTCAAAGGCGTAGCGCAGCGACCGGGCGAGGAGGTCGGCGTCGAAGCGGTCCTTCATGAGGTAATCCTGCGCGCCGGCCCGGACCGCCTTCAGGCCCTCCTCGCCGTCGTTGACGGTGAGCACCACGATGGCCGTGCGGGGGGCGTGCGTGCGGAGCACGACCAGGGTGTCGAGACCCTTGCTGTCGGGCAGGTTGAGATCGAGGAGCACGACGCCCGTGGCGCGCTGCCGGAGCCCGTCGATGGCGCCCGAGAGGCGGTCGACCCGATCGAGGTGGATGGGAGGACCTGGAGCCTCGGTCAGCGCGTCGGCCACCAGGCGCACATCGTGCGCATTGTCCTCCACGAGCAGCACGGAAATCGCGCGCTCCATATGACCCCCTCGGGGTCCCGTGCCCCAGGGCTATAGTCCCATGACCGCCGCGGTGCGTACAGCAACGCGCGCCCAAAGTGACTGTCCGCTCACGGCGCAAAGCGTGCGATTCCTCCGCGCTCAACACCGCCACGCCGAGGGGGTGGACGATGAGAAGACCCTCACCGGACTTCCGGAGTCTGTTCGAGTCGGCGCCGGGGCTGTACCTGGTCCTCGACCCCCAGCTCCGAATCGTGGCCGCCAGCGACGCCTACCTCGCCGCCACCATGACCCGACGGGAGGAAATCCTGGGGCAGGGGATCTTCGAAGTCTTCCCCGACAACCCCGATGATCCCGAGGCCACGGGGGAGGCGAACCTGGGCGCGTCGCTCCGGCGCGTCCTCGACGCCAGCGAGTCGGACGCCATGGCCGTACAGAAGTACGACATCCGCCGGCCCGATGCGGAGGGCGGGGGCTTCGAAGAACGGTACTGGAGCCCCGTGAACTCGCCCGTGCTCGACGACGCCGGGGACGTCGCCTACATCATCCATCGGGTCGAAGACGTGACCGAGTTCGTGCACCTGAAGGAACGAGGGAACCGCCAGGAGCAACTCACCGACGAGCTGCGCCACCGAGCGGAGGCCATGGAGGCCGAAATCTTCCAGCGGTCGCAGGAGCTGGCCGCGGCCAATCGCAAGCTCCAGGAGCTCGACCGGGCGAAGACCGCCTTCTTCAGCAATGTCAGCCACGAATTCCGCACCCCGCTCACGCTCCAGCTCGGCCCCCTCGAGGAGTCGCTCGCGGACCAGAGGCATCCCCTCCCTGCCGTCCAGCGCGAGCGGATCGAGACCGCCAGACGCAACGCCCTGCGCCTGCTCCGACTCGTGAACGCGCTGCTCGATTTCTCACGACTGGAAGCGGGACGGACCGAACCCACAACCGAGCCCACCAACCTGCCGGCGCTCACCACCGCCCTCGCCAGCACCTTCGAGTCCGCCTTCACCCGAGCGGGCCTGCACTTCGTCATCGACTGCCCCCCGACGGCCCATGCCGTTCCCGTCGACCGCGGGATGTGGGAGCAGATCGTGCTCAACCTCGTCTCGAACGCCTTCAAGTTCACGTTCGACGGCGAGGTGCGCGTGTCACTGCGGATCGACGACCAGGAGGCCGTCCTCACCGTCCGCGACACGGGGGAGGGGATCCCGGAGGAAGATCTCCCGGACCTCTTCGAGCGCTTCCACCGGGTGCGCTCCACACGAGCCCGCACGTACGAGGGTTCTGGGATCGGCCTAGCCCTTGTGCGCGAACTTGCTCGTCTCCACGGGGGCGACGCGACGGTCTCGAGCGTCTCGGGCGAGGGGAGCGTCTTTACGGTCACGATCCCGCGCGGTGAGACTGACAGCGCCAAGCCCCTCCCACCCGAGGCCCAGCTCTCGGACGAGTTCGCGGCGGAGGCCCTTCGCTGGTGGGAGCCGGAGGCCGGCGAGGCCGAGCCCGACCTGTCGCTCGACGAGCCGGGCGGGCGGGTGCTGCTCGCTGACGACAACGCCGACATGCGCGACTACGTCGCCAGCCTCCTCAGGTCGCGCTGGGAGGTCGAGACCGTCGCCGACGGGGTCGCCGCCCTCGAGGCCATCCGCCGCCAGACACCGGACCTCGTCCTCACCGACGTCATGATGCCCCGCCTCGACGGCATCGGTCTCCTGAGCGCGATCCGGTCCGACCCCGACCTCTCGAGCCTCCCCGTCATCCTGCTCTCGGCCCGGGCGGGCCCCGACGACTCGATCTCGGGCCTCGACGCCGGCGCTGACGACTATCTCGTCAAACCGTTCACCAGCAGCGAGCTTGTCGCCCGCGTCCGCGCACACCTCGATCTCGCCCGTCAGCGAAAGGCGCATGAGGCCCACCTCCAGACCGCTCTCGACGATCTCGGGGCGGCACACCGAGAATTGGAGACGTTTTCTTACACGGCGTCTCACGACCTACGGGCACCCCTCCGAGCCATCGAGGGCTTTACTCGCCTCCTCACCGAACGCCACGGCCGGGAACTCTCGTCTGAGGCGTCCGAATATCTCGCCTTCATCGCCGAGGGCGTTCGCCACATGCGCCGCCTCATCGACGACCTCCTGGCCTTCTCCCAGCTCGGCCCCCGCGAGATCGAGCGGCGCCCGTGCGACGTGGGTGCCCTCGTCAAGGAGGCGTACGAGGGCCTCGCCGGTGAGTGGGAGGGTCGCCCAATCGAGTTCCTGGTCGGCGACCTGCCCGCCGCTTCCGCCGACCCCGCCCTCGTCCGCCTCCTTGTCGACAATCTGCTGTCCAATGCCCTGAAGTTCACCCGCGGACGAAACTCGGCCCGCATCGAGGTTCACGCCCGTGACGGTGCCTACGCGGTGTCGGACAACGGCATCGGCATCGATCCCGCCCACGTCGACCGCATCTTCGGGGTCTTCGAACGCCTCCACACCCAGGACGAGTACGAAGGCACCGGGATCGGCCTCGCCACGGTCCAGCGGATCGTAAGCAAGCACGGCGGACAGGTCTGGGTGGAGAGCGCGCCCGGGCAGGGCACCACCTTCTGGTTCTCCCTCGGGATTGAGTAGGGCGCCGATAATCCTCGTTATGTCAAGTGGCTTGAGCCTCGGGCTCCCCTCACAGCTCGAACGTACGGGTGCGTTCCAGGACGCCGGTGTCTTCGAGAAACTCCAGCAGGTCGTCGACGAGGTCGACGCCGTCGAGGGCGTCGAGGGCCACCCACTGGGCCCGGTCGGCGTCGGTACTCGGTTTGGGGTCGGCGGCCGGGTCAGACGGTGCGGCCGTGAAGTCGAGGATCACGTAGTGGTACGCGCCCCCGGGGTCGATGCGTTCGACCCAGCCCAGGAAGCCGTCGACGACCACCTCGAGGCCTGTCTCCTCGGCGACCTCGCGCACCACCGCCTCGTGCAGGGTCTCGCCGGCCTGGACGCGCCCACCGGGCAGCGACCACCGCCCGGCGGCCGGTGGCGTGGCCCGGCGAATCAGGAGCAGGCGGCCGGCCTGGACGACCACGGCCCCGACGGCCACCTCCGGCAGCACAGGTCAGGCCCCGGGACCGAGACGCCGGTGCACGACGATCCCCCGCGACACGAACGCGTGGTCTTCGAAGAAGTTCTTCGTCATCCGATGGCCGGGGAGCGCCCAGGCGTCGACGCCCACGCATCCCGCGGCCCCGAAGAAATCGAGGAGCTGGTTCACCATCTCTTCGCCGACGCCGATCTCGCGAGCGCCCGGCTCCACGTACAGGTCGATGATGACCCCGAGTCGGGATCCGTCGTGGAGCTCCTGCACCTCCCCGGCGCCGAAGCCCATAACCGTCTCGTCGATGGTCCCCACGACCACGCACGTTCGCTCGCGGGCGAGGTAGTCGGCGTATGACCGGTCGAGGGGCTCGGGGAGCGCCTCGTGGGCGGCCCAGAGATCGCCGCCTCGGATGGGCTTGATCTCATCCCGCAGGGCGAGCGCCAGCTCGACGATGCGCGGAACGTCGCCGACCTCGGCCCGCCGGGACCCCTCCATCGGTCGGCTCCTAGGAGACGATCTGTTCGATGCGGGTGAGGATGGTCTTGCGCTGGCGAGAGCCCGTCTCGTAGTCGCGAATGGCCTCGAGCTGGTCCGGCTCGAGGCCGGTCAGCCGCGCCACGACCTGAGAGGCCGACAGCTCGTCGTAGTCAGGAATCGGGAGCGAGAGTTCCCGGGCCGAGGCTCCGTTGGGGCGGATCGTGTCGTTCGGCCGGCGGGCGTCGCCCCGGGCTCCGTTCGGAGATGCGGCGGCAGGCACCGGGCTCACCGACCCTGCATCCGAGGCATCGGAGGTGCCCTCGGCGTCTCGATCGGTCGACAGGCCCACCAGGCGGGCGACCTGCTCCCCGCGTTGCACGATCTCTCGAAGGAGCTCGTCGCGCCCCTCTTCGAACTGCTGGCGAAACTGGGCGGTGGCGAACTGACCCATGATGCGGAACTGGCCGATCTGATTTTCGGCCCGCTTCTGGAGCTCCTCGACCCGATCCCGGCCGCGTTCAACAAGCTGGTCGAGCACCGGGGGCGCCAGGTCGCGCGCGAACTGCAACACGCCGATGGGCGCGTACACGAAGAGCTCGATGGCCCGGTCGAGGGGTGCTTGCTTGCTGGGTCGCTCCGCTCCGCTGGGGCCGGCATCGGCCACGATGGGCCTCCGTTCCTGAGAGATCGGGGTCGTGGGTCACCCGTCAGTCTAAGAACCGCCCTGTGCCCACTGCGAGCCGCACCGCGAAGCCGAGGATGACGGCGAGCGCGAGCGCCAGGGCCCAGTCACCGACCACCACGTACGGCGTGCGCCCGGTGCGAGCCTCGACCGAGCGCACCAGCGTGGTGGACTCGAACAGCTCGGTGGTGGCGCGGATGTCGCCCCGGTGATCGATGAAGGCGCTGCGACCCGAGATGGCGGCCTGCACCAGCGGGCGCCCGGTTTCTGCGGCCCGCATCTGGCCGATGGCGACGTGCTGGGCGGCGTTGGCGGACCGGCCGAACGACCGGTTGTTCGTCGAGACCACCAGCACGCCCGCCCCATCCCGGGCATAGCCCCGCGCCAGTTCGGTGAAGGCCGACTCGAAGCAAATCAGGTTCGCGATGCGCGCGCCGCCCACGTCGAAGATGACCCGACGGTCACCCGGAGCGTGGTCACGCGGAATCTGCTCCAACTCGTCGATCAGTCCCTCGAGGAAGCGCCGCCCGGGCACGTACTCGCCGTACGGAACCAGGTGCTGCTTGACGTAGGTCCCCACCAGGCGACCCGCCGGGTCGTAGAGGAAGTTGGTGTTGTGAAGGCGCCGGCCGCCTTCGATCTCAACCGCGGCGTTCGCCAGCACGGCGGAGTCGAGACGCTGGGCGATCTCCGCCAGCCCCTCCTCCAGGCTCGGATCGACGCGCGGGTCCTCGTCGAGGCTCGACTCGGGGAGGATCACGAGGTCGAGCGGAGGCGACAGCCCCCGCGCAAGCTCGAAGTGGCTCCGGGGCAGGTACCGGGCATCCAGCTCTTCCGCCGTGAGGTCACGGTTCTTGTCGTTCCCCTGAACCACCGCCACCGCCAGCGCCCCCGCCGGGCGGGTCTCGGGGAGCGCGGCGTGGGCGGCCACCGTGATGAGCACGACCGCGCCCACCCCCGACAGGGCCACGAGTCGCCCCCGCCACTCCCCCGCCGCCCACGCTTCGACAACGGTGGCGGCAACGAGGGTCGACGCCAACGACACGGCGAGCACGCCGCCCCACCCAGCCAGGCTCCGGGCGACGGGCACGTCATGGAACGCGTACCCGACCTCACCCCACGAGAAGCCCCCGAACGGCCACCGACCGCGGAGCGCCTCGAAGGTCACCCAGATCGAGGACGTGAGCATCGGGTGCCGCATCCCGCGGCGGGCGAACAGGCCCACGAGGGCGCCGGCGCCCGCCCAGTAGCCGGCCAAAGTGGCGACGAACGGAACGTACGCCACCACGCCGAAGTGCCACGACCACGAGATCACGATCCCGAAGAAGACGAAGCCGGCGATGAAGCCGTCAGCGGCGGCGCGGCGCGGCCCACCCGCCCGGCCATTTCCCCCACCCTCCCGCCAGGCCACAAACAGTGGGATCGGCGCCACGAGCGCCAGCGGCCCGAGGTCGAAGGGGGGAAAGGCGATGGCCCCGAGGACTCCCGTGGCGGCCGGTAGCCCGAGCCCCCCGAGCCTTCTCAATCGGCCGTGTGGATGATGGCGACGTCGCAGGGGGCAGCGTGGGCGACGGCGCTGGGCACGTTTCCGAGAAGGAACCGGGTCGGTGAGCTGAGCCCCCGCGAACCCACCACGACGAGGTCGAAGTCGCCAACCTCGAGCACCTTCAGGAGCACGTCGCTGGCGTCGCCGCGCTCGACACGGGCGTGGGCATCGGCGCCCAGTTCGCTCGCCACACCAGCGCCGGCGCGCGCCGTCTCCTCCGCCTGGGCCACCCCCGTGACCTGCCACCGCAGCTCCTCCGGGAGCTGATCCTGCATCTCAGCGAGGGACTCAGCGTCGGGGTCGCTGAACACGGACAGTACGGTCAGCCGAGCCCCGGTGGCGGCGGCGATGGTCGCTGCATGACGCACCGCCTCCGTGGCGGTCTCCGACCCGTCCGTCCCGACCAGGACGTGGCGGTAGCTCAACGGCCCGTCCTCACACGCAGTCCTTGCAGAGCATGGCCTTGGCGTCGGCGAGCTGACTCGGGTGCTTGACGAGGAAACACGAACGGCACGTGAACTCGCCCGGCTGCTTGGCGGGGATCTTTCGGGTCTTGGCACCCTTGCGCCGAGGGCCTTCCTCTTCCTCCTCGTCTTCTTCCTCGTACTCCTCTTCCTCGTCGTCCTCCGCCTTCATCTGCTGCTCGAGGATGACGTCGAGCGACTGCTCGACGTCATCGGGGGAGTCTTCCTCCTCCTCGAGGTCGATGACGGCCCCCTCGTCCTCTTCCTCGGACTCCTCCTCGCCATCGGCTTCGATCGGCGCTCCCTCGGCGGCTTCGGGAGCAACGGCCCCGTCGAGGGAGTCGACGTCGGCGACGAAATCCTCGTCGAAGTCGTCGGCTTCAAAGTCCTCGACGAGCACCGCCTCGTCCAGGTCCTCGACGGCGTCGATATCCTCGACAGCATCGATATCCTCGACGGCTTCGAGGTCCTCGTCCTCGTCGACACTCTCGAGATCGGAGGAGACCTCGTCGACGTCTCCGACCGCCTCGTCGGCGTCGTCTGGTTGTGCTTTTCGAGGGCTCATCCGATTCCTAGTTCCGGCGACGGGGCCCGACCGCGGGTCGGACGTTGCCACCCGAGTGGGCCTCCAAGGCGGCGCAGTATAACGCCGCCGTTCGCGGCCATCGTCCCTACCGCTCCCTATCCGCCAGCCGTCGTCGTGGTCGTCTGAGTGTCGGCGGACGGCGCGCCCGACGCGGGCGTCGTCTCGCCGGTCGGTGCCCGGCCGAAGTTCAGGTTGCGGACACCATCGACCCGCCACCCCTCCTTCTGCTTGACCAGATCCAGTTCGAGCCAGAACGTCAAGACCCGCGCCGGCTGGGCGTTTCCTTCGAGGTCGGTCGTGTGCGAAACCGTCTCCGTTTGCACGATGACGTGGGCAGCCCGGGAGTCGCCCTCGCCGACGTAGATCTCCTCCACCGTCGTTTCGGTGCGAGTCTGACCGACCTCCAGCATCGCCTGGAGGAAGCCGGTCTCAAGGCCCTCTTCGTAGGTGCGCCGGAAGGCGCCCGTCGAAAGTTCGAGCACGCCCTTCTTGGTCGGCTCCAGATTTTCCGAGTCGAGGGTGAGGAACCGCTGAGCGAACTGCCCCGCCACCTCGCGGACGTCGTCGACCTCGCCTTGTTCGTCACTCGCTCTACTCCAGAGCACCGCGAAGAACACGGTGAGGGCAGCCAGGACGACGGCGGCCGTCACGAGCGACCCGAGGATCAGCCGCCGCCTGCCCTCGCCCCCGTCGGTCGCCAGGCGTCCAGCGCGGCGGGCCCCCGCCCCCGGCGCGGGTGTTGTCAGGGATTCCTCGCGGTCTTCGGCGTTCGGTTCCATGGGCCTCGCTCAGTCGGGGACAGCAGGGCCCGCCCGCCGCGCCAGCGCGACCAGCACAAGGAGGCCCAGCCCGGTTGCCGCCGTCAGCCCCGCGCCCGTGGCAGGTGTAACGCCCGACCCCGGGGTGGCGGCGTCGGCCTCGCTGGGGTCGACGCTCGCGAACGACACCGAGCACGCGCCAACCGTGGGCACACTCGGCACCGCCCGGTTGGGGACAAAGTCGTCGGCGGGGTCGTCGGCGTCGTCGACGAGGTCGACACGAACCCACTGGTGCTCTCGCCCGGCCGAGTCACGCTCGATGTCGGTGGCGGCCTTGAGATTGTCGGTTCCCGTCGGGGCGTCGACCAGCAAGGTCTTCAGCCCGGCGAGCCGCGCCGGGGTCGTGGCGAGGTCGACGGCGTCGTCGACCGCGTCGAGCAGGCAGGCGAGTGAGTCGCGGTGGTCGTGCACCACGGGTGCAAGATCGCCGAACAACTCCGTCCCGTCGTCAACGAGGGGCCCAAGGTCGTCGGCCACGGTGACCAGGGTGTCGCTCACGGCTCGCAAGTCCTCGAGCGCCGACGCCAGCGAGCCGGAGTGGGCGGCGAAGACGCGCGTCAGCCGCGTGTTGTTGGTGGCCAGCCTGTCGAGCGCTTCGGTGCGCTCGGCAAACGTCGCTGCCAGACGGTCGCCTTCCACGATGAGGCTCCGAAGATCATCCGTGCGACCCTGGAGCCCCGTCGCCAGTTCATGAGTCACGGTGCGCAGGTCGCCGGGATCGATGGATCCCACCAGCGTGTCGGCGGCGCGCAGCATGTCGGCGAACTCGATCGGGATCGCCGTGCGTTCCCGCGGCACGTGGTCGCCCTCCTTCAGGAACGGCCCGTCGCCGTCGAATCCGGCGGGGTTGGTGAAGTCGATGTACTGCTCGCCGAGGGCGCTCTTGCGCCAGATGTGGGCGGGGGCATCGCGCGGGATCTCCTGGCCCCGGTTGATCTTCATCGTGATGCGCACCCCGCCTGGGATGCGATCGATGGTGTCGACCAGTCCGGCCTGGGTCCCGAGGTACGTGACCTCCGCACTCGGGAGCACGCCCATGGCGTTCTCGAAATCGCCCGTCACCCGGAAGGGGCGCTCGATGAACTCGACCGAGACGATGTTGGTGGCCGCCCAGTAGATGAACAGCACCGCCACGCCGGCGAAGACGGCGAGGTTGATCAGGATCCGGCGCCTCATGGCGTGCCCCTAGTCATCGGAGCTCCCCCGCAGGACGCCTTCCATGTACACGATCGTGAAGTCGCGCGGGATGAGGTCGGGCACCGTGAGAACGAACCGTTCGAGCCAGTCGATGAGGGACTTGAGGTCGTTCTGCGAGTTGGCGAGGGTGCCCAGCACGGCGTCTGCCTGCTGGATCTGGGTCTTCACGGCGTCGAAGTGCTTGACGACGACGGTGTTCTGAACCGAGGCCAGTCGCGACAGCTCCTGGAGGGCTTCCACGGCCCGGTCTCGGTTGGCGACGAGAACGTCCGTCGTCTCGGCCAGGTTGGCGAGCGCTCCCTCGAGCGCCCCACTCCCCGACCCGAGTGCCTGCGTGGCGGTGTCGAGCCGATCGATGATCCGCACGATCTGACCCGAGCGCTCGGCCAGGGTCCCGCTCACCGTCGACAGGTCGGAGACCAAGGCCCGGAGGGCGTCGCGCTGACCGCCGAAGCCGGCGGCGCCGACGTCGACGAGCGTGGCAACGTCGGAGGCTTCGACGGCCCCCAGGAGCTCGATCAGCGTGTCGGCAACGTGCTCGAACTCGGCCGCCTCTGACGTTTGGCCCACCCGATCGCCGTCGTCGAGGAACGGCCCCCGCCGCATGGCCTCGGCCGAGGGGGGACGTAGCTCGATGAACTTCTCCCCCAGCAGGCTCGTGGTGCGGAGCACGGCGCTGCTGCCCTCCGGCACCTTCACGTCGGACTGAATCCGCAGGCGGATCTCGGCCCGAAAGTCGTCGGTGAGCTCGATCCCGGACACCTCGCCGATGCGGACGTCCGCGATCTGGACCGAGTGCTGGGGCACGAGATCGCCCACGTCGTCGAACGTGGCGACCAGCTCGTAGCCCCCGGGGGCGATGATCGCCCGAAGGCCAACGAAGGCGACGATCGCGACCACGAGGCCCACGCCGAACCACGCCAGGCGGATCACGCGCGTCATCTCCTCATGCCCCCACGACCGACCGGGCCAGGCCGCCCAGGCGGCCCACCATGCGCACGACGCCGCTGGCCAGCCGCTCAGGACCGCTTGAACGGCCGGCATTCCCGGCACGGGCCGGGACCTGGAGCGGGCCGGTCCCGGTGTCGACCAGCTCTCGCAGCAGCTCGTCGAGTGGGTCGAAGGGCGTCTCGGGAGCCGGTGGGGCGGCGCCGTCGCCTGCTGGCCCACCCTCGTCGGACTGCCCCGCCGCGCCTTGAGGTGCCCCCTGGCCCGAGGATCCCGCCGGCAAGGCTGCGGGGCCCTCGGTGGCGTTCTCGAAGGCCCCCGAGTCGCGGAGCATGACCACGTTGTTGGTGGAGTTGTAGGCGCGCTTCAGGCCGCTGGCCACGATGGGCGCGGCGTCCAAGAGGTTGCCCACCGCGTCGAGGTTGGCTTGGAGCCCCTTCGATACGTGCTCGAGTACCTCGAGGTCGCTCGCCAGGGCAGCGCCGTGCTCCTCCACCAGGTCGCGAGCGTCGGCGGCGAAGGCACCGAGGTTGCGGATGATGTTGGCGAGGGAGTCCCGCTCGTCCGCCAGCACGGCGGTCACGGCGGCAAATTGGTCCAGGGCGGTTCCGATCTGGGATTCGCGCGTGACGAGCGTCGCCGTGAACTCGTCGAAGTGGTCGATGATGCGGCCCAGCGAGTCACTCTTGGCTCCGAGGTCGCGGGTGAGCTCACCCACATTCGCCAGCATGTCGTTCACGTTCTGCCCCTGACCTTCGAGGTCGGCGGCCAGGTTGCGCGTGAGCCGCTGGGTGGCCTCGGGGTTGAGGTCGTCGAGCAGGTCTCGCAGGCTCTCGAGCGCCTCGTCGGGCTCGACGGGCACGCTCGTGCGGTCGGCGCCGATCACGGCGCCGTCCTTCATCTTGGGGCCACCCGTGTAGGCGGGGAAGAGCTGCACGTAGCGCTCGCCGATCAGCGAGAAGGGCACGATCATGGCTTGGGCGTCAGCGGGCACCGTGACGTCGCCGTTGATCCTCAACGTCACCTTCACGAGGTCACCCTCGACCTCCACGTCCGCTACGTCGCCCGCCGGAAGGCCGAGCACGCGCACCTGGGAGCCAGGGAAGAGGGACACCGCCCGCGTGAACTCGGCGGTGACTTCCATCCCGCCCCCTCCCCTACCGCCGACCACGCCGCACGATGTGGCGACGACCGCCAGGACGGCGAGCAGCGCAACGAGGCGACGCGGAGGCAGCCGCCGCCGAGCGATTACGAAGTCGTGCATGACGACTCCTGCGGCTGGAGGCAGACGAACACGTCGGCCCACTCCCCGTGGTTGACGGCCTGGGCGAGGCCCAACGCGCCGGGCCCGAGCCAGGCCAGCGCCCGGTCGAGGTCTTCCTGGCGCTCGTCGACGATCTCGACCGTGTCGTGGACGGTGTCGAGGAGGTTGTCGAGGGTGGCCTTGAAGTCACCGGTCAGCGACGCCAGCTGGGCGGTCAACGTGTCGGTGCCCTCCAGCCCCTTCACCAGATCGGCCTTTCGCCGTTCGAGCAGGTCGAGGACGGCCTTCGACTGATCGAGCAGCCGGACGAGGACGCGGTCCTTCTCGTCGAGGGTGGCCGAGATGGTCTCGGCGCGGTCGAGGAGGGTCGAGAGCGCCTCCTCCCGCTTGTTGATCTCGCCCGAGACATCCCGCAACCCGGTCACGAGGCTTTCGATGTCGTCGCGGCGTCCTTCGGCGAGCGTGGCGAGCTGGTCGACGAGCAGGTTGAGACGCTCGGTGTCGGTCTCCTCGATCGCCCTCGTACCGACCCGGGCCAGCTCGAAGATGTCGAAGGGAATCCGGGTGCGCTCGAGCGGGATCACGGGGTCGTTGGCGTCGGCCAGGTACGGCTCCTTCACCGGCCCGCTGAGGCGGACGTACTTCGTACCGAGGAGCGTTTCCAGGGTGATGGCGGCTGTGGTCTCGGGGCCGAGATCCACGTTGCTGTTCACCGCCATTTCGATGCGCACGTTGCCCGCCAAACGGTCGGCCTCGACGCCGGTGATCCGCCCCACCTTCACCCCGGCGACGCGCACGTCGTCGCCGGAGCTCATGCCGGCAGAGTCGGAGAACACCGCCGTCACCGTGTACGTGTCCTCGAACACGTGGAGAATGCCGACGGCGAAGGCGGTGGCAACGGCGGCCCCAATCAGGAACACCGAGATGATCCCGATGGCATACGGGTTCATGTCGCGGAAGGACCGGATGGCCATTAGGGCGTTCCTCCCGCGTCAACCAGCTCGCCCAGGATGGTGGCCACCTCGCTCGGCGGCGCCGAAGCCGCCTGCCCACTCGAGGCCCCCTGGCTCGTACACGCGGACGTGTTGTTCACCGGCGGGATCGGCCCCGACGGGCCGTCGACGTCGATCACCATGCAGGGGATGAACTGGTTCAGCCACTCGCCGTAGCGGGAAGCCCGGAAGAGCGCCGAACCCAGTTCGTCGAGGCCGGCCACCGTGTTCTCGAGGGTGGTGAGCTTCTCGTCGACAACTCCGACGACGTCGGCCACGCGGGTGATGATCCGATCAATGCCCGGCCGGTTCTCCGAGATCAGCCGACCCAGGGCGTCGGAGAACGCACCGAGGTCGACCACCGTCGACTCCAGCACCGCCGAGTTCTCGTTGAACGTGGTCGCCAGCTCGGTGACGTTGTCCAAGATGGTGCGGAGCTGGGTGTCGCGCGTGGCGAGGGCGTCGGTGAGCTCGGCCAGGTTTTCCACCATGCGCCCGATCGCCTCGTCGCGACTTCCCAGGGCCTGGGCAAAGGTGCCGAGGTCGCCGACGGCGTCGCCCAGCACCTCGACGTTGCCGCCTTCGAGGGCGCCGGTGAAGGCCACCAGGAACTCGTTGACCTTTTCGGGCTCGACAGATTGCAGGATGGGCCCGAGCCGGTTGAACAGCTCCCCGAGGTCGATGATCGGGCGGGCCTGCTGGGCCGGGATCGCGTCCCCGCTTTCGAGCACCGTGGACGCCTCTCCCGGGTAGAGGTAGAGGTAGCGCTGGCCCAGGAGGTTCCGCCACCGCACCGCCGTCTCGGTGTCGCTTGACAGCTTGACGTCCTGGTCGAGCTCGAAGTCGACGACCGCCTGGCCCTTTTCGACCGATATGCCGGTCACCTTGCCGACCACGACCCCGGCGACCTTGACGTTGTCGTTGAGTAGCAGGCCGGTGACGTCGTCGAACGTGGCACTCAGCCCGTAGCGGTCGGCGCCCCACAGCCGAACGCCGAGGACCTCGACGCTGCGGATGTTGCCAATGGTGAAGGCGAGCCAGAGCGTGAAGGTCATGCAGACGAGCGTGAAGATGACGAGGCGGATGAGCGTGCGGATCACCGGGACGCTCCTGTCGGCGCGGGGCCCTCGACGAGCGCGGCCACCGGGATCCCGGCCAGGGTTTGGGACAGCAGGTCGACCACGGCACCGACGCCTTCGGTCACCGGGGGGCCACCCCGGATGAGGCCCGGGTTCCCGCTGGAGGACGCCGCGGGGTCGCCGGTGCTCGCGGGCGAGCCGCCGTCACCCAGCCCCGCCAATGCCCTGCCAGCCGTGCAGGCGGCGCTCGTCTCCGACAGCGAGCAGGCCAGGAACACGAGCGTGTCCACCCCGGCCACGATCTTGATCGTGCCCGCTTTGCCGCCGCCGCTGAAGCTGTAGGAGTTGCCCTGGTACGAGCCCGCCTGGGCCAGCGTCTGGGCGAAGTCGCGAAGGCTGACGACGAGCTTGGGCACCTGACCCCGGTTGTCGTACAGCACCTGGAGGGTCTTGCCGCCCTCGGTGACCAGCTTCTCGAGCGTCGGCTTCGACCGCTCGAGAACATCGGCGAGGTCGCGCGACACATCACCGACGTCGTCGAGCAGGTTGTCGAGCTTGTCGGCCTTGGCGTTGAGCTTGGGGAGCACGACGTTGAGGTTCTTGGCCAGCACGGTCACGTCGTCGCCGACACGCGCCAGCGCACCCGAGAGGGTCTCGAAATCGGTGAGGAACTGACGGGTGTCGGCGTCGTGCTCCGCGAACACCGCCGCCACCTTCTGCCAGTTCTGGATCTGGCGCCGGATCCGCTCGCCCTCCCCCTTCCCCGACTCCGCCAGCGTGTCGAGGATCACCCCCACCTCGGCGGGCTCGACGGCGCGCAGCAGCGCTTCGGCCTTGACGAGGACCTCCTCGAGCTCGAAGCTGCCGACGGTGTTAGCGATCTCGTCGCCGTCCTCGAGGTAGGGGCCCCGGGCCTCGCCTTCGGGGGTCGTCTCAAGGTCGACGAACTTCTCACCGAACAGCGTCTTGGGTCGCACCACGGCGCGGGCGTCTGCCGGGATCTTCTCGTCACCCGAGATGCGCAGCGTCACCACGGCCCGCCCGGCGTCGTCGAGGTCGACGCCGTCCACCCGGCCCACGTTGATCCCACGGATTTTCACGTCGGACTGCTTGATGAGGCCCTGGCCCGCCGTGTCGAAGCGGGCCGTGACCTCGTAGACGTCATCGAAGGTGCCCGAGGAGTAGGCGACGGCCACGACCGAGACCGCGGTGAAGAAGATCGACACGACGAGGCCGGTCAGGATGGTGAAGGTTCGATCCGTGAGCGCGAGCACGAGTCGTTAGCCGCTGATCCGGACGGTGTTGCCGCCTCCCCACATCACCAGTGAGAGGAGCAGGTTGAGCACGACCACCGTCACGATCGAGAGTCGGATGGCCCGCCCCACCGCCACCCCAACGCCCGCCGGCCCCCCGCTGGCGTTGTAGCCGTAGTAGCAGTGAATGAGGGCCACGACGACGGCAAAGATCATCGCCTTGATCAACGAGAAGAACACGTCGATCGGCGGAAGGAAGAGCCGGAAGTAATGGTCGTAGACGCCCTGCGAGAGCCCGAAGAACTGGGTGGTGACCAGCTCGGTGGCAAAGAACGAGGAAAACAAGGCAATCAGGTACAGCGGGATGATGGTGAGCAGCGCCGCCACCACCCGCGTCGACACCAGATAGACGAGGGTCGGGATGCTCATGACTTCGAGGGCATCGATCTCGTCTGAAATCCGCATGGCCCCGAGTTCGGCCGTGAAGCCCGCCCCCACCTGCGCCGCCAGGGCCACGCCGGCGATGAGCGGGGTGACCTCGCGGGTGTTGGCCCACGACGACACCAGGCCGGTGAAGGCCTGGGCTCCGAGCTGTTCCAGGCCCTTGTAGCCCTGGAGGCCCACCTCCGTCCCCGTGAAGAAGGCCATGGAGAAGATCACGAACACCATCCCGCCCCCGATGACGAGGGCCCCGGCGCCGATGGTGATGTCGCTCATGAGGGCGAACACCACGTTGAAGTAACGGAGGCGGGTCAGGAGCTGGGTGGGGATCGCCCACAGCACCTTCAGGTAGAAGCGAAGCTGGCGGCCGACCTCCTCGAAGGCGTCGCCGAGGGCCCGGGTGGTGGCGGTGACGGGAGCGAGCGGTGCCGTCATGCGCTCAGAACTTCTGGGGGACGAGCGCGAAGTACAGCGTCGTCATGACGAAGTTGGCGAAGAAGATCAGGATGAAGGTGACCACGACCGCCTGGTTGACGGCGTCGCCCACCCCCTTGGGCCCCCCCTTGGCGTAGATGCCCTTGTAGCAAGACACCATGGCGGCGATGAAGCCGAACACGAAGGCCTTCGAGAGCGACGACCACAGGTCGGGGAGCTGAACCAACTGGCCGAAGCCCGAGAAGTACGCCCCCGCCGTGACCCCCTGCACAATGACGTTGAAGAAGTAGCCGCCGGCGATCCCGGCAACCGAGACAAGCGACACGAGCAGGATCCCGATCGTGGACGCCGCCCACAGCCGGGCGGTGACGAGACGGTGGATGGGGTTGACGGCCATGACCTCGAGCGCCGAAATCTCGTCCCGAATCTTGCGCGACCCGAGGTCGGCGGTCATCGCCGACCCGCCGGCACCCGAGATGAGGAGCGCGGTGGCGACGGGCGCCGCTTCGCGGACGATGGCGAGCACCATGGCCGCCCCGGTGCCCGACTCGGCACCGAGCTGGCGGGCGAAGCTGCCGACGTGCAGGGCGATCACCATTCCGAACGGGATCGAGACCAGGATCACCGGGAGGCTCGTGACCTTGGCGATGAACCAGCACTGCTCGAGGTACTCCCGCCACCAGAGCCGCACGCGCGGCGTCGCCCGCAGCCCCTCGAGGCTGATGGCGAACATGTTCCCGGTCTCGCGAACCGCGGTAGCGACCTTGCCCGTGATCGGAGCTGTCACGTCGAACTGCCTGCCTTACACCGTCATGACTTGGACGTTCTTGAAGTCGTCCTCGGTCCAGTCCTGTTCGTCGGTCTGCGCCATCTCGTCCATCCCGATCGGGCCCTTGGGGAGGCCGGCCAAGAACTGGCGCAGGACCGGGTTGGGGTCGGCCACCATCTCGGCCTTCGACGCCGCCCGCACCAGATTGGATCGGAACAGCACGGCGATGAAGTCGGCGGTGCGCATCACCGACGGGATGTTGTGGGTGATGATGACGAAGGTGGCCCCGGTTTCGGCCTGCGTCTCCCTCACCAGGTTGTCGAGGTAGGCGACCCGCACCGGGTCGAGACCCGAGTCGGGCTCGTCGAACAGCACGATCTCGGGATCCATGGCCAGCGCCCGGGCCAGGCCGGCCCGCTTCTTCATCCCGCCGGAAATCTCGCCTGGAATCTTGGTGAGGTGGTCCATGAGGCCGACCATCTCGCACTTCTCGTGGACGATGCGCTTGATCTCGTCTTCGGGCTTGTCGGTGTGCTCGCGCAGCGGGAAAGCGACGTTGTCGTAGATGTTCATGGAGCCGAAGAGGGCGCCGTCCTGGAAGAGCACGCCGAGCTTGCGCCGCACGTCGTAGAGCTGACGCTCATGGAGCCCGACGATGTTGGTGCCGTCGACCCAGATCTCGCCTTCCTCGGGACGGAGGAGGCCGATGATGTTCTTCAAGAGGACGGACTTCCCGGTGCCCGAGGGACCCATGATGGCCGTGATCTGGCCCTTGGGGATGTCGAAGGTGACGTCGGAAAGCACCGTGTGGCTGCCGAAGCGCTTCGTGACGCCCCGGAGCTGGATGATCGACTCGGGCGCTTCGAGTGCCGGGGCGGTCGCCTCACCCCGCGCCCGGCGCGTCCGCACGCCCGTGCTCTTCGCCGTCTTCCCCCTGGTGCTGCCCCCCACGCCCGCTGTGCGAATGCCCCGTGTACTGGAGGCCTTGGCCACCCCTCGTCCTCTCGCCGTCTCTCGCCGTGCTCAGAAGATCTTGACCCGTCACCCCGGGGGAATCGAGGCGTTGGTCACTCTATCCCTGCTCCCTTCCTCTCGCGCCCAATCCGGGCGAATCTCGCGGACCCATTTTCTCGACCTTCCAGACCCTGCCACGGGCGGAGATGAGCGCGCTCGGGCCCCCCCCGCCCTGGCACCGGTGTCCTAGGCGCAGGGACCGCCCGTGTCGGCGCGGGTTTGGAAGCTCCACGAATGGTCGGCGGCGAGCGAGGCGCCGGCGTGGTCCCGAAGGGCAGTCGTGACCACCGCGGTGTAGGTGGTACACGGCTCGAGGTTCACGGCCGGGTAGAAGAGCATCGAGTGGGTACCGTCGGCCGCTCCGTACGGGCCCGCCTTCGGGTATCCGGCGAGGGCGGGCACGGCGTCGCCGTCGGGGTCGAGGAGGCGGAACCCGGCAGCGACCGTGGTGGCGTCCAGGGAGTTCGACAGGGACGCGAGAACCCGGTTCTCGCCGCCGCCGGTGTGGGGCCCGGGCGAGGTGCGAGGCGGTAACCACTGAGTGGGGACGCCCGCCTCCCCCGGCTCGGGGTGCACGGCCACGACGCGGGGCTGAGGGTGGCTCGGCTCGGTGATCTTGCTCCAAACCGCCTCGACGTAGCCGGCGATGCCCTTGGCGGCGTAGCGGACCCCGCCCGACTCGCTGAAGTAGTGCGACGCCGACCAGGGCATCTGCTCGCGGACCCGCTCGGCGTCCAGGAGGGCCCCGACTCGCTCGGCAACCAGGATGGCCGTCTCCATGGTGTGCCCCACGAGGATGCCGTGGGCCGTGATGTCGTCGCGGCCCAGCGCGTGGTACACGGCCTCGAGATCGTCGGCGGGCGGCATGAAGGCCGGGATGTCGGCCCAGAGGTCGTGATCCACGATGGCCACCATGTCCATGGCGTATTCGATGCTCGTGATCAGGCTCCCGGGCGGATAGTCGCCCAAGGGCGGCCCGGACAAGGTCGGGTGGTCGGGCTTCTCGCCATGGTCCGTCACCAGCGGCTCGAACAGCCAGTCCCACAGTTCGTCGCCCATGCCGTGGGCAGCGGTTCCGAGGGCGTGGGCGATCATGGGCGCGCACGGCCCCCATGGGTCCGCGAGGGGCGCGCACTCGCCCTTGGCGCGGATGTGGGCGGCGTAGGCGTTGACGAATCGCTCCCAATGGGTGATTTCGCCGTAATCACCGCCGGGGACGCCGGCGCCGCCGGCCCAGTAGCCCGAGTCGGGGAAGTGGGCTCCGCTCACGAAGGCGTCGCGATTGGCCGCAAGGAGTTCCGAAAGCGCTTCATCATCGATGAACTCGCGCGCCTGGTCGGCCATGAACCCGTGAGTGGTGTCGCCGGCGGCACCCGCGGGACTCGGGACGAGGAGAGGGACGAGGGGGATGAGGCTTGCCAGTGCGACCGCCAACCGTCGTCCGGGTGCTCGGGCCGTCTGGGGTGTCACGAGCCGCAGTCTGTCGCGTTCTTGGCCTCTGAACCACGGCGGGGTGGAGGGCAAAAAGCCAAGTTCGGAGGAGGGCCCGGAAATGGCAAGGGATCCAGGAGACCGTTGGGGCCGCCGTCGTTCAGCAGTGGGCGCTCGCCACGGTCATGCCGGGCGGGAGCATTTTGGCAAGGGATCCAGGAGACCGTTGGGGCCGCTGTTTAGCTCGCCACGGTCATGCCGGGCGGGTTATTCCAGCGTTCTCTACTGGGCCTCCTGGACCCCCGCGCCCCACGGCTTCTTCCTTCCGACCCAGTTGCCCGACCCGGAAGGCCCACGACCTTGACCGCCGGGGCGCATGCCGTCGCTTAGTCAGCCTCATCAGAGGCCGCCTGTCAAGCGGAGGCCGGACGCCGCGCACCCCTTCTGACCTGCCGTGACGCGCGTCACCGCAGGTCAGAAGGGGTGCGAAAAAAATTCCTGCAGGGGACCAACCGAGGTCGCACGCGTCAGGGCATGACCCCGAAGTTTCCCTTTAACCACTAGGGAAACTTCGGGGTGTACCTCAAGATGGTCGGGCGCGACGAGCCTCGGCGAGGCGCTCGGCCTCGAGCCGTTCGAGATCGTAGTGACGGTGGTCGACGAAGGTCATCGCCTCCGCCAACGCCCGATGCCCGGCCTGCTCGGCAATGAGCCGGTGCATCTCCTGGCACACCCGGCGGTACGACGGATGACCCTGCGGGGTCGTCCGCAGCTCGAGCATGTGCATGGCCTCGCGGGCGTTCATCTGCATCACGAACCGGACCCGATAGGCCAGCGCCACCGCGTACGGAGCCTGCTCGGGGAACCCGTCGTCGAGGGCGAGAAACAAATCGTGCGACCGCTCGAGCGTCTGGCGGTAGGTCTCATCCACGCCCGCCTCCACCACCGCCTCGGGAACCTCGTACCCGTGCTCGGGGGTCAGCCGCTGCCACTCGATGGTGAGCATGCGGTGGCGCTGGAGGTCACGGAAGGCGCCATAGTCGCACAGCACGTCGAAGCGATAGGTGGTGCGCTCGAGGGCTCGTCCGGGGCGGTGGCGACGGTTGGCCCGCTCCCCCACGTAGGCCCGGACGATCTCGGCCCGCTCGGCGGGACCGAGCTGGCGCACGCGGGCCACGATTTGGTCCTCGGGGAGCGACGCCGCCGAGTAGAGCATGGCGGCCAAGACCTTGTCCTCGCCCTCGTGATCGTGGTCGACGAGGGTGACGAACGGACGAGGCTCCGGGGCGTCGGCACCAAAAATGCGTTCGGCGACCTCCAGAGTGCGCTGCCGGGAGCTCGACATGTAGTCGGACCACGCACCGCCCCGATCGGGCCGGTCGACTCGCTTCAGGAACGACGGGATCACCTTGCGAAGCTCGTGCAGCATGAGGTCGGCGTAGGCGCGGGCCTCGGGCAGGGGGTGGGCTCGCATCCGCAGCAGGAGGGCCTCGAAGGCCTGGCCCGTCCCGTAGATGCCGACGTTGGCGAGGGTGGCGGCCGGCAGTACTCCCCGGAGCGCGTCGCACGTCTTGGCCTTGATCGTCTGCCGGTAGACGAAGTCGGAATCGTCGGGCCCCTTGGGGTAGCGGTCTCGGGCCCACGCTTCGACGAGCGGGTACATATCGGCGTAGGCATCGAACATAGCGTCCAGGTCGGCGACGTAGCGGGCGCCGAGCGGGGATGAGAGCACATCGGGGTCGCGCCAGTACCGGTACCGGCCGCCGAGCCGCTCGTGGTAGGGGATGTAGCGGGTCGACTGCTCGAGGTACGCCATCAGGCGCCCCCACTCCAGGATCTTCGTCAGCAGGTTGGAGGCCTGCTCGCACGCCAGGTGTACACCTCCGAGCTGAGCGACGGAGTCGTCGCCGTACTCGAAGAACACCCGCTCGTAGAGCTCCTCCGCCCGCCGCAGACCGACGGTGGCGTCGATCGTCTCGTCGCCCGTGATGTCGAGGTCCTCGACGAATTCGTCGAGGAAGAGTCGCCGCAGGCTCTTGTGGGTGCGCGAGTACCGGGCGAACAGGGCGCCCTTCACCACCTCCGGGAGGTTGACGAGGGCGAAGACCGGCTGGTCAAGGTTGGTGAAGTACCGGCGGAGGATCTCCGCCTCTTCGTCAGTCCAGTCCTCGCCGACGTACCGCATGGGACCGCTGATGCTACCGGCGCGAACTCGCCGCTCCGCGGAACCCACCCGGGTCCGGATCGGTCCACACGTCGACCGCCGTCATGGCCAGGGCGCTCGCCCCATCGACGACGGCCTGATCGGCGGCTTCCGAGACGGCGTGACCCGCGAACTCGGCCGTGTGAAGCGGCACGTTGGGTGGAGCGACGGCGATCATCGGATGGATCGACGGCACGAGCTTGCTCACATTGCCCATGTCGGTGCTCCCCATCGCCCGCGTCGTCAGGGTGGCGGGATCGACGAACCGTCGCCCGAGCTCCTCGGCGTTCCTGCGATACGCCTCGGCCAACGCGGGGTTGGTCACCAGGTCGGAGTACGGCCCGAGAAAGCGGTGCTCCAGCTCGCACCCGGCGGCGGCCGCCGCCCCCTCGAAGCAAGCGAGGACCCGGGCCTTCAACGCGTCCAGTCGCTCCTCGGTCTCAGAGCGCACGTTGAAGCGTGCGGCGGCCAGCTTGGGAACCACGTTGGAGGCGTCACCACCCCGCGTGATGATGCCGTGCACCCGCTCGGTCGGATGGATGTGCTGACGGAGAGCAGCGACGCCCATGTAGCCGAGGACGATGGCGTCGAGGGCATTCACGCCCCGCCAGGGAAAGGCCGCCGCGTGCGCCTCCTTGCCGTGGGCCCGGACGTCGAGCTGGGTCATGGCCAGCATCTGCGGAGCCAAAAGATCTACCCCGGCGGGGTGCACCATCATCGCCACGTCGACGTCGGCGAAGGCACCCTTCTCGGCCATCATGATCTTGCCCCCCGCTCGCTCCTCGGCCGGCGTCCCGAGGATCGTCAGACGGCCCCCGGCCTGCTCGACCACCGCGGCCGCCGCGATCCCGGCCCCGAGGCCGGCGGTGGCGATGACGTTGTGCCCGCAGGCGTGCCCGACCTCGGGAAGGGCGTCGTATTCGCAGCAGATGGCGACATTGGGACCGTCCCCGTCGCCCACGCGGGCAATGAACGCCGTGTCGAGCCCAAACGCCGGTCGCTCGACCGCGATCCCGTGACCTTCGAGCGCGTCGCATAGGGCCGACGAGGCGAAGTGCTCCTCGAAGGCGAGTTCCGGATGCTCATGGATGGCGTGCGACAGCGCCACGAGTTCGCCCGCGCACTCGTTGACCACTTCTCTGACCTGCGCCTTCACGTCGGCTCCATCCACGAGTCCGAGGCTACAGGTCGCCGCACGTGGGCCCATTTGCCGCCGCGCAGTGGTCGTGATCCGACCGGATCCGGTCCGAATCACGGCAACTGCGCGGCGTGAAACGAGCTTTGCTGGAGGGGAGGCGAACCGCGCCTCCGGTCAACCGTCCGCCGCGCTACGACAAGGGCACCCAGGTGCGCGCCGCTCCCCCGGTGACGAGCCGTCCGAACCGGAGGCCTGGGAAGTGAGCCGCCCCAACCAGAGTCTCGGAGTCGATCTCGCGCAGCAGCGCCTCGCGGGTACGTGACGCGAGCGCCGGGTCGGCGTCGCCGATCATGGCCCAGTCGGTGGCGTCGAGCTGCGCCGGGCAGTGGACCGCGTCACCAAGGAGCACCGCCCGCTCACCCCCGCTCGACAGCGTGACGACGAGGTGCCCCGGCGTATGGCCGGGGGCCTCCCGAACCGTGACGCCGGGCGCGATCGTCATGCCGTCGGCCACCGGGTCGATGCGATCCAGCACCGGCTCGATCTGCGCCAAATAGGTGTCGGGGAAGACGCCCGGCTGCCACGCCAGATCGTCCGCGTGGCAGCGGTACGTGGCGTTCGGGAACGCCGCACCCCCGTCGGCCACCGTGCCGCCCACGTGATCGCCGTGCAGGTGCGTCAAGAGCACGATGTCGACGGCGACCGGCGACACGCCGATACCGGCCAGCGCCTCGGTGAGGTGCCCGCCCTCGCTGTCGAGGCCCTCCAGAGGGTTGAAACCCAGCCCGGTGTCAATGAGCACCGTGCGCCCGGGCGCCTCCACCAGAACGGCGGCGATCGGAGCAGGTCGATCATGGCTGACTCACGGCTGGGCTCCAATCGCCAACCGGCACGCCGCGGGCCAGATGTCGACGGCGACCGAGGAACGCTTCCCACACCTCACACCGTCCAGGGTCACGAACGTTGGCCGGACTGCCTCGACGCTCACCGCCCGGGCTCGGCGGGCGACGATGTTCGGATGCGGCAAGTGCGATCCCGTTTGAAGTCGCCGGCGCAGCTCCGCTCGCTGCCCGCGCGGGACGGCGTAGACCTGCACCTCCAGCCACCCGTCCCCCGGGTGAGCACGCGGGATCACGTCGTGCCCGCCTACGAACTGCCCCGTCGCCACGACCACCGTCGCCGCCCGCCCTCGGAAGACCTCGGCGCCGTCGCAGATCACCGTCAGCCCCCACGAGCGATGCCACCACCGGAGCTCGCCGGGGGGCGGCCCAACGACGACGCTGTTGACGGCCACGCCAAGGCCGGAAACCGTCATGGCGTCGACCGACACGCTGAGTTTCCCGCGAGCAGGCGCGGCACCCAGGCCGAGCGAGCGGGCGAGGTCGGAACCGGGCGCGGGGGCGAAGCCA
>JACPCJ010000129.1 GCA_016179865.1 Actinomycetota bacterium | reverse complement strand
GTCTCAGCGTGGACGGCGAGAAGGCCAGCAAGACCGTGGAGGAGCGCGTCACGGTGACGGTGCCCACCGCCTGGGGCTGGATCGGCATGGGCGTCATCGCGGCGGTGATCGGCGGGATGGGCGGCCTGTTCGTCTGGCTGGGGCGGCGGTGACCCGCCGAGGGGGTAACCCATGTCCACGGCGATTGAGACCCACGACCTGAGCAAGCGCTACCGCTCGCAGGTGGCGGTCAACCACCTCGACCTCCAGGTTGCCCGGGGCGAGATCTTCGGCTTCCTGGGCCCCAACGGGGCCGGGAAGACCACCACCTTCCTCATGCTCCTGGGCCTCAGCGAACCCACCGCGGGCACGGTCCGGGTCTGCGGCTTCGACCCCACCCGGGCGCCGCTGAAGGTCAAGCGGGTGGTGGGCTATCTCCCGGAGAACGTGGGGTTCTACGAGGACATGACCGCCTTCGACAACCTGCGCTACGTGGCGCGCCTCAACGGGATCCGCGACGGCGCGCTCCAGGGCAGGATCGAGGCGGTGCTGGACCAGGTGGGGCTCCTGGCCGAGGGGCGCAAGCGGGTGGGCGCCTATTCGCGCGGCATGCGGCAGCGGCTGGGCATCGCCGAGGTGCTCCTGAAGGACCCCCAGGTGGCCTTCCTGGACGAGCCGACCCTGGGCCTGGACCCGGACGGCACCCAGCGGATGCTGGACTTCATCCAGGGCCTGAGCCGGGAGAAGGGGATCACCGTCTTCTTCTCGTCCCACCAGCTCGACCAGGTGCAGCGGATCAGCGACCGGGTGGGGATCATGCTGAAGGGCACCCTGGTGGCCGCGGGCCCCATCGAGGAGCTGGCCCGCCAGCGGCTTGGCGTGGACCAGGAGAACTACACCCTGGAGGAGATCTACCTCCGCTACTTCAGAGAAGATCAGCCGACGCAGTGACGAGGTCAGAGGACTGAGGACTGAGGGACGCCGGTTCCGACTCAGTCCTCAGTCCTGAGTCCTCAGTCCTGAAGGGAGGCGATCGTGACCGGATTGCGCGCCGTCTATCGCAAGGAGCTGGAGGACCACTTCAGCAGCGTCCGCTTCATCCTGTTGATGACCGTGATCCTGATGGTGAGCCTCCTCACGGCCTACATGGTGGGGAGCGGCCTGCGCAAGGAGCTGGAGGGGATGCAGCGCCCTTCCATGGTGTTCCTGCTGCTGTTCACCTCCACGGGGGCGCTGCTCTCCCTGGCGCAGTTCATCGCCTTCTTCGGCCCGCTCATCGGCATGGTGCTGGGGTTCGACGCCATCAATCGCGAGCGGGCGGCGCGGACGCTCAGCAAGGTGGTCTCCCAGCCCATCTACCGCGACGCCGTGATCAACGGGAAGTTCCTGGCCGGGCTCACCACCATCGCCGTCATGCTCCTGGCCATCCTCCTGCTGATCTCGGGCCTGGGGCTCCGGGTGCTGGGGG
>JACPCJ010000001.1 GCA_016179865.1 Actinomycetota bacterium | reverse complement strand
GCAGAGGGTGTTCCAGTAGTCGAAGGTGACGGCGGAAACCGGTCGCCCGGCCGTCATCGCCCGGGCGAAGCGCCGGCGCGGCAGACCCCCGTGGCCCGGGCGGCGTCGCCGACGGCCGACGTCACCCTCTGCACAACCTCTTCGTTGAATACCGACGGGATCACGTAGTTGGGCGAGAGCTCGTCGTCGGTGACCACCGAGGCGATGGCCTCGGCGGCGGCCATCTTCATCTCCTCGTTGATCTTGGTGCCACCCGCGTCGAGCGCACCCCGAAAGATGCCCGGGAAGCAGAGCACGTTGTTGATCTGGTTCGGGTAGTCCGAGCGGCCGGTCGCCATCACGGCGGCGAGGTCGCCGGCCTCCTCGGGCGTGATCTCGGGGTCGGGATTGGCCATGGCAAACACGATGGGCTGGTCGTGCATGACCCGCAGGTCGTCGCGGGAGAGGACCCCCGGCCCCGACACCCCGATGAACACGTCGGCGCCGGGCATCACCTCGTGGATGGCACCCTTGCGCTGCTCCTTGTTCGTCACCTCGGCGAACCACCGCTTGGCGGCGTTCAGTTCCTCGCGACCTTCGTAAATGGCACCCTTGGAATCGACGCCGATGACGTTCCCCACCCCGGCCGACAAGAGCATCTTGGTGATCGCGACCCCGGCCGCCCCGACACCAGCGATCACGACCTTGAGGTCTTCCATCTTCTTGTCGACGACCTTGAGGGCGTTGCGCAGGGCGGCGAGCGTGACGACCGCCGTGCCGTGCTGATCGTCGTGGAAGACGGGGATGTCGAGGCTCTTGACCAGGCGCTCCTCGATCTCGAAGCACTCGGGCGCCTTGATGTCCTCGAGGTTGACGCCGCCGAACACCGTCGCGATGCGCTCGACGGTCTCGACGACCTCGTCGGGCGAGTTGACGTCGAGGCAGATCGGGAAGGCGTCGATCCCGGCGAACTCCTTGAACAGCATCGCCTTGCCCTCCATCACCGGCAGGGAAGCGGCGGGGCCGATGTCGCCGAGCCCGAGAACGGCGGTACCGTCGGTCACGATGGCGACCGAGTTGCTCTTGATCGTGAGCCGGTTGACCTCGTCGGGTCGATCGGCGATGGCGAGGCACACGCGGGCCACGCCGGGCGTGTAGGCCATGGAGAGGTCGTCGCGGGTCCGGAGCGGCACCTTGGAGGCGACCTCGATCTTGCCGCCGAGGTGCATGAGGAACGTGCGGTCTTCCAGCGCCAGCACCTCGACCCCGCCGACGCCCGCAAGGGCGGTACGAACCTCCTGGGCGTGGTCCTCGTCTCGCAGGTCGACAGCCAGGTCTTCGACGACAAAGCCGCCCGACGACTCGACGATGTCGATGGCACGGATGTTGCCGCCCGCCTCGCCGATGGCGGTGGCCATGCTGCCGAGAGCGCCCGGGCTGTCGGCGACACGTACGCGAATGCGCACGGAGTAGGAAGGGTTGGGCGCGCGCATGGTCACGGGACGGTAGCAGCCGTGAAAAGAATGCCGCGAAGGGTGGTGGCGGCACGCGGCCCAGCTGGGATCGGTGCCGTAACCGGGTGCCCCGCGGTCTTTGGACCGGCTCCGGGTGCATTCACACCCGGAGCCGATCGAAACTCAGGGATTCCGCAACTCAGAAATCAGGAGAGGCCGGGTTCGCTCTCGACCTGCTCGAGGTACTTGCGGATCTCCGACGCCCGGAAGCGCCGGTGCCCGCCGAGGGTCCGGATCGCCGAGATCTTGCCGGCCCGGGCCCACCGGGTCACCGTCTTCGGGTTGACCCGGAACATCGCCGCAACCTCCGACGGTGTCAGAAGCTGCTCGTGCTCCTCACGTTCTTGCATTTGGGTGCCTCCCCTTGTCGAGATGGCCGCCGGCCCGGTACACGGGATGCGCCCAGCCTCGGCCGTTCTTCGAATGTTGTCCGATTCGTCGGCCTATGTTACGTCACGTGACCGAAGATCCTCCATAGTCCAATCGGACGAATTGGAGGGTCCATCCGGACTAGTGCTCCCCATGTGCCTCCTCAGTGTATGTCGGCGCAGTCGCGTGGTGGCGTCGCCCTCGCGCGAAACGCGTCGATCGCGTACCCAACAGGCTCCCGCTCTGAACCCTCCACGCGTACGATCGGGGGGTCGGGACGCCACTCGGCGGCGACAGCGGAGGGTGCTGGAGCCACCGTGCCACGTGAGGTCGATGGGCCTCGACAGAAGGGAACGACGATGGACGTGACCGTGTCTACGGGGCCCGAGCGACCCCGTCAGAGCGGGAAACAGGGGCCGGTACATCGGGTTGGGTCGGAGGTCCTGCAGACCATGGGCACCGAGGGCCACGAACGGGTCGCCTTTTGGTCGGACCCCGACGTCGGCCTCAGGGCGATCATCGCCATCCACTCGACCCGCCTCGGCCCTGCCCTCGGCGGGACACGCTTCTACCCGTTCGCCGACGAATCGGCCGCCCTCACCGACGTACTCCGGCTCGCCAAGGCCATGAGCTACAAGTCGGCCGCCGCTGGCCTCGACCTCGGTGGCGGCAAGGGCGTGGTCATCGGCGATCCCCGCACCGACAAGACCGCAGCGCTCTTTCGCTCCTACGCCCACTTCGTGGACTCCCTTTCCGGTCGCTACTACACGACTGAGGACGTCGGCACCACCGTGGCCGACATGGAAGTCATCGCCCAAGAGACGCGATACGTAACGGGTCAGGCGATCGAACACGGCGGCTCCGGCGACCCGAGCCCGGCGACGGCCGTCGGGGTGTTCGAAGCCATCCGGGCCGCGGCCGACCACCTGGGGGGGTCCGCCGACGTCGCCGGCCGTCACGTCGTCGTGCTGGGTGCCGGCAAGGTCGGCGGAGCGCTCGCCGGCCACCTCGTCGAGGCCGGGTGCCGGGTGACGGCGGCCGACGTCAGCGCCGACGCCCTCGCTCGCCTCCCCGAAGGGGTCGAGACGGTGGATCCCGACCGCGCCCACGCCGTCGCCTGCGATGTGTTCAGCCCGTGCGCCCTCGGGGCAGTCCTCAGTCCCGACTCCATCCCCGAGCTCGGGTGCGCGGCCGTGGTCGGAAGCGCCAACAACCAGCTCGCCACCCCCGAGTGCGGGGAGATGCTTCACCAGGCCGGCGTCCTCTACGTACCCGACTACGTGGCCAACGCCGGGGGCGTCATCAACATCGCCTTCGAGATGGGCCGCGAGTATCGATGGAACGAGGCGGAGGCCGCCGTCCGCAAGATCTTCGACAACACGAAAACCGTTCTCGAGACGGCCGTGCGTGAGAGCATCACTACGGCACGGGCTGCCGACCGGGTGGCCGAGGAGCGGATCACGAACGCAGCGAAGACCGGGCTTCCCCCTCTGGCGATCTGACCAGCGTGAGGTAGGGAGAGGGAGAGGGACATGGGATACGCGCCGCCGGCGGACGACCAGGATCTCTCGACGTTCCACCTCGTCGAGCGACATACGGCGGTGGGCCTCAGCCCCTCCGACCTACTCGAGATGTACCGGCTGCTGCTGCTCTCCCGGAAGCTGGACCTGCGCATCTGGGCCCTCAACCGCCAGGGGCGGGCAGCGTTCGTCGTGTCGTGCCAGGGGCACGAGGGGGCGCAGATCGGCTGCGGCTGGGCCTTGAAGCAGGCGAGCGCCACCGTGTGCCCGTACTACCGCGACACGGGGCTGATGCTGACGCTGGGCATGACCCCGGCCGAGGTGCTGATGGCCGTCTTCGCCAAGGCCGACGACCCGAACTCGGGCGGTCGGCAGATGCCGAACCACTGGAGCCATTCGGGGCTGCGGGTGATCTCGGGGTCGTCACCCATCGCCACCCAGATTCCCCACGCCGCCGGCGCCGCCTACGCCGCCCGGCTGCGGGGCGACGAGGGTGTGGCCGCCTGCTTCTTCGGCGAGGGCGGCGCGTCAAAGGGCGACTTCCACGAGGCCATGAACTTTGTCGGCGTGCACCGCCTGCCCTTCGTGGCCGTGTGCGAGAACAACGGGTACGCCATCTCGACCCCGCTCACGCAGGAATCGGCCACCGAAAACATCGCCTCCTACGCCCACTCCTACGGCTTCACCGGGGTCATCGTCGACGGCAACGACGTGATCGACGTGTACGCCGCCATGCACCAGGCCCTGACGCGAGCCCGCCAGGGCGAGGGCCCCACCCTCATCGAGTGCAAGACGTACCGCTACCTGGCCCACACCTCCGACGACGACGACCGCTCGTACCGGACGGCCGAGGAGGTCGAGGCGTGGCGCAAGAAGGACCCGGTCCAGAAGCTCAAGCAGTACCTGGTGGAGCAGCGCTTACTCCCCGAGAGCGCCGAGGCCCAGCTCGAGCAGGAGGTGACGGCGGCCGTGGAGCAGGCCGTCGTGGAGGCCGAGGGGGCCGCCGACCCCGAGCCCGCCGCCGCCTTCACCCAGGTGTTCGCCCGGCCCCTCCGCCCCCTCGCCGGGGTGCCCGAGGAGTTCGCCGCCACGCAGTTCGGCGCTGCGGTCGCTGACCACCCGGCGCCCTCGTTCGACGGCGCCACCGACATGAACATGGTCGAAGCCGTGCGCTCGACGCTGCGGGCCGCGCTGACCGCCGACGAGCGGGTGTTCCTCCTCGGCGAAGACGTCGGGGTCCGCGGCGGCGTCTTCAAGGCGTCGGAGGGGCTGCAAGAGGAATTCGGGAAGGCCCGAGTCCTCGACACCCCGCTGGCGGAGTCGGCCATCATCGGGGTGGCCATTGGGGCCGCGCTCTCCGGGATGCGACCCATCGCCGAGATCCAGTTCGCCGACTTCATCCATCCGGCCTTCGACCAGATCGTGTCCGAGGCCGCCCGCATGCACTACCGCTCCAACGGCGACTTCCCGCTCCCGCTCGTGATCCGCTCGCCATACGGGGGCGGCGTGCACGGGGCGCTGTACCACTCGCAGTCGGTGGAGTCGCTCTTCTGCCACATACCGGGGCTCAAGGTGGTGGCGCCATCGACTCCCGCTGACGTCCGTGGCCTGATGCTCGAGGCACTCGACGACCCCGACCCGGTGATGTTCTTCGAGCACAAGCGGACCTACCGGCTGATCACCGGGCCCGTCCCCGAAGACGACTTCCGGATCCCGATCGGGGTGGCCTCGGTGGTGCGGGTGGGCACCGACCTGACCGTGGTGTCGTACGGGATGGCGCTGCACCATGCGCTCGAGGCCGCTTCGCGCTTGGCCGACGCCGGGGCCGGGTCGCTCGAGGTCATCGACCTGCGCACCCTCCAGCCCTGGGATCGCGACACCGTGCTGGCGTCGGTGGCCAAGACGGGCCGGGTACTCGTCGTCAGCGAGGACAACCACTCGGTGTCGTTCGCTGCCGAGGTGTGCGCCACCGTGGCCCAGGAAGCCTTCTACGACCTGGACGCCCCCGTCACCCGCCTGTGCACGGCCGACATCCCCGCCTTCCCCTTCGCCCACAACTTGGAGGCCGCCGCCCTTCTGGACGCCGACCGGGTCGAAACTGCGGCCCGGAGGGTGCTGGATGCCTGAGGGTCGTCTTCCAGTCGCTGGAAGATGATGGGCCGGACGGCCCCTTCCTCCGCGAAGAGTCGGTCGGTATGCTGCCCCGGATGGCACGGGTGTTGGCGGTCGCCAACCAGAAGGGCGGGGTGGCCAAGACCACTACCGTCCACTCCCTCGGCGCCGCCCTCGCCGAACTGGGCGAGCGGATCCTGCTCGTCGACCTCGACGCCCAGGCCTGCCTGACCTACTCGCTCGGGCTCGACCCCGACTCGCTCTCGCTCTCGCTGCACGACGTCTTCCTCGGCCGCTGCGAGGCGGCCGACGTGATCGAGAAGGCGGGCGATCTGTCGGTGCTGCCGTCCACCATCGACCTCGCCGGTTCCGAGGTGCACCTGCTGACCCGCACGGGCCGGGAGCACGCCCTGAAGCGGGCGCTCCGGGGGGTCGCCGACGAGTACGACACCGTGCTGGTCGACTGCCCACCGAGCCTCGGCGTGCTGACCATCAACGGGCTGACGGCGGCGACCGAGGTGCTCATCCCCCTCCAGTGCGAGACCCTCGGGCATCGCGGGGTGGGCCAGCTTCTCGAAACCATCGACGACGTGCGCAACTTCACCAACCCCGACCTGAAGGTGCGGGGCGCGATCGCCACCATGTTCGACTCCCGCACGAAGCATGCCAACGCCATGCTCGCCGCCGTCACCGAGCGC
>JACPCJ010000133.1 GCA_016179865.1 Actinomycetota bacterium | reverse complement strand
CGGCGTAAGGCTGTCAAGGGTCGACCCCGGGAAAGAAGAAGGACAAAGGGGACCTCCTGCCGTTTCCGTGGGTCAGGATGACCTCCCCGGCAGTGTCGGGCAGTAGCCGCCCAGGCTCAGCATCGCGAGCGCGATGAGCGCGTCGGGCGAGTGGAAGCCGAAGGCGACGCGGGTGATGAGCCGGATTTTCGTGTTCATCGATTCGACCAGCGCGTTCGACAGACGGTGTACCAGCGCGGCCTTGATCCCGTCGCGATGAGCGGCGACGGACCGGGCCAGCGCGACGAAGGAAGGGATCCGACAGCGCCTCGCCCAACGGAGCCACGCCTCGAGCAACGCGAGCGCCGCGTCCGTCGGCAGGTGGAAGACCTGGCGCAGCTGCTCCTTGAGCAGGTACGCCCGGTAGAGGCGGGCGTTGGTCCGCTCGATCGAGCTGAGCTTGGCCTGCTGACGGCGGGTGAGGTCCTCGGGATTCTTCCACAGCGCGAAGCGCGCGCCCTTGAGCTCGTGGGCCACCGCCTTCTGCCCGCGCCGACGGGCCTCGTTCCAGGTCTCCCGCCGGACCTCGTCGAGCGCCTCGGTGGCCCAACTGACGACGTGGAACGGGTCGGTGCACAGTTCGGCGTTCGGGCAGCGCTCGGCGACCACGTCGGCGATCCACGCCGCCGCGTCCGCGCTCACCAGGGTGATGGCGGCGCAGCGCTCCTTCCCGAGGGCCTCGAAGAAGCCCCGGAGGGTCTTGCGGTCCCGGCCCGCCGCGGCCCAGACCAATCTCCCCGAGTCGTGATCGACGACCACGATCAGATATCTCTGACCTTTTCGGTATGAGATCTCGTCGACGCCGATGCGCGCGAGTCCCTCGAAGGGGTCGGACCGCGCACGGGCATCCGCCACCACCCGCGTGACGATCGAGCCGACGGTGCGCCAGGCCACCCGCAGCAGCTCGCCGACGGCAGACTTGGCGCAGTGGGTCGCCAGCCAGGCGGCCTGGTCGTCGAAGGCGCGGGTGTGGCGGGCCTCATGGCGCGCCCAGGGCACCGCCGCGACGATCACGCCGTGCTCCGGGCACTCCACCCGCGGTGCCGCGGCCTCCAGGTACGCCGGCGTCGCGCCCAGGTCGAGCGCCCGCCAGCGCCGCCACCCCTCTCCTTGGTCGTACCGCCGGCAGCGCCGGCCGCACTTGCCGCAGCGGCTGCGCTCTGCCCGCCGCGGGCGGACCCGGGCGACGACGACGCCCTCCGCCTCATCGAGCTCGACACGCTCGATGACCGTCCGCTCGACACCGAGCAGCTTCGCCCATACCGTCTTCTTGCGCACGCCGTTCCCACCCTCCGTCTTCCAGCTTTGACCGCCGGAAAACGTAGTGGTGGCGCGGCGTGCGTGCTTGTTAGACCGTCAGTTCACCCACGGGAACGACACAAGAGCCAGAAATGAGGAGGTGTGTGGAGGAGATCGGTAAGCCGATCATCTTCACGACCATCGCCATCCCCGCACCAGAGCACCCGTCGCATGAGGAG
>JACPCJ010000111.1 GCA_016179865.1 Actinomycetota bacterium | reverse complement strand
TCGTGAGGTCGGCCCCCGCCAGCGCTAGCGCTCCGACTTGGAAGTCACGCACATGTCTCGCCGGCCATCGAAGCCCCTCGCGGCGTCCTCCTCCTCGACGCAGCTTGTGGCTGCGCCTTCGTCGTGCGTCCTTGCGAGGAGCACCGATGGACTCGGCGATCCACGCACGGGACTTCCAAGTCGGAGCGCTAGCGACCGGGATAGCGTGCATCCGTGACCGCATATATGGGAGTCCGCCGCCACGCCGTCGTTGAGGGCACCTTCACCCGGTCGATGCTGGCCGCGGCGGCACGGGGCCTCGGGCTGGTGGCGGTGGCGGTGGGGGTGGGGGTGATCCTGCTCCAGGCCACCGACGAGGGCGGTGGACCGTCGGTGAGCATCGACGTGGCGGCGGGCAGCGATGAGACGACCACCACGACCACCGACGGCCTGGGCCCCGGGGCCGGGCTGCGCCCGCCGAGCCAGGTGCAGGTGCTGGTCCTCAACGCCGCTCGCGTCGAGGGCGTGGCGGGCACGATCACCGAGAAGCTCCAGCAGATCGGTCATCCGACGCTTCCGCCGGGGAACGCGCCGCCCCAGGACGAGACGGTCGTCTATTACAAGCCGGGGTTCGAGGCCGAGGCGGCCACCGTGGCTCCCGAGGTGAGTGAAACGACGCTGACCCAGCCCCTCTCCGATCCGTCGCCCTTCGCGGGCACGGAGGAGGCAGACCTCGTCATCGTGCTCGGCACCAACTTTGCCGGTGATTCCGGCGGCACCGATTCCGGCGGCACCGATTCCGGCGGCACCGATTCCGGCGGCACCGACACCACCGACACCACTGCCTAGCGCTCGGCCTCGGCCGCACGCGTGGTCCGGCTCTCGACGCGTACCTCCAGCGATCCCTCGATCGTCTCGTTGCCTCCCGCCGGTGGGGTGACCACCAGGTCGAAGCGGCCGGTGGTGACCGACCGGGCCCGGTGGATGGTCCCGTCGTCGACCGCATAGTCGAGGACGGCGGTCGTGCGCTCGGTCCCGCTCAGGCGCACCCGACCCTCGGGGAGGGTCATGGTGTTGTCGACCGGGAGGGCGGTGGTGGCGCGAACCCGGGCGAGGTCCACGCCGTCTTCGACGCGGAGGGATTCGAGGCGGCCGGTGCCGGTCAAGAGCTCGCGCCCCTCTGGAAGCTCGAGGTCACGTTCGATTTCCCACTCGCCACCCGGCCGCAGCGGCCGGCCGGGCAGCAGGCCGCTGGCGAGCAGGATGAGCCGGGAGGGCCCCAGCTCGCCGAGGGCTTCCACCGGGAGGCCTTCGACGGCGTCGACCTCGGCCAGCCCTCGCGTGGTGTCGAGGCGTACCTCGAAGACTCGCGGCTGCGCCCCCTCGCGGGTCATGGTGATCTCGAGTTCGGTGCCTTCCTCGTCGCGGTCAACGACGACCTGATCTGCGGTCAGCGCGATCTGTTCGCGGGTTTCCTCGGGCGGCCCGGTGAGCCGTGTGATCACGGTGGAGTCGACGGCGATGTCGTACGTGGTGCGAGCCCCCGGGTCGGCCCGGAAGACCAGATCGACGCGCTCGCTGTCATTGCAGGCGGCGAGGGTGGCGAGGGCGAGGAGCACGAGGAGCGGAGCCAGCCAGGTACGCACGGGCCGTGACGGTACCCTCATCGGGTCGCCGCCTGCGGCGGCTGCCCCGCTGAGCGGGGTGCCTATTCTTGGGCTCGCTTCGCTTCACTACGCTCGCCTCCATGACTCGTCCGGACCCGTTCGCGGTGCTGCGCGAGAACCCGACTCGGTCCGCCATCCTCACCGACTTCGACGGGTCTCTGGCGCGCATCGTCGACGACCCGCCGCTCGCTCGCCCGGTTGCCGCTGCGGGCGAGGTGCTGGAGCGGCTGGTTCAGAGCTTCGGCTTGGTGGCGGTGGTGAGTGGTCGCCCGGTGTCGTTCCTTCGGGAGGTGCTGACGGCCGACGGGGTCGTCCTCGTCGGCCAGTACGGGATGGAGCGCCTCGTCGACGGCGAGGTCGTCGTAGAGGACGCCGTCCGGCCCTGGCTGGGGGTGGCGGCCTTGGCCGCGGACGCCCTCGAGGCGGCGCTGCCGGGCCTGTACGTGGAGCGCAAGGGTGAGGTCGCATGCGTGGTGCACTGGCGTCCCGCACCGGAACGCGAGGCCGAGGCGCGCACGGCCGCCGCCGCCGTGGCCGAGGAGCGCGGCCTGGTGCTCCTCGAGGCTCGCATGGCCGTGGAGCTGCGGCCTCCGGTGGCCATCGACAAGGGGACGGCCGTGGCGGCCCTGGTCCGGGGATTCGACGCCGCCCTCTTCGGTGGCGACGACCGCGGTGACCTCGACGCGTACGACGCCCTCGACCGCCTGGTCGACGAGGGTGCCCTGGGCGTGGCGGTCCGGGTGGCGGTGGCGTCTCCCGAGGCGCCTCCCGAGCTGCTGGCGCGCGCCGACGAGCGGGTCAGCAGCCCCGACGAATTCGTCCGGGCACTCGGCGGGTTGACTCAGCCGCCCTAAGTTCCGTGTCTGTGTCGCGTTAAGGCGCGCATGCGCTCCTCACGCGCCACAGACGCTGAAGTGGGAGACAGACGCGCCTACCCCGCCTCCGCTCTCGCGTGTGCCACGAGTTCGTCGAGCCAGTGACGCGACGTGCGCGATGCCGTGAGTTCACGGAGCCTGGCGGCCCGGGCCTTGCGCTCGTCGGAGTCCATCGCCAGCGCCGACTCGAACACCGACGCCGTCTGGGCGATGTCGAAGGGGTGGACGGCGAGCGCCGCGTCTCCGAGCTCGTCGAAGGCGCCGGCCTCGGTCGAGAGGGCGAGCACCCCGTCCCGCTCGTTGAGGTACGGGCCCTCCTTGGCCACCAGGTTGAGGCCGTCCTTCAACGGATTCACCAGCAGCACGTCGTAGCGGCACATGCCGGCGACGCTCCTCGGATACACGTCCTCGGGGTCGAGGGCGATCGGGGTCCAGCCTGCGGTCGCCCATCGGTTGTTGACACGCTCGGCCGCGTGCTCGACCTCCGCCCGATAGGCCTGGTACTCGGCGAGGTTCTCACGGGACGCGTAGAGCAGGGCGACGAACACGACCCGTTCGCGCCACTGGGGATTGCGCTCGAGGAACAGGTCGTAGGCGAGGAAGCCGCGCACGATGTTCTTCGATGGTTCGATGCGGTCGACTCGCAGGATCACCCGCCGGCCGTCCACGAGGTCGTCAAGGAGGGCCAGTTCCCGTGACGCCTCCGGCCCGGACGCGCTCGCATCGAGCGCCTCCGGATCGATGCCAAGGGGGGCGGCGAAGGCGGGGCCGGGTGCCATTCCCGCCACGATCTCGCAGCACGCCTCATAGGCGCGCACCCAGCGCTGGGAGTGGAATCCGGTCGGGCACGAGCGCATCGAGGCCAGCAGCTCGGTGGCAGCGGTCGTCGGGAGCACGCCCATCGAGTTCGGGCCGCAGTGCGGGGTGTGCTGGAAGTACACGAGCGAGACGTCGGGCCGTTGGGCGCGGACCATCGCCGGGACGAGCGCCAAGTGGTAGTCCTGCACCAGCACCGGGTCGCCGTCGCGAGCGGCGCTCACGATCTCGTCGGCGAAGGCCTGGTTCACGGACCGGAACGCCGACCACGCTTCTTCGAAGCGGTCGTCGAAGACGGGCCGCCGGGGTAGGTCGAAGAGGCCGTGGTGCAGGAACCACAGCAGCGAGTTGGAGATCAGGTCGTAGTGGAGCCGGTGGGCGTCGGGGTCGAGCGACAAGAGATGAAGGTCGAAGTCGTCGGATCGGGCGGCGCCGGCGGCCACGGCGGCCCGGTCACCATCGCCCATCGCCGCCGCGATCCAGGCCGCGCCCCCTCCAGCCAGGAGCGGCTGCAAAGCGCTCACCACGCCCCCGGCACCGCGCTGGCGCGTGAAGGTGCCGTCGGCCTCGCGCTGGAACCGCTCCGGGCCCCGGTGAGACGCAACGATCACGCGGTCATCACCCGGCGGCCGTCAGCCCGACAAGTCGGCGAAGAGGCGCAGCCAGTCGGCGAGGAGTCTGGTGCTGAGGAAACGCTCGCGGACGTGCTCCCGGCCATTCCCGCCCATGGCGTCAGCGCGCGCCGGGTCGGTCAGCAGCTCGGCGGCCCGGGCGGCGCATTTCTCGACCGAGTCCACGAGGAAGCCGTCTTCGCCCTCGCGAATCTGGAGGGCGATGCCGCCGCACTGGCCGCCGATCACGGGCCGGCCCTTCCAGAGGGCCTCGCTGACGGTCAGGCCGAAGCCCTCGCGCAGCGACTTCTGGAGGACGACGTCGGCGGCGCGCTGGAAGGCGTTGATCTGCACCGAGCCCACCTGCTGGATGTTGGACACCATGGTGATGTCGGGGTCGCCGGCGCGAGCCTTCTCGGCCAGCTCCCAGTAGTGGAAGCCCTCGGGGTCGTCGGTGGCCATGGAACCGGCGAGAAGGAGTTGGAGGCCGGGCACCTGCTCGCGGGCGATGCGGAAGGCCTCGATCACCCCCACCGGGTCCTTCCAGGGGTCGAAGCGGCTCACCTGGCACATGATCGGGCGGTGAGTGTCGATGCGGTACTGGTGGCAGATCTCGTCGACGAACGGCTGGTCGAGATGGAGGTTCTTCACCGACCGCGGGTCGATGGCGGGCGGGATGAGCACGACCCGATCCATTTCGAGACTGGCGGGAACGAACTCCGGCATGGTCCACACCGACGCGTCGTGGCGCTCGACGTAGGGCCGGAGGAACTCCCACACGCGCTCGTTGGCGTCGGTGAGATCGATGTGGCAGCGCCAGATCCACTTCGCTGAGCCCCGGCGGTTGATCGCAGCCTGCTCAAGGAAGGCCAGGATGGCCGCCGGCTGGGGGTCGTGGATGATCACGAAGTCCCACTCGCCCTCGAAGGCGAGGGCGTTCTCGCGGAGCTTGTCGACGTAGGCGTCCTGCATCTCCAGCGTCCAAGGAACGTCGGCTCCCTGGAGGGCGTTGTGGATCGACTTCGTCACCCCGAAGAACTCGTCGCTTCCGTGCATCACCTGCCACTCGGCTTCAAGGCCGAGATCGCGCATCAGCGGGACGACCGTGCCGAGCAGCTCGGCGACCCCGCCGCCGAAGGCCGTGGCGTTGACGTGGAGGACCCGGGCGCCTCGGAACGGCTCGGCCAGGGCGCGCAGCTCGGCGATGGCGTCAGCCCCGGCGTCGTCTTCGTAGGGAGCGAGGTCCTTTACGAGAAGGGGGACACGTTCCAGCATCGGTGGGCCAATCTATCGGGCATGTCCGAGCGTCCTGAGCGAGCCGCCCTCGCCTGTCCCGACAAGTTTCGCGGGTCCCTGACCGCGCCCGAGGCGGCCCGTGCCACCGCGGCGGGGTTGCAGCGGGCCGGATTCACGTCGGTGCATGCGCTGCCCCTGGCCGACGGGGGCGAGGGAACCCTGGATGCCCTGCTGGCAGCCCGGGGCGGTCGCCGCCGCTCGGTCAGGGTCACGGGCCCGCTGGGCGATCCCGTCGACGCCGAGTACGGGGTCCTCCCCGACGGCACGGCAGTGATCGAGATGGCGCAGGCGAGCGGGCTTGCACTCACGGGGGGCACGAACTTCCCGCTGGACGCCACCACCAAAGGGACCGGCGAACTCATCGCCGCCGCGGCCCGGGCCGGTGCAGAGCGGCTCGTCGTCGGCGTGGGCGGGAGCGCCACGACGGACGGGGGTCTCGGGGCGCTGGAGGCGCTCGGGTGGTCGCTCCGGGGCCTCGACGTCACCGTCGCCTGCGACGTGACGACGCCGTTTCTCGACGCCGCCCGGGTGTTCGGGCCCCAGAAGGGGGCCAGCGCCAACGAAGTGGAGTTGCTGGCGCGCCGCCTGGAACGGCTCGCAGACGACCTCAAGGCTCGTACCGGCGTCGACGTGACCGAAGTGCCTGGCGCCGGAGCTGCCGGCGGGCTGGCCGGTGGCCTTCTCGCCGCCGGGGCCCGCCTGGAAAGTGGCTTCGACGTCGTGGCGCGCGCCGCGGGTCTGGACGAGGTGCTCGACGCCGTCGATCTCGTGGTGACCGGCGAGGGGCGCCTCGACCGGGCCAGCTTCGAGGGCAAGGTGGTCGGCGGGGTGACCCGGTGGGCCCGGGCGGCTGGCGTTGCGCATCTCGGCATCGTCTGCGGCTCGATCGAGGATTCGGCTCGAGGTCTCATTCCCCCGGACGTGCTCTTCGACACGCTGACCGACCGTGCCTTCGACGAGGCCGACGCTCAGGCCCGGGCGGCGCTGCTGCTGGAGGAGGCCGCCTTCGAAATCGGCCGGCGAGTCATCGATCCGGCACTCGGGGGCGGGGGTTAGCCTTTTCCCGTGGTCGTCGAGCCCTCGCCGGACGAGCCGTTGGGCCCCGACGTCGCCGTCGCGGGCCCGGCCGAAGGTTCCATCGACGGCCCCGGCCGGCGGCGGGGTGCGCAGTACCCGGCCCAGCCCACCGAAAACGTCTCGACCATCATCCGGCGGGCAGGATCGGTGGCGTGGGCGTTCGTGGGGTTGGCGCTGGCCGTCGCCATCCTGATCTACGTGGGCGCGCGGATCGCGGTGGTGTTCCCGCCCCTGATCCTGGCGGGCATGATCGTCTTCCTCCTCAACCCCTTCGTCACCCTGCTCCAGCGGCGTGGGGTTCCGCGGGCGGCGGGGGCGGGGCTGGCGTACTTGATGTTTCTGGGCGGCGTCACGCTGGTCATCATCCTCGCCATTCCCGCCATACAGGATCAGGCCTCGGAGTTGGCGGATCGCTGGCCCGAGGTGCAGGACCGGGCCGAGCACTGGATCGATCAGCGCGCCGAAGACCTCAAGGGCACGCCCTTTGAGTTCAACCGCGAGGATCTGGCCCAGCGCCTGACGCAGGACAACGAGATCGACGTCGGCGAGTCGCTCCAGCGCGCCTCCGAAATCGGCTTCCAGGTTCTCGAGGTGCTGCTCATCTTCATCCTGGCGCCGATCTTCGCCTTCTACCTGCTCATTGACCTACCCCACCTACGAAAGGTGGCCGAGGAGCTGATCCCGCCCAACACGCGTGAGGACGTCCACCTCGTGGCGCGGCGGCTGAATCATGCGCTCGGCGGGTTCTTCCGGGGTCAGCTCGTCGTGGCCCTCATCGTCGGGATCATGTCCAGCGTCGGGCTGTGGATCATCGACCTTCCGTTTTGGCTGCTGATCGGGATGATCGCGGGGTTCTTCAACCTGATCCCGCTGATCGGCCCGTACATCGGAGGCGTGCCGGCGGTGCTCATCGCGCTCACGACCTCCCACCCGACCACCGCCATCTGGGCCGCGCTCGTCCTGCTGATCGTGCAGCAGATCGACAATCACTTCATCAGTCCCCTGGTCATGAAGCGGGCCGTCAAGCTCCACCCGGTGGTGGTGATGATCGTCCTGCTGCTCGGCGGGTCACTCTTCGGCTTCTTCGGACTCCTGGTGGCCGTTCCGGCCACGGCGGCCGTGAAGATCATCGGGAGCCATCTGTGGCGGGTGCGGGTGCTCGGCCACACCCCCGAGGAGTGGTACGAGGAATCCGAAGCCAGCGACTCGGTTCCTGCCGTCGGCGTGGTAGAGGACGTCCCCGTCGGCGAACCCGGGAGCGCCCGCCTCCCCTGGCACCGCCGCCCGTCTGAGGGGGACCGCCCCCCAAGTTCTTGACGGTGAATCCCGCGCTCAGCGCGGGATTCACCGTCAAGAACTTGGGAGCAACGCGCTGACCACGTCGGCGAAGCCGAGGCCGTGGCCGCGCTTGGTCACCTCGGCGTTCGGGATCTTGTCCACCAGCGGGCCGAGCTCGGGGTCCTTTTCGACGGCGTTGGCCACGACGAAGACGCGCCCGACCTCGCCGTGGCAGTCGAGATCGGCCCGGGCGTCACCGATGACGGCGCACTCCTCGCGGGCGAGACCTCGATGAGCCCGGTCGGCGGCGATGCCCGTGGCCTTCGAGATCCCCCTCGGCGTGAGGTGGTAGCAGCGGATGACGTCCAGCGCCGGGAGGCCCTCGTAGCGGCGGGGGATGACGCCGTTGTCGACCACCTCGGCCCAGTCGAGCCCGAGGTCGGTCAGCGTGCGGTTGGCACTGCTGATGTCGACCTGCCCCCGCACCATGAGTGAGGTGGTGCGGCCGTCATTCCAGGGCTCGTGCTCCTCCAGGGAGCCCTGGTGTGCGGCGACGAGAGCGCTGAGCGCCGGCGCGAGCGCGTCCACCGGAACCCCCGTTCCGGGGAAGGCCCCACGGTCCGTCACGACTTCCTCGCCCCGCCCGTAGGAGCGCACGCCGCCGAGTTCGCCGATCCACGTCTCGGCGCCGATGAGTCGGGCCAGCTCGATGACTTGGATGCGGTCCCGGCCCGACAGGGGCACGATTTCGAGTCCCTCAGCCTGAGCCCGCAGGATGGCCTCCGCGGCCTCCAGCGTGGGGCGCCTCTCGCCGTCCCAGAAGAGGTTCCCGAGCGGGCCCACGAGGGTGCCGTCGACGTCGGTGTAGAGCACGCGTATGGGTGTCACGCCGACTCCTCGATCGTGCGGCGCTGCGCGCGGTACTCGGCAACCTCGATGATGGGAGGGCGCCACCCCGTTTCGACGGCCACCCGTTCGACCCGGCCGTCGGCGCGGGGGCGCAGCAGGTCCTCTGATTCCTTCGCTTCTCGCAGCCCGGCCAGCTCGAGGGCGGTCCCCAGGATGGCCAGCGCCTGCGGGCTCAGCTCGTCGATCGAGCGGGTGCGGTGATGGCGGACGCCCAGGTCGACCTGGGCCACGGCGCGGGCCCCGAAGCGCTCGACCACCTCGACGAGAAGCCCGACCTCGACTCCCCAGCCGACCGGGAATGGCAGCCGCTCGAGGACGGCCCGGCGGCCCGCGTACTCGCCCCCGAGGGGCTGGACGATCGGGGCCAGCTTCGGGAACAGGGCCGACAACACCGGCCGGGCCATGAGTTCGGTGACCCGCCCCCCGGCCGGACGCTCGTAGTGCGCCTTCACGAACGCCAGCCGCTGTCCCGGCGGCGTCTCGCCGCCTCCTCCACGAGGTGGGGCCCCTGCCCCACCCGTGGCCGTCTCCGGATCGGTGAGCAGCGGCCCGACGAGGCCAGTGACGAAGTGCGAAGCGAAGTCGGTGAGGTCGGCGTCGAGCCAGCAGATGAGGTCGCCGCCGGCGACGTGCAGCGAGCGCCAGAGGGCGTCGCCCTTGCCCCGGCTCGGCCCGAACTGGGGCAGCACGCTTGACGACCGTTCCACCCGTGCCCCGGCTGCCGAGGCTTCACCCGCCGTGTCGTCGATCGAGCCGTCGTCCACGACCACGACCTCGTCGACGAGCCCGCACCCCTCGACGAGGTCGGCGTGGATGGCGGCCACGATCGCACCCACCGTCGCTTCCTCGTCGCGGGCCGGGAGGCACACCGAGAGCCGCAGCCCCCGGGCCCGTTTCTCGCCCGCGAGGGCAACGGCGTCGAACTGCTCATGGTGGAAGTCGGCGCCGACCATCAGGGGCATGGTCGCATGCCCGAGGCCCGAGCGGCCAAGCCTGTGGCTTGGCCGAGGCGCCCTTCCCCGGGCTCGCTGGCGCTCGCCCTTTCGAGCGGGAGATGGGACGCTTCCGCCTGTCGCGAGCGCCCCCGCTATCCTGAGGCCTCGCATCTCATCAAGAGCGGCTGAGGGACGGGCCCTTCGACGCCGCGGCAACCAGCCCCGCCTCGCGGCGGCCGGGTGCCAATGCCCGACCGATGAGGAGGGACTCCGTCCATGGCATTCGTCTCCGGGCTCCGCTGCCGGGAGTGCGGCCGCGACTACCCGGCCGACCCCATCCACGTCTGCGAGTGGTGCTTCGGCCCCCTCGAGGTCTCGTACGACTACGACGCCATCGCCGCGGCAATCAGCCGGGAGTCCATCGAGCACGGGCCTCCGACCGTGTGGCGGTACGCCCCCCTCCTGCCCAGTGATCGCGGTGAGGAAGTCGATCTCGGCGCCGGATTCACGCCCCTCGTGCGGGCCGAGCGCCTCGGCGCCGCCCTCGGCCTCAACCAGGTCTGGGTCAAGAACGACACCCTGAACCCCACCAACTCGTTTAAGGACCGGGTCGTCGCCGTCGCCCTGTCCAAGGCGCTCGAGTTCGGGTTCAAGACGGTGGCCTGCGCGTCGACCGGCAACCTGGCCAACTCGGTCGCCGCCCACGCCGCCCGGGCCGGGCTCAAGAGCTACGTCTTCATTCCCGCCGACTTGGAGGCGGGGAAGATCGTCACCACCGCCGTCTACGGGGGCAACCTCGTCGCCGTCGAGGGCAACTACGACGACGTGAACCGCCTGTGCGCCGAGCTGGCCGGCAACTACCCGTGGGCCTTCGTCAACGTCAACGTGCGGCCCTACTACGCCGAGGGGTCGAAGACCCTCGCCTTCGAAACGGCGGAGCAGCTCGGCTGGCGGGCGCCCGACCACGTCGTGGTGCCCATCGCCAGCGGGTCGCAGCTCACGAAAATCGCCAAGGGCTTCGAGGAGTTCTGGAAGGTCGGCCTCCTCGACGCCGAGCCCAAGGTGAGGGTTTCGGGAGCCCAGGCGCTGGGCTGTTCACCGGTGGCGACGGCGTTCATTGAGCAGAGCGACACCATCAAGCCGGTCAAGCCCGACACCATCGCCAAGTCGCTCGCCATCGGCAACCCGGCCGACGGCTATTTCGCACTCGACGCCATCCGCCGAAGCGGGGGCGGGTGCGCAGCGGTGAGCGACGGCGAGATCGTGGAGGGCATCAAGCTCTTGGCCGCCACCGAGGGGATCTTCGGCGAGACGGCGGCCGGGGTGACGGTGGCCTCGCTCAAACGGCTGGCTGAGGAGGGCGTCGTCTCGCCCGACGAGTGCGTGGTCGTCTACGTGACCGGGCACGGCCTCAAGACCCTCGACGCCGTGCAGCCCACGTGCGGGCCCACCGCTACGATCGCCCCGACGATCGACTCCTTCACCGAGCACTTCGACGTCCAGGAGTAGAAGAGTGAGCGAGCGAAGCGAGCGAACCAAGAGGCAGGCGCCCCGCTCAGCGGGGCAGACGCCGAAGGCGGCGACCCCGTGAGCGTGAGCGTCAACGTCCGCATTCCCACCCCGCTGCGAACCCTCTCGGGGGGCGCGTCCGAGATCGGCGTTGAGGGCTCGACGGTGGCCGAGGTGCTGAAGGCGCTCGAAGCTGCCCACCCGGGGTTTCAGGAGCGACTCTTCGACGGTGACGGCAACCTCCGCCGCTTCGTCAACGTCTTCGTGGCCGACGAAGACATCCGTTTCCTCGACGGCCTTGGAACGGCCGTGGCCGAGGGTCAGACCGTGTCGATCATCCCCGCCGTCGCCGGGGGCTGACGAGGGCGGGCGCGCTTCCCTCCGGCATCCCGCGCCACGATTAGGGCGAGCGGGACCGCCGCGAGGCCGATCAGCCCCCGCGCCGGGCCTGCGGCGCGGGCGAAGAAGGCCTCCGCCGACGCACCCCAGATCTCAGTGGCGAGGGTGTTGAAGCCCGTCGGCGCGAGAAGCAGCGTGGCCGGGAGCTCCTTCATGGCGGTCAGGAACACCAGGGCGAAGCCCGCGGCGGCGCCAGGCCGGACGAGCGGCAGCGTCACCCGCCGCCACGTCCCCCACCAGCGTTCGCCCAGCGACCGCGAGGCGTCCTCGAGCGAGGGCGCCACCTGAAGGAGCGAGGTTCGCAGCGCCCCGACCGCGAGCGGCAGGAAGAGCACCACGTAGGCGAAGGTCAGGAGCGCCTGCGTCTGGTAGAGGCTTGGGACGAGCCGGGTGCCGAGGAAGACGAGCGAGAGCGCGACCACAACCCCGGGGAGCACGTGGCCGACGAACGAGCCGCCCTCGACGAGCCGCGCCAGCCGCCCGGGAAAGCGCGCCGCCAGGTAGGACACCGGCCAGGCGGCGGCGACGGTTACGACGGCGGCGACGAGTGACGCCTGCACGCTGTGAAGGGCCGCCTCCCAGGCCACGTCCGCGCCACCGCCGCCACGCGTCGCCCAGGTCACGACCACGAGGACGGGGAGCACGAGCGCGGCGCCAACCGCGACCGCGCACGCGGCCGCGCCTCCCCATCGAGCCCGGCCCAGGGCGGCGACGGGGCGGGCCCTCGTGCCCGTGGCCCGCCCCGAGTGATACGCCCCCCGGCCACGAGTCCGCGTCTCGGCCGCCAGCACCAGGACGCAGAGCACCACGAGCACCAGCGCGAGGACGGCGGCGGGCGTGCGGTCGAAGGACGAGCGGTACTCGAGGAAGATCGACCGGGTGAACGTGTCGTAGCGGGTGAGGGACACGGCGCCGAAGTCGCTCAGGGCATATAGGGCGACGAGCAGCCCGCCGGCGCCAACCGCGGGCCGCAGGTGGGGGAGGACCACGCGGAGGAAGGTCTCCCGCGGGCTCCGGCCCAGCGCCCGGCTGGCCTCCTCGAGCGACGGATCCAGCCCGAGGAGGGCGGCGCGCACGGGCAGCAGGACGTAGGGATACGAGACGGCCGACAGCACGGCCCAGGCGCCGGCGAGGCCGTCGGGTCGGGGAACGGTGCCGATCCCGAGGGGCTCGAGCCAGTCGCTCAGGAGCCCGGATGGACCCGTGGCCCCGATGAGGGCGTAGGCGGCGATGTAGGAGGGCACGACCAAGGGGAGTGCGGTGAGGACGGTCCACATGGTCCGCCCGGGAAGGTCTGGGCGTGTGGTGAGCCAGGCCAGGGGAACGGCGATGGCGACGCACGTAATGGTCACCGCCACCGCGAGCACGACGCTGTTCCAGAGCAGGTGGAGCGCGGTCTCGTCGGTCGCCACCCGCAGGGCGTCACCAAGGCCGGCGTCGGCGGCCCGGACGAAGAGGTAGGCCAGGGGTGCCAGCGCGGCGACGGCAACGAGCGCAGCCCAGAGGGCCAGCGTCGTGGGCGAGCGCCGCCCCCCTGCGGTCACAGGATGCCGGTGTCCTCGAGGAGGTCGAGGGTGCCGCGCAGATCGTCGAGCTTGGCGAGATCGACGGCGGGCGGTTCGAGTTCAGTGAGGGCCGGCAGGTCGGGGTCGGCGGCGACGCCCTCAACCAGCGGGAATTCGAAGGTCTCCTCGGCGAAGTAGCGCTGGGCCTCGTCGGACAGGAGGAACTCGACGAACTGGCGAGCGTCGCCGGCGGAGTTGGAGCTCGCGAGCTGCCCGACCCCGGCGACGTTGACGAGGCCGCCCACGTCGCCGCCGGGGATGAAGTAGTTCCGGACCTTGAGCTTGGGATTCTCCTTGACGACCTGGGGCACGTAGTAGTGGTTCACGAGCCCGACACTGATCTCGCCCTCCCCCACCGCCTGCACGACGGGGATGTTGGCCGAGAACTCCTCGGGTTGGTTCTCCTTGACGCCCTCGAGCCAACGCCGGGCTTCGTCGTCTCCCTTCAGCACCCGGAGGGCGGTGACGAAGGCCTGGAAGGAACCGTTGGTCGGCGCCCAACCGAGCTTGCCCTTCCACTTGGGGTCGGTCAGGTCGAGGATCGAGTCCGGAAGTTCGTCCTCGCTGATGAGGTCGGGGTTGAAGGCCAACGTCCGTGCCCGCCCCGACGTTCCGATCCACAGGTTCACGGTTGACCGGAAGGCGGGGGCCACCTGTTCGACAAGGTCAGATGGAAGCTCGGTGAGCCGGTCCTCCTTGGCGATCGCCCCGAGCGCGCCGGCGTCCTGGGCGAAGAACACGTCGGCGGGGGAGTTGTCGCCCTCTTCGAGGATGGTCGCCGCCAGCTCGGCGGTGTCGCCGTAGCGCACCTCGATGTCGACGCCGGTCTCGTCAGCGAACTGTTCGAGGAGCGGCCCCACCAGTTCCTTCGAGCGTCCCGAGTAGATGGTGAGGGTGTCGCCGCCCCCCGACCCACAGGCGGCGGCGAGGGAGGCGAGGAGGACGACGGGAACGAGCACAGCCGGGTGCTTCATGCGTCAAGCTTAGGTCAACCTAACCAAACCTTGCCCAACCGGCGAAAGCGCTGACAAGCCCACCACACGTCCGTCCTTTCGGTCACCCCTTCGATCAACGCACCAACGGAAGTTTCAGCTTTCGATCTTTTTACCAACGAACTCGGTAATTCGTTGGTAGTTTCTCTCGACATGGACCCTGCTCGTTACATCTCGAAGGCCTACGGAACGGTCGTCAAGACTCCTGGGCCGCACGGCTTCTACGCATTCCACCCGAAGCCGATCCCGCGGACCATCGCCTTCGACCCCCCGACGGTGATGGCACTCGCTGATGCGGAGGCGGCCTTGGGCCGGTTGGCTGGCGCCGGTCGACTGCTGCCGAATCCGCACATCCTCATCGGCCCGTACATGACCCGAGAGGCGCTCGCGAGCTCGAGCATCGAGGGAACGCAGGCGTCATTCTCAGAGGTATTTGAGGCCGATGCCGGCAAGGAAGCTCCGACGGTCGACGTGCGGGAGGTGCAGAACTATGTCGCGGCCATGCGACACGGCCTCGAACTCATCGAGAGCCTTCCGCTCAGCCTCCGTCTTCTCCGCGAAATTCACACCCGTCTGATGACCGGGGTACGTGGCGGTGACCGAACGCCAGGAGAGTTCCGGGCATCACCGAACTGGATCGGCTCTCCCGATGACCGCCCGGACACGGCGATCTTCGTTCCCCCGCCACCCGATGTCATGCAAGACGCCCTGACCGACCTTGAACGGTTCATGCACGACGACGTGCAGGTGCCCCTGCTCGTTCAGTGCGCCTTGCTCCACTACCAGTTCGAGACGATCCACGCGTTCCTCGATGGCAATGGCAGGGTTGGTCGGCTCCTCGCCGTGTTCTTCCTCGTGGAGAAGAATCGGCTGCCCCAGCCCCTGCTCTACCTCAGCGGTCACTTCGAGCAGCACCGCGACCAGTACTACAGGCGGCTGCAGGCCGTCAGGGAGCGAGGCGAACTCCAAGAGTGGATCCAGTTCTTCCTTCAAGCTGTCGCCACTCAAGCCGAGGATGCCGTCGATCGTGCCGAGCGGCTGGCCGACCTACGCGAGCGTTACCGAAGCGAGCTTGCGATCACGACCCGGAGCCGGGCGCTCGAGGTCGTCGATCTCATGGTGGCTCAACCGGTAATCACTGCGACCCTCGTTCAGGACCGGCTCAATATCACCCACCAGGGCGCACTCAACCTGATCCGTAGGATTGAGTCGAAGGGATGGCTCCACCGCGCGGGCACTTTCGGCCGTGGTGGCCGCCAACTCTGGGTTGCTCCCGAGATCCTGCAAGTCATTGAAGCTGCAACCGTGGCCGACCTGTAGCCCGACCACCAAGGATGTGACCGTGGGTCGGACCGTCCAGCGCCACGCTGTTACGCGAGCGCCGAGGCCGGGAAGGCCACCACGGGTTCGGTGACCGAGACCCGCACGCGGTCGCCGGGTTCGAAGGCGCGTCCCGGTCCCATCCGGCACCGGATGACCTCCCCGGTGTCGAGTTCGACCTCGATCACCTGGTCGTGGCCGTAGAAGGTGCGCCGGCGAACGACGGCGGGTCCGCTCCCGTCGAGGCGGAGGCGCACGGTCTCAGCCCGCACAACGACGAGGGCGCGCTCGCCTCCATTCGTTCCGTGGCTGGCGAGGGGCGCCGACGTCTGGAGGATCCCGATGGGCGTGGCGACGCCGTCGTGACCCACTTCGCCCCAGAGCAGGTCGGCGTCACCCACGAAGGCGGCGACGAAGGGGTCGGCGGGGCGCTCGTAGATCACCTGGGCCGTGCCGACCTGGAGCACTCGACCCGCCCGCATTACGGCGACGCGGTCAGCCAGGCTCAGGGCCTCTTCCTGATCATGGGTCACGAGCACGGCGGTGGCTCCGGCGCGCTTCAAGATCGTGCGCACCTCGTTGCGGACCTCTACCCGCAGCGCGGCGTCGAGGTTCGAGAAGGGCTCGTCGAGCAGGACGATGGCCGGCTCGGGGGCGAGTGCTCGGGCCAGTGCGACCCGCTGCTGCTGGCCCCCCGACAGCTCGTGGGGATAGCGGTCGGCGACGGCGGTGAGGCCGACCATGTCGAGGACCGCCTGGACCCGATCGGCGCGGGTGGAACGATCGCGGACTCCGTAACCGACGTTGGCGGCCACGTTCAGGTGGGGGAAGAGCGCGTAGTCCTGGAAGACGACGCCGACGTGGCGGCGCTCGGGGGGTACGTGGCGACCCGGCCCGGCCACCTCGGTGCCCGCTAGCTCGATCCGCCCGTTGTCGGGCCGCTCGAAGCCGGCCACCAGCCGCAGGAAGGTGGTCTTCCCGCAGCCGCTCGGGCCGAGGAGGGCGAGCAGCTCGCCCTCGTGTACGGCGAGCGTCACGTCGTCAACGGCGCGGACGTCACCGAAGACCTTGACGAGGCCCTCACAGGTGACAACGGGGCGGCCACCCGCCGCTGCGGGGTGATCCATGGACTTAGGGTATCCTTACCTGAGTTATCGTCGCGATACCGGAGCTGTGCCCAGCAAATGGCCGAACTGCACGACGCCACCGAGGAATACCTCGAAGCCATCCTCGAGATCGAGGAAGAAGGGGTCAGGCCGATCCGGGCCCGGCTCGTAGAGCGCCTCGACATCTCGGCCGCCGCCGTCTCCGAGACCGTGCAGCGGCTGGAAGACCACGGCTTCGTTCGCTTGCAAGTCGATCGGTCGATCCAGCTCACGTCCAAGGGGCGTGAGCTCGCCATTTCCATCGTCCGCCGCCACCGGCTTGCTGAGCGCCTCCTCACCGACGTCATCGGGCTCGAGTGGGAGAAGGTCCACCGGGAGGCCGACCGTTGGGAGCACGCCATCTCGGCGGACGTCGAGCAGAAGCTGGTCGAGCTGCTCGGGGATCCAGCCACCTGCCCCCACGGCAACCCGATCCCCGGTTCGAGTCAACGGGTCGATGATCGCCAATTCGTGCAGCTCTGCGCCGCCGAGCCCGGGCCGGTGTCGGTCACCCGGGTGACCGAGGCGCTCGAGATCCGCGACGACGCCCTGCGGATGCTGGCCGAGGCCCGGCTGATCCCGGGGGCGACGGCGGAAGTGCTTGCCCGCGACGACACCGGTGTGCGGGTCCGCACGCCCGTGAAGGAGCAGCTCGTGCCGCTCGACGTCGCCGCCGAGATGTTCGTCAGGCCGGGCTGACCGACAGACCGACCGGGGTACGCATCGCCGCGTACTGCTCGGCGATGGTCTCGACCAGCCCCGCCGGCACGGCGAAGCCGAGACGGCGAGATGCCTGAGACGGATCGGCCCACGTCCGCTGCGGCTCGCCCGCCGGCGGCGATCCCCACGACACCTCGGGGGTGTCGCCGGTCACGGCAGCGAGGGCGGCGACGAGACGGCGGGCCCCTACGGGGGCGCCGGTTCCGAGGTTGAACACCGAGTACGGCGCGCCGAGGCGCGCTACGCAGGCCTCGGCGATGGCGTGGGCGGCGGAGCTGACGGGCGTGAAGTCGCGCTCGAAGTCCCACAGCTCGAGGCGCTCCCCGGTGAGCAGGCGCCCGATCAGCATGTCGGCGCGCTGTCCCGGCCCGAAGAGGGTGAACGGCCGCACGACCACAACCTCGAACGACCGGCACGAGTACGCGGCCCCCAGCGCCTCGGCGGCGAGCTTCGTGTGGGCGTACGGCGAGAGCGGGCGGGGTGCTCGCGTCTCGCTCGCCGGGCCCGGGCACTGGCCGTACACCGAAGAGCTGGAGGCGAGGATCACGCGGCGGGCACCGGCCGCTCGGGCGGCCGCCAGCACCCGGGCCGTACCGACGACGTTGGTGTCGTGGTACCGGTTGGGATCGGCGAGCGAGGGCCGCACCCCACCGAGGGCGGCGAGGTGCACGACCACGTCGGCGTCGTCGAAGTGGGAGGGCGAGAGCGGGTGCCGGATGTCGGCCTGTTCCCGCGGATCCGGCGCCCGGAGGTCGAGGCCGGTCACGTCGTGGCCGCGTGCAGATAGCGCGGCCACGACGTGCCGACCCAGAAACCCCGCCGACCCGGTGACGACCACCCGTTGTTCCACTGGGGTCACGTCACGGTGAAGGTGGTGAACATGCCCTCCTTGAAGTGGGCCTCGATCTCGCCGTTCTCCTCCTCCTCGACGATGTTGCAGAGGAGCACGTAACTGCCCGCTTCGAGGGCGAACGTTCCCTCGCACGTCTGACCGCCTGCGAAGGGCTCGATCTCGCCGATGAGGGCGCCCGCCTCGAGTCCCTCCTCGTCCATGCTGCCGTCGTCGGCAACCGGCAGAGACTCGACGCTCTCGGCCTTCACGATGACGAGTTCGTGGGGCTCCACGCCTTTGTTCTCCGCCTTGAACTCGACGGCGCCGGCCGCGACCTCGGCCACGGCGGGCTCGACCGCCCACTCGGTGAACTCAACCTCGACCTCGGTGTCGGCGGGAGTCTCGACGGCGTCCTCGGTGACGCACTCGGCCTCTTCAGCCGCCTCGGTCCCGGAGCCGGTGCCGCTGGCGCTGGCGGACCCGGTTCCGCTCTCGCTCCCGGAACCGGTCCCACTGGCGCTCGCGGACCCGGACTCGCTCTCGGACTCGACCTCTCGCACCTCACCGCCGTCGTCCTTGCCGCAGGCGGCACCCACGAGCGTGAGTACCGCGCCGAGGGCGAGGAGGATCTTCAAGTGCTTAGACATGGAACTGTTCCCTTTCTGTTGCGTCACGGGATCGGGGCCAGCACCCGTACCGGGTGTCGGGCGGGACGAGGACTTGGTGAGCTGGCGCGTTCGGGCGGCGAGGAACGCCAGCCGTGCCAGGCCAAACCCACGGCGGCGACGAGCCAGACGGCGTGGAGAGCCCACATGGCGAACGTCGGGTGCCGGTAGTCGGGGAGCGCGGCGCGAGCCAGCGTCACGAGAGGGTTGAACGTCCGCTCGAAGTCGACGACGAGGGTGAGGCGGCCGGCCAGTCCCTCGGCGACGAGGGCCCCGAAGGTGATGATCCCGGCCACTCCGATGCCGACGAGAGCGAGCTGACGACGGGGGCGTTGCCCCACCCACCAGGCGGTGGCGATGACGAGAGCGGGGAGGATCACCACGGTCTGGCGACCCGGCCACCACCACCCGTGCATGGTGAGGGCGACGAAGCTGGCCGTGAGCCAACCGGCGGCGAGAGGGAGCACCAGTGCCGCCCAGCCCCGCGGCCGCCGCCGAAGAAACGCGGCCAGAGCCGGGACGGCGAGGAGGAAGGCGGGCTGCCAGACGGCCAGTCCGAAGTGCCGGTCGGTGAGCAGCCCGATGAGCCGCACCGAGCGGCCCGGATAGTTCGGGGTGTGACCGACGACCGTGAGTTCCCCTCCGCTGAAGTGGTCACCGGCGGCGTACGCCGTCCATCCGCCGTACCACGCCTGGTGGGCGGCGAGATAGGCGGCACCGGCCACGACCAGGCCAACCGTCAACCCCGCGGCCAGGTCGCGCCGCCCGCCGCGCCACCAGCGCACCAGGGCCACGGCGGCGAGGGTGGCCGCCACGGGGACGTACTTCACGCTCAGCCACGGCAGGACCACGACGGCCGCGCCGGTTCCGATCGCCGCCCGCCGCGATGGGGGAGCGAGGGCGCAACCCATGGCCAGGACCAAGGCCAGGGCGGCCGGGAGTTCCGGGTACACCTGCGTGCCGTACACGGCCAGGGGTGCCGAGGCGCCGAACACGCCGGCTGCCGTCACCGCGGCGCCGGGGCGAACGCCGAAGCGGCGAACGGCAACCCACGCGGTCGACGAGGCCAGCACCCCGGCGAGGGTGGCGATGGCGAGCTTGCCCCCCAGCCATCCCCCGACCCGCACCGGCCCGGCGAGGAGCGCGGGAAGGAGTGGGTCGTGCGGACTCACCCGCCGGTCTCCGGGGAGGTCGGCTTCCTGGACGAGGGGCCGGCCCGCCTCGTGGAACGACCGCCAGGCCCCCTCGACGCGCTCGTCGGCGATGTCGAGGTCGGCGTCGCCGCCGAGGCTGATGGCCGTCATCAGGTACTGCGGCTCGTCGCCGGTGACCCGCGCCCCGTGGCTGGCCGGCACCCACGCCCCCAGGGCGGTCCACGCCGCGACCAGGCCTCCGAGGGCGAAGAGAACTGGTTTGGTAAGGCTCACCTAAATATGGTTAGCCTGCCCAAACATGAGCGCGCAATTCGGTCGTGGCAACAGCCGCCGCTTCCTCATCGCCGGGGCCGCGCTGCTGGCGATCGCCGGGATGGCGGCGTCGGTTCTGGACGACCTCGACGGAGCGCTGTTCGGCGCCGCCGCGCGGGCGGTTGCGGCCTCCCCGGGTCGCGTGGTCGTGGCCCTCGCGGCCTTCGGCGCCGCCTTCTGCGTGCGGGCGTGGGTCTGGCGGCGACTCCTCCCGGGGTTGGGGTTTGGGGACGCGTTGGCGGGGATTCACCTCGCCCTCGGGGGCAATCACGTTCTGCCCTTCCGGATGGGGGAGACCCTGCGGGTGGCGAGTGTCGTGCGCCGGGCCCCGGTGCCGCTCGACGCCGCGGCGGCGTCCACCGTGACGCTACGCGCCGCCGACCTGCTCTCGCTTGTGGCTCTCGGTTGGCTGGCGGCGCCGGACGTCGCCGCCCGAGTGGTCGGGGTCTGGGCCTGGCCCCTCGCCCTCATCCTCCTCGCCGCGGGCGGCGCCGGGCTGGTGTGGTTGCGGTCCGTCGCCGCTCAGCGCGTGGGCGAGATTCGGATGCCCGACGCCCTGGCCCTGATGGCGACGGCGGGGGCCTGGGCACTCGAGGGGGTGCTGGTGTGGCAGAGCGCGGCGTGGGCGGGGATCCCGCTCAGCCCGCTGGAGGCGATCGTGGTCACCGCCACCTCCGTCGGGGCTCAGCTCGTGGCCGTCGCCCCCGGGGGGCTCGGCACTTACGAGGCGGCTGCCGTCGCCGGGTACGCGGCCCTGGGTTACCCGGCGGGGTCCGCCCTCGTCGCCGCCGTCACCGCCCACGCGCTGAAGACGGCCTACTCGGTGGGGGCCGGCGCGGTGGCTGTCTGGTGGCCACGCCCGGGATTCGTCGGGCGGCTCCGGCTGCTCCGCCCCGGGAGTCAGCGGGAACGCGAAGCGGCTGACGCCGAGGGCCCGAGCGGCCAACCCTCCGGCTTGGCCGAGGCGCCCTTCTCCGGGCTCGCTGCCGCTCGCCCTTCGGAGCGGGGAGCGGGCCCCGTGGTGCTCGTCCTCCCCGCCCACAACGAGGAGGCGACGGTCGCGGAGGTGGTTCGACGGGCGCCGTCGGTCGTCGGTGGCCGGCCCGTCGAAGTGCTGGTGGTGGACGACGGCTCGACCGATGGCACGGCCGAGCGTGCCGACGCCGCCGGCGCAACGGTGGTCGGTCTCGGCGTCAACCAGGGTCTCGGGGCCGCGGTGCGCCACGGTCTCGCCGCCGCCGTCGAACGCGGGGCGGCGGCGGTGGCATTCTGCGACGCCGACGGCGAGTACGCGCCGGAGGAGGTCGAGCGCCTGGTGGCGCCGATCCTGGCCGGCGAGGCCGACTACGTGGTGGGCTCCCGCTTCGCCGGCGGCCCCCGACGGATGCGGCCCCACCGCCGGTTCGGCAACGTCGTGCTCACCCGCCTCCTCTCCTGGGTCGCCCGGCGCCGGATCACCGACGGCCAGAGCGGGTACCGAGCCCTGTCGCGTGACGCGGCCGCTCGGGCTGAGATCGTGCACGACTACAACTACGCCCAGGTGCTGACCCTCGACCTGCTCGCCAAGGGCTTCCGCTACGCCGAGGTGCCGATCTCGTACACCTTCCGCGAGCACGGCCGGTCGTTCGTGAAGCTCGGCCGCTACCTTCGGGCCGTCGTCCCGGCCGTGTACCGGGAGGTCAACGGAGAGCGCTCAATCCTCCACCACGTAGGAGCGGAAGCCGTCGCGGGCGGCGAGCCACCGAGCCTCGTCGAAGGAGCCCCCCGTCGGATCTGGGCCATCTAGGGAGGCGGCCGCCGCCCACCCCATGGCGAGGGCGTGGTGGGTGTTGTCGGGGGCGAACAACCCTTGGCGACCGAAGGTGAGGAGGCCGGTGTCGGCGGCCCAGCGTTCGAGGGCGGCGAGGTCGTGCTGGAAGCCGGGCCGGTACACGGGGTACACGCGGGGGAGGCGGCGAACCTCCACCGCCACCGGTGCCGGCTCGGGCAGCCCGGCCCGCATCAAGCTCTCGATGACGAGGTCGCCCATTTCTTCGGGGCTCGCCGTCCACCGTTCGTCGCCTTCCCAGCAGGCGACCTCGGCGCACAAGACGGTGCGGTCTTGGGGATCGTTGGGATCGTGGCGGTAGTTCTTCGGCTCCGACAGCCGGGCCACGGCGACGTCGGCCTGGGGGAAGTAGTGGGCGTCGAACTCGGTGTAGCGGGGTTGGTCGAGCACGAGATACACGAGAACCATCGCCCGGTGTTGCAGGCGGCGGGCGGCGCCCGCTACGTCAGGGTCCGGGGCCGGGGTGAACCACGACGCAACGGCAGGGAGGGGCAGCGTGGACCACACCCGTCGGGTTTCGATCTGGTCGCCAGAGCGAAGGGCGACCACGGATGACGCGGTGCCGAGGTTCGCGCCGGTGACCTCGGTGTTCAGGCGGATGTCGGCTCCCGCTTCGACCGCGGCGTCGGCCAGGGCTTCACTGATCTGGCCGAAGCCCCGGCGCGGGTAAAGGAACGTGCGCCCCTCGGGCCGGCGCCCCCGGACGAGACGCCGGGCGATGGCGAGGGGCGACGTGGCGCTGACCCGCCGCCGGGCTAGCTCGCCGCTGAGTTCCTCGGGCGGCGAGTCCCATAGCTTGCGCACGTAGGGCTCGTAGAACTCGCGGGCGACGGTGGGCCCGAGGCGCGCCCGAACCACTTCGGCGAACGTGTCGGCCTGGGCGTGTCGGAACGGCGCCGTGACCGTGTCGAGCGCGGCGCGGGCCGCGAACCGGCGCGGGAGGTGGCGGAGCATGTCGCCCGTCCGAAGGGGAAAGGCGATCCAGCGGTCCTGGAGGCGAATCCGCCCGTGACGTTCACGGGTCTGGAGGTCGTTCCCGAGGAGCGAGCGCAGGTCGGCCAAGATCGAAGGCTCGATCGAGAGGTGGAGGCGGTGGCTGCCGTGATCGACGCGCAGCCCGGCAACTTCGAAGCTGGCCGCCATGCCCCCCGGACCGTCTGCCCGTTCCAGCACGACCACGCGGAACCCCCGGCGTGCGGTCTGAAGCGCCGCCGCCAGCCCCGCCGGGCCCGCACCCAGCACGGCGATGTCGTACGCGCCCGTGGTCACGGGGCTTGCTTTAGCACTCGCGGGCCGCGAGTGATTAGCACTCGACCCACGCGAGTGCTAAATACATTCAAGCAACAGTCCAATCCATCACGAGCGGAGCCAGGGGGTTCACGCGCATGGCTGCGAAGCAGATTCTCTTCAATGAACCGGCACGGCGGGCGTTGGAAGCGGGCATGAACAAGCTCGCCGACGCCGTACGGGTCACCCTCGGGCCGAAGGGCCGCAACGTCGTCCTGGAGAAGAAGTGGGGCGCGCCCACCATCACCAACGACGGCGTCTCGATTGCCAAGGAAATCGAGCTCGAAGACCCGTTCGAGAAGATCGGCGCCGAGCTGGTCAAGGAAGTCGCCAAGAAGACCGACGACGTGGCCGGTGACGGCACGACGACCGCCACCGTGCTCGCCTGGGCCATGGTGCGCGAGGGCCTGCGCAACGTGGCGGCCGGTGCCAACCCGATGGTCCTGAAGAAGGGCATCGAGGCGGCGGTCGTGACGGCCGTGGAGGCCATCGCCAAGCAGTCGAAGGACGTGTCGACGTCCAACGAGGACGTCGCCAACGTGGGAGCGATCTCTGCTGCCGACCCCGAGATCGGGCAGATGATCGCCGAAGCCATCAGCAAGGTGGGTGCCGACGGAGTGGTCACCGTCGAGGAGAGCCAGACCTTCGGCCTGGAGATGGACCTGGTTGAGGGAATGCGCTTCGACAAGGGCTACATCAGCCCGTACTTCGTCACCGACCCCGACCGCATGGAGACCGTCCTCGAGGACGCCTACCTCATGTACGTGTCGTCGAAGGTCTCGGCGGTGAAGGACCTGCTGCCCGTCCTGGAGCGGGTGATGCAGTCGGGCAAGCCGCTGGCCGTGATCGCCGAAGACGTCGAGGGCGAGGCGCTGGCCACGCTCGTCGTCAACAAGATCCGGGGCACCTTCAAGTCCGTGGCCGTAAAGGCTCCGGGCTTCGGCGAGCGCCGCAAGGCGATGCTCCACGACATGGCCATCCTGACCGGGGGCGAGGTCATCTCCGAGGACGTCGGCCTCAAGCTCGAGAACGTCACGCTCGACCTGCTCGGCACCGCCCGCAAGGTCGTGGTCACCAAGGACGAGACCACGATTGTCGAGGGCGGCGGCAAGAAGGAAGACGTGCAGGGTCGCATCGGCCAGATCAAGCGTGAGATCGAGGACACCGACTCCGACTACGACCGGGAGAAGCTCCAGGAGCGGCTGGCCAAGCTCGTGGGTGGCGTGGCGGTCATCAAGGTCGGCGCCGCCACCGAGGTGGAGTTGAAGGAGAAGAAGCACCGCATCGAGGACGCCGTCCAGACCACCAAGGCGGCCCTCGAGGAGGGCGTCGTGCCCGGCGGTGGCGTCACGCTCCTGCGGGCGCAGGCGGCGGTCGCCAAGAAGGCCGACGCTCTTGCCGGCGACGAGTCCACGGGTGCCCGCATCGTGCTTCGAGCGCTCGAGGAGCCCCTCAAGCAGATTGCCCTCAACGCCGGCCTCGAAGGCGGCGTGGCGGTCGAGCGGGTGCGTAATCTCGACGGGGCCGAGGGCCTCAACGCCGCCACCGGCGACTACGAGGACCTCACCAAGGCCGGCGTCATCGACGCCGCCAAGGTGACGCGTTCGGCGCTGCAGAACGCGGCGTCGATCGCGGCGCTGTTCCTGACCACCGAGGCGATCGTGGCCGAGAAGCCCGAGGATCACCCCGCCCCGGCCATGCCCGGTGGGGAGATGCCCGACTTCTAGGACCTCTCGGTACCACCCAGCCCTTCATTCTGGGCCTCTCGCTCCACATCTTGTGTGGAGCGAGAGGCCCAGTTTGCTTAGGGCCGGGGATTGCGGGGCTCGTCGGGCTCGTCGGGGAACAGGTCCGAGAGCCACTCCGGCTCGTTGTGCCACGTCGGCCCTTCGATCGGGGTCCGCGAGGTCTCGGGCTCGGACCCTTCCTGCTCAGGTTCGGGTTCGGGTTCGGGTTGGTTTTCGAGGGGCGCGGCGGAGAGCAAGGCTGATGGCTCGGCCGACCCCGTCGGGTGGCGGAGGCGGGCCTCACGTCGAGCCCGGAATGCCCGCATGCGCCGTTGGACGTCGGCCACGAGCAGGACGGCGAAGGACAGCGCAAGCGTGGCTCCCGCCACGAGCGCCAGGATGAGTGGAATCCGGCTCGATCCCTTGCCGGCGGGCTCGGGGGCCGCAGCCCCGGTGATCGGGTCGCCGGGGAGCTCCTGAAAGGCGGGGGAGGGCTCCCGAGCGGCAAGCGGCTCATCGTGGTGGACGACAGCA
>JACPCJ010000052.1 GCA_016179865.1 Actinomycetota bacterium | reverse complement strand
CGCTTCGCCCAAGAGACCATCGCCCGGGTGCGCCGGGCGGGAGCGAGTGGCGAGCTCACGGTGCGGGCCGACTCGGCGTTCTACGTATGGGCTTTCGTCGAGACCCTCCAGCAGAAGGGCGTCCGCTTCTCCATCACGGCCAAACAAACCCAAGCCGTGACCAGGGCCATCGCCGCCATCCCCGAAGACGCCTGGGCGCCCATCGACTACACGTTGGGCGGCGAGGCCGAGGTGGCCGAGACCTCCCACCGGGGCGTGCGCCTCGTCGTCCGCCGCACCCGCCTCCTCGGGCCCCAGGCCACCCTGTGGCCCGACTGGCGTCACCACGCCTTCATCACCGACCGGGTCGGCGACGCCGTGGCCCTCGACGCCGATCACCGCCACCACGCCGTGGTCGAGCTGGCCATCCGGGACTGGAAGGAGGGCGCGGGAGCCGACCACTGTCCTTCGGGTCGCTTCTTCGCCAACGCCGCCTGGGTCGTACTCGCCGCCCTGGCTCACAACGTCCTGCGGTGGATGGCCGCCCTCGGCCTCGGGATCGACGGTCCCGTCGTGGCGAAGACCCTGCGGCGGCGCCTCGTCTCCCTCCCGGGGAGGCTCACCCGCAGATCGCGCCGCCGCCAGCTCCACCTGCCTCGGCGCTGGCCGTGGAGGGCCCAGTTCCTCGCTGCCGCGGTGCGCCTGCGCGCCTTGCCGCGCGTGTGCTGAGCCCCCCCGGGCACTGCCGCCACCGCGACCCGATCGACCCGACCGCTGGAGCAAGTCTGCATGCGTGGCCGGGTCGAGAACTTGCTCCAGAACAGCGGGAAGCCGACCTCGGCCCATCTCGAGGCTCAGATCGGTGGATCCAGGTTTAGGTTTCGGTTACAGCGTGCCGAAGCGGCTCAAGGGGAGAAAGCGCAGGAACGCCTTCCCCACGATCGATTCTCGGGGGATGGCGTTGAAGACGGTCGAGTCCCGGGAGTTGGGCCGGTTGTCGCCAAGCACGAAGTACTTCCCGTCCGGCACCTGCTGGGGTCCGAAGGTCTTCGACTGCGTGCCCTCGGGGAGCCACGGCTCGCGCAGCGGCTTTCCGTTGATGTAGATCCGCCCCTCGCGCCCTTCGATGGTGTCGCCCGGCAACCCGATCACCCGCTTGATCAGGTCCTTCACTTCAGGGCTCCCCTGCCCCGGCGGCGCCTCGAAGACCACGACGTCGCCCCGCCCCGGATCGCCGAACCGATAGGCGAGCTTGTTCACGAGGACGCGGTCCTGGCGCAGCAACGTCGGCTCCATCGACTCCGACGGGATGTAGAACGACTGGACGACGAAGGTCCGGAGCAGAACGGCGATCAGGAGCGCGACGGCGAGGAGGCCCACCCATTCGACCGTGAGCCGGGTGGATCGATTCGGGATCAGCCGAGCGAGCCGCCCGTCGTCGTCGGGTTCAGAAACACCCTCGACACGGACGACCTCGTCATCCTCCGCCGCCGCCCGGTCGCGCACCGCGACGTGCGGGTCCGATGCGGGATCCGGGAGTGACATGAGTGCCCATCCTCGCAGATCGCAACCCGCGGTCTTGGACAGTCCTACCCGTCGTAGGCGGCCAGCACCCGTTTTGCCGCATTCGCGGCTGTGTCCTTCAGACTCCGCGGCGAGACGACCTTTGCCCCCGGCCCGACGGCGAGCAGGAGCCGCTCGAGCCACGGGTGAGCCGAGACGGCCAAGACCACCCGGGTCCGGCCCCGGGGGCGCTCCTCGGCCTTGAGGACGGGGTACGACTCGGCGACCCATCCCGCGCTGGCGGGGAGATCGAGCGTGACCACGGTGTCGGCCTCCGAGGGCGAGAAGGCGTCGGCGGGGACCTCGGCCGAGGCCCCGGCCCGCGGCGCCTCGAAGTGTTCACCCGTCTGGCGCACGGCACGGATCCGGTCAACTCGGAACAGACGCTCGTCAGCAGCCTGGTGGCAGTAGGCGGCCAGGTACCAGTTGCCCCGCATCGAGACCACCGCCAACGGATCGACGCGCCGCGTGGTCACCGCGTCGCGTCCAAACGAGTAGTAGTCGATCTCGAGGCGCTGGCGGGCTTCCGACGCGGCTCGCAAGCCTTCGAGGTCACCGGGGTTCCCGACGTCGACCTCGACGAGGGCTTCACCCCCCAGCGCCTGCTCCAGCTTGTCGAGCGCCGACCCCAGCGGGCCGCGCGAGTCCGACCCGGGCACCGAGAGCAGGCCCCGGCCCGCGGCCAGGAGGGCGAACCCCTCCGCGGGCGTAAGCCGGAGGGGACGCGAGAAGTACTCAGCGAAGCGCAAGCTCACGTGCCCGTCGACGATGGCGACGTCGATGAGACGGTCGGGCGTATACGGCGGGAGCCCGCAGAAGGGCAGGATCTCGAGGTCGGACTCGATGACCTTCTCGGGCACGCCGAAGGCCGAGGCCAGCTCGGCGATCGACACGTCGTCACGGCCGACGATGTAAGGCACGAGGGCGAGCACCCGTCGCAGCCGATCGGCCGCCATCGGCCGCGTCATCGGGCGACCCCGGCGATGGTGCGCAGCCAGCCGACCACGTCGTCACGCAGTTCGGGTGGCCCCAGGACGACGGCGTGGTCGAGGAGGCCAAGGACGAATGACCGGAACGCCTCGCGATTGGTGACCGTCATCCGCACCACCGCACCGTCCCCGGCCTCCGCCCCTCCTTCCACTACCGCCGACTCGCCCAGTCGTTGGATGACCCAGGCGGCGACCACGGCGTCAACGTGCACGGTTGCCTCCACCGCCGGCTCCTCGCCGTAGAGCCAGGGCTCGTCGCGCATGAGGGCATCGGCGGCGAAATCTGACGGTCGGTCAAAGGCGCCGGGCGGTCCAACGGCGACCTCACCCTCAATGCGGTCGGCCCGGAAGGAACGACGGTCATTCCGGTCCAGATCGTGGCCGACCACGTACCAGTTCCCTCGGCGGAAGATGATCGCGAAGGGCTGAAGACGCCTGACCTGACCTCGGTGACGGAACGTCGCCTCCGAGCGCCGGCGTGACGCTTCGGTGAGCGCGGGGAGGGTTGGCACCGTCGGAAGGGCCCCGAGCGCCGGGGCCTCCTCCCCCGCCAGCCCACCCAGCTTCCAGAGCGCCTCCCGCCCTTCGCCGCCCTCGAGCTTCATGGCGCTGACGGCGGCGTGCAGGGCCGCCCGCTCCTCCCCGGTCAGATCCAGATCGGGAAGCTCGTATTCCTTGGGGTCAACGCGGTATCCGATCATGTCGCCGAAGGCGTCCTCCACCACTTCCACGGGCACCCCAAGACCCCGCAGGGCGTCCTTGTCGCGCTCGAACTGCCGGCGGGCGGATTCGTGGTCACTCGGGTAGCCGGGAACCCGATCGATCAGCTCGTCGAGCGGGATCGGGCGCCGGGTGTCAAGGAGTACGGCGACGAGATTGGTGAGCCGCTCGAACCGATCACCCATCGGCGGCGGCTCCCGTCACCATGCCCGCGGCCATAAGGCCGGCGGCGGCGGCGCACGCGTGAAGGGCAGGGTCGGTACCCGCCGGACGCCCCATCGAGGACACCTCGAGGTCATGGCGGTCGAAGCGGGCGAGGACGTCTCCGGCGTCGACGGACACCACGTCGTGCCGCTCTTCGATGCCCGAGCTCTTCAGGTCGGCCCGGATGCGCTCCTCCTCCTCTCCCCCAAGCGCAGGAACCGGCACGCAAAACCGTGATCGGGCGACGACGCCCAGGGCCGTCCGGCTGTGGTGGGACACCCCCTGGTGGCGCTCCCGGGGGTCGGCAAACGAAACCCGCAGCGCGGCGATCGGCCTGCCCTCGAGCGCGGCGGCGGCGTCGAGAACGGTGGCCGCCTCGAGGCCCGTATGTCCGAGCGCGGTGTTCGTGCCGACGATCCCAGGTCCCACGGCGGCGACCACGGCGTCGGCCGCCGCGTGGTGATGGGCGATGGCGAGCGCCGAATGGACGTTGATCGCCTCGAGGTCGCCACCGAAGGCGTGGCCGGCGGTAACGGTCACATCGAGGAGGCGCCGAGCGACGAGGTCAGCCACCAGGTCCGAGAGGGCGAGCGGCAGCGCCGCGCCGTCGGTCATCACGTAAGCCAGCCGGGCCGCCGGGGCCCGCTCCTTGAACGCGGCGGCGGCGGCGGCGAGCTGACTGTGGAGGGCGCAGTGGACGACGGGCATCCCTCCGAGTGTGGTCGCCTCGGAGAGGCCATCGTCGTGCTCCTCGACGCAGCCAGTGTCCGCCTGGAGGCTGGTATAGCGGAGCTTCATGATGTGACCGGGGCCGGCCTGGGCGTAGGCGTCGCGGTCCAGATTCCAGTGGACGAAGTGCCAGCCTCCGGTCCCGAGCCCGAGGTCGACGGCGGTCGTGTTGACGACCACACGCTGGCCGGGGGCGACCGTGCCTACGAGGCCGGTGAGGACGTAGGAACGCTGCGCCGTGCCGTCGATCTCGACCGTGACCTTTTGCAGGCCCGGGCGCGAGGCCAAGACCTCGACGACGCGACCCGTGCGGTAGTTGGGCATTCCGCTCTTCTCGGTGGGGCTCAGAGACTCGCGATCAAGCGCTCGACGCGTTCGTCGTGGGCCTTGAACGGGTCCTTGCACAGCAGGGTGCGCTGGGCCTGGTCGTTGAGCTTCAGGTGCACCCAGTCGACCGTGTAGTCGCGCTTTTTGGCCTTGGCCCGGCGGATGAACTCGCCCCGGAGGCGAGCCCGGGTGGTCTGGGGCGGGGTCGACATGGCCTCCTCGATCTCTTCGTCGCCCACGACGCGGTCGACGAGGCCCTGACGCTGGAGCATGTAATAGAGCGACCGGGCCCGGTTCACGTCGTGATACATGAGGTCCATCATCGCCACCTTCGGGTGGGTCAGCGGCAAGTCGTGCTTGGCGCGGTAGGCCTCGATCAGTTGGAACTTGATGACCCAGTCGACCTCGCGCTTCAGCGACAGCGGGTCGGTTTCGAGGCCCGCCATCACGTGTTCCCACATCTTGAGCGCCTGCTCCTCCATGGGATTCAGACCCCGGCGATCGGCGAACTTCTGGGCCCGGGCGAGGTACTCGAGCTGGATCTCTATTGCCGACAGCTCCCGCCCGTTCCCGAGGCGGACCTTGCGCCGGCATGACATGTCGTGGCTGATCTCGCGGATGGCCCGGATCGGGTTCTCGAGTGAGAGGTCGCGCCAGGAACCCTTGTCTTCTTCCAGGATGCGGAGCAGCAGCGCCGTGGCGCCGACCTTCAGGAAGGTCGTGTACTCGCTCATGTTCGAGTCGCCCACGATGACGTGAAGGCGGCGGAACCGCTCGGCGTCGGCGTGGGGTTCGTCGCGGGTGTTGATGATGGGGCGGGAGCGGGTGGTCGCTGACGACACTCCCTCCCAGATGTGTTCGGCGCGCTGGGCGATGCAGTACATCGCCCCCCGCGTCGTCTGCAGCACCTTGCCCGCCCCGGCGTAGACCTGCCGGGATACGAGGAATGGGATCAGGATGTCGGTGAAGCGGGCGAAGTCGCCCTCGCGTTCGACGAGGAAGTTCTCGTGGCACCCGTAGGAGTTGCCCGCCGAGTCGGTGTTGTTCTTGAAGAGGTAGATCTCACCCCGGATGCCCTCCTCGCGAAGCCGCTGTTCGGCCGAACGAAGAAGCCCCTCGAGAATGCGCTCCCCCGCCTTGTCGTGCACGACGACGTCGTGGACCGTGTCGCACTCGGGCGTCGCGTACTCGGGGTGGCTCCCGACGTCGAGGTAGAGGCGGGCGCCGTTCTCCAGGAACACGTTGCTCGACCGGCCCCACGACACCACCCGCCGGAAGAGGTACCGCGCCACTTCGTCGGGACTCAGGCGGCGCTGCCCGCGCAGGGTGCACGTGACGCCGTACTCGTTCTCGAGCCCGAGGATCCGCCGCTCCAACTTGCCTTGCTCCCTTCGGCCGTACCGGCCTCGGTCGCCTGTCGGCGGGCACCCCTGTGGGGCCCCACCCACCGCCATGGAGATCCTCAGCGTAGGGCAGTCGTACCATGAAGCCGTGCCCGCACGGGTGCTGCTCACCACGACCAATTCCTTCGAGGCCAAGGTCATCGCCGCCCGCCTCCAGGCCGAAGGTCTCGACGCCGAGATGCGGGGCTCCGTAGAGACGCCCTACCCATTCATGCTGGGTGATGCGGGGGCAATCAGCGTCTGGATCCCCGAAGATCAGCTCGACGACGCCCGCCTCGTCATGCTCGCCGCCGAGGTCGACAGCGCCATGGGCTCGAGCCGTCGCGACCCGCCCGTTTGGACCTGGACGGGTCGGGTGGCGCTTGCCGTCGTGCTCACGATGCTGGTTGTGAGCGTGCTGGCGCGGTTCTTCTCGTAGCAGCTTTAGCCCGACAGGGCGGCCGTCAGGGCGTCGCCGCGGATGGGCCGGAAGGCGCGACGGCCGTTTGACCGATCGAGCACCGCCACCTCGAGATCGGCCGGTGCCAGGTCTTCTGTCCCCTCGGGGGCCTGAAGGGCGGCGACGCCGAGGCGGATGGCGGCCCCCTCGTCGAGTCCTTCCTCGTAGTGCGCCTGGAGGTACTCGCCGATGGTCTCGGCCTCACCCCCGAGCACGGAGAAGCCGTGCTCGTCCATGACGGTGCCGTCGTAGAGGATGTGGTACAGCTCGTTCGGGTCGTCGGCCGATCGGCTGACGGCGGCCACCAGGATCTCGACCTCGTAGGGCTTCATCTCGTGGGTGAAGATGTTGCCGAGGGTCTGGGCGTAGGCGTTGGCGAGGCCCCGGGCGGTCACGTCGTCGCGGGAGTACGAGTACCCCTTGATGTCGGCGTGGCGGACGCCGGCGATCTTCAGGGTCTCGAACTCGTTGTACTTCCCCACCCCGGCAAAGGCGATGCGGTCGTAGACCTCGGCCATCTTGAACAGAGTTCGGGACGGGTTCTCGGCCACCAGCGCCACGCCGTTCTCATACTCCATGGCCACCAGGCTGCGGCCCCGGGCGATGCCCTTGCGGGCGTAGTCGGCCCGGTCCTTCATCACCTGCTCGGGCGAGACGTAGAAGGGCACGCCCATTACGAGGCCTCGCCTTCGTCAGGGGCGGCACCGGATTCGAGGCGCTCGAGGAGCACTCGGGTGCGCTCGGCCACCTCGGTGTCTTCGAGCATGAGAAAGCCCGAGGCGTCGATGGTGGCCACCTGGGGGTAGATGCCCCGCACGATGTCGGGCCCGCCGGTGGCGGCGTCCTCGTCGGCGGCGTTGAACAGGGCGTTGAC
>JACPCJ010000110.1 GCA_016179865.1 Actinomycetota bacterium | reverse complement strand
GAAGCCGCCTACTCGGCCAGCAAGTTCGCCCAGGTCGGGCTCACCGAAGCGCTGTCGGTGGAGCTGGCGCCGTTTGGTGTGGGCGTGTCGATGGTCAATCCCGGCCCGGTGGCGACCGGCTTCTTCGACGCTCGCGGGCACGCCTACGAGCGCAAGACCCCGAAGCCCGTTTCCGCCGACGCCGTCGCCGCCGTGGTCATGGCGGCCGTCGAGAAGAACCGGCTGGAGCCGTACGTGCCCCGGTGGCTCCGCCAGGCGTCGCTGGCCCGCCACCTCGTGCCGCCGATCTACCGGGTTGGGACGCGCAGCACCTTCCGGCGGGAGCTGACCGAAGAACGGGGGAAGCGATGAGGGCGCGCCGCCTGGGGATTGCTGCTGCCGGCGCCCTCGGAACCGTAACCGGCGTGCGCCGCTGGTACCGGCGCTTCGACTGGCAGGGAGAACCCGACGAGCGCCTCGTCGCCGAGACGACCGACGGCTGGCGTCTGGGTGTGGCCCGCTACCGACCCGCCCCCGGCGCCGCAGCCCGACCCTTCCCGGTGGTCTGTTGCCACGGCTTCGCCGGGACGAGCCTCATCTACGACCTGGCGTCCGACGTGTCGCTGGCGCGTTTCCTCGCCGGCGCCGGATTCGACGTGTATGCCGTCGACCTTCGGGGACGGGGCGACAGCTGGCCCTCAGCACGGCCCGAGCGGCCCGGCCCGGAGGGCCTTGAGCGGGTAGCGGGGCCCGATCGCTCGCTCCACTGGAGCTTCGACGACTTCGTGGACCACGACCTCCCGGCCGCGGTCGAGTTGGCCTGCGAGGCGGCGGGGGCCGAGCAGGCGTTCTGGATCGGGCTCGAGATGAGTGGGCAGGCCGTCTACGCGGCCGCCATTTCGGGGACGGCCGGGAGGGTGCGCGGGGCCGTGACCCTTGGCGCGCCCGTGGTCACGCCACCGTCGGCCAAGGTGCCCGGGGTGACGGCGCCGCCCCGAGCGCGCCGGAAGGGCCGCATCCCGTTCCGGGCCGGGGCGTCGATGGCCGGGCCGATCCTCGCCGCCACAGGCTCGCGCCAGCTCGAGAGCAGCTTCCGGATGGCCCACACCGACGCCGTGCCCGTCTCCCGCTACTTCCGCAACGGCATCCCCGACGAGTCGACGGTGCTCGCCGACCAGTTCGGCGACTGGGTCGAGCACGGGGTCATGCGGAGCCTCGACGGGTCCACGGTGCGGTCGGAGCGGCTCGACGAGGTGCGCCTCCCGGTGCTGGCCCTCGCCGCCGCCGCCGACCTGCAGCGGCTGCCCGACGCCGTGGAGGCGACGGCCAAGGCGTTGGGCGGCGGCGACGTCACCTTCGTGCGGGTCGGCGTGAGCGAGGGGTTCTCGGTCGACTACGGCCACGACGACCTGCTCGTGGGTCGCCCGGCGCCGGCCGAGGTGTTCCCGCTCATCGGGGACTGGCTGATCGAACGCTCGTGAGCCGTAGGCGCACGCCCTCGTTCTTGACGGTGAATTCCGCCGTATACACGGAATTCGCCGTCAAGAACTGGGGCTCGGAGGGGAGGAAGCGATGAAGATCGAGGGATCGGTGGCGCTTGTCACGGGGGCGTCCTCGGGGATCGGCGAGGCGGCGGCGGTGGCGCTCGCCGCCGCCGGGGCAAGCGTGGTCGTCATGGCCCGCCGGGAGGACCGGCTGGAGGCGGTGGCCGAGAGGTGCCGGAAGGACGCGCCCTCCTCGTTCGCCGCCGTCGGCGACGTGGCTCGGCGCGAGGACTGCGAGAAGGTGATCGCTCAGGCACAGGAGCGCCTGGGCTCGGTCGACATCCTCATCAACAACGCCGGGATCAGCTCCCACAAGTCGGCGGCCGAGATGACCGTGGACGACGTGGAGCGGGTCATGGCCGTCAACTTCTTCGGCTCCGTGTACCCGACGCTCGCCGCCCTGCCGGGCATGATCGAGCGCGGCCGGGGCCACGTCGTCAGCGTCACCTCGGTGGCCGGCTACATCCCGAATCCCAAAGAGACGGCCTACGCGGCGTCGAAGGCGGCGCTCTCGATGTGGACGCACGGCATCGGTGTCGACCTCCACGGCACCGGCGTGCACACCTCGGTGGTCGCCCCGGGCCCGATCGACACCGAGATCTGGGAGTGGGACGAGTCGCCGTCGTCGTACCAGGGGAAGAAGTACCCACCGTCGGTGGTGGCGAAGGCGATCGTCAAGGCCATCCGCCGCGAGATCCCGCACCTCACGGTGCCCCGGCAGTTTGGCGCCCCCGCCGTGATGTTCGCCCTCCCGGGAGTGAACCGGGCGCTGCGCTGGGGCCTCATCCGGTTCGAGGAGCAAGGCGAAGCCAAGCGCTCGAGGCAGTCCTGAGCGAGCAGGCCGACGTCGTCGTCATCGGCGCCGGCATGGCCGGTGTCGGCGCCGCCCGCGCCCTGGCAAGCGGAGGCGCTGGCGTCACCGTGCTGGAGGCGGGTGAGCGCATCGGCGGGCGGGTGTGGAGCATCCGCGACTTCGCCGACGCCCCCATCGAGGCGGGGGCGGAGTTCGTGCACGGCGTGGGAGCGGCGACGTGGACCGACGTGCGCCGAGCGGGCCTGCGGGTCCAGCCCGTGCCGTACCTCCGGTACTCCTGGTTCCACCTCGGCGGCCGTACCCGCTGGCTCCCGCTGCACCTCACCCACCCCGGGGTGTGGCGGAGCTTCGACATCCTCTGGTCGCTCCACCACTTGACGGGCGGGGACCGGAGCGCCGCCGCCTTCATTGAGGAGAAGGGCTACCGGGGCCGGGCCAAAGAGCTGGCCCAGCTCACGCTCACCGCCCATCTTCCCGGTGGCACCGACGAGGTCGGAATGCGGGGCCTGGTGTCCGACGGCGTGCTCCACCTGGAAGAGGGCCTCAACCACCGTGTCCTCGACGGGTACGACCTGCTGCCGCAACACGTCGCGACCGGGGTCGACGTGCGCTTCGGCTGGCGAGTGGCGCGGGTGGCGTGGAGCGTCGAGGGCGTCGAAGTCGAGGCCGATGACGGCCGGGTCCTCTCGGCCCGCGCCGCGGTGACGACCCTCCCGCACGGCGTCCTGGCTTCTGGCGCGGTGGCGTTTGATCCGCCGCTCCCGCCGTCGAAGCTCGATGCCATCGCCCGCATCCGGACTGGGGCGGTGGCGAAGGTGCTGCTGCGCTTCGACGATCGCTTCTGGCCTCGCCGCATGGCCCAGCTTGTGTGCGGCGACGGACCCGTCACGCTCTATTGGCCCACGTCGTTCGGGACCGCCGGCGCGCCCGTCCTCATCGCCTACGCCACCGGGCCGCGGGCCCGGGCGCTCTCTGAGGCCGGGCCGGACAAGGCGCCCGACATCGTCCTCGATGATCTCGAGCGGGTGTTCCCGAAGGCCCACCCGCGCCGGCTGGTGCGCGACGCTCGCTTCGTCGACTGGCTCACCGACCCGAATTCCCTGGGCGGCTACACGTTCCTGCCCCCCGGCGCCGTCGGGGCGCGGGCGGCGCTCGCCGCCCCCGACACCGGGGCGCTGGTGTGGGCGGGGTCGGCGACGGTGTGGAGCCCCGTGGCCGACACCGTGGAGGCGGCGTATCTCAGTGGCCTGCGGGCGGCACGGCAGGCGAGCGCCGTGTTGACGGGGAGAACTCTCCGGCCGTAGCGGGCGTCGGGGCGCGAGAATGCCGGCATGACCCATCCTCGAACGACATCTGCGGAAACCGTGAAGCGCCTCGCCCTGCCCCTCGCCCTGCTTACCGTGCTCCAGTTCCTCCACGGGCTGGCTCCGGCTCCGGAAGGAGCGTCGGAGGAGGGCGGGCTGACCGGGTTCATTGGCGGGATTGGCTTCCTGCTGGCCACTGGGGTGGCCGCCGGCGCGGCCGCCGCCGGCCGGGACTGGGCCCGGTCGCTGGCCCGGCTCCTCGGGCTCGCGATCCCGATCGGCTTCGTCCTGTACCACGGCGCCTGGTTCAACAGCCCGGTGACGAACCCCTACTGGGGCGACGGCTCGGCCACCGGATGGCAGTGGGCCACCCTGCCCCCGGTGATGGCCGTCGGTGCCTTCCTCGCTTTTGTCCTTGTGCCGCGTCTCCATGCGGCATCTTCGGACACAAGCGCTGGTGCTCCGGTTGCTTCTGCCCCCGAACGCCGCTCTGTGGCGGCGCAATAGGGCAAAAGCGAGTCAGTCCGCGAGGCGCTCGGAGGGATCGGCCTCGAGTTCGCGGTCGAGGGGCGTGCCCTTGAGGGCGCGCTTCCCGCCCGGAACCCGTTCCAGGACCGAGAAGAACACGGCATGGAGGTCGGCGACGGCGCGGTCGATGTTGGCCACGCGGTCGACGGCGCCGGTGAGTGGCTCCAGCGTCGACGCCACCTCGCCAATGGTCGTGCGCACGATTCGCGAGGTGGCGGCGAGGTCTTCGGTGAGCATCCGCAGCGCCTTCAAGGACTCGGGGAGCCGGAGCACTTCGCCGGCCATGCGCAGCGGGAAAGTGACGAGCTGGGTGACGAGATCTCGGGGTTCCGGCACGCCCGGACTGTAGCGAGGTTGTGAAAGACCAGTGCCGAACGGTCACGGTTCAGTCGCCGCGCAAGTTGACACGCGTGTCAGGAAACTCACATGCTGAGGAGGCCCACAACGGAGGTGTGTGAGGGATGGCCGAGGACAAGCTGAAGTTCGACGACGTCAACGAGGGTGACGAGGCGCCGGAGATTCGCCACGAACTCTCGCGCACCGACCTCGTCATGTACGCGGGCGCATCGGGCGACTTCAACCCCATGCACCACGACGAGGTGAAGGCCAAGGAGGCCGGTCTCCCGTCGGTGTTTGGCCACGGCATGTTCTCCATGGGCCTGCTCGGCAAGGCCATCACTGACTGGGTCGGCGTCGGGAACCTCAAGACCTACAAGGTGCGCTTCACCAAGCAGACCTGGCCCGGGGAGACCCTCGTCTCGAAGGTCGTGGTGACGGCCAAGCGCAAGGAAGGTGAGGAGAATCTCGTCGACCTCGAGGTCTCACTGGCCAACCAGGACGGCGAGGTGAAGGTCGCCGGGGAGGCCGTCGCCGCTCTTCCCTAAGGTGGTGGGCGTGGACGCACCTGCCGCGTCGGCGCCGACCGAGTTCCGTCCGGCCTTTGCCCGCTTCCTGCGTTTGTGGGCGTGGGCCACGGTGGCCGGGATCCTGGCCGGAGTGCTCGTCTTCGGTGTCGGCGGCCGCATCGCCATGCGCATCCTGGCGGTCACTTCCAGCGACGCGGTGCAGGGAGCCTTCACCGACGACGGTCTGGAGATCGGCGAGGTCACGCTGGAGGGGACGATCGGCCTCATCCTCTTCGGCGGGATCTTCGGCGGCGTCATCGGGGGCTGGTTTTACGCCATCATCCGCCAGTTCCTCCCCACCACCCCCACCCGCCGGCGCTGGGCCGGCGCCGCCATCGGGGTTGCGATCGGAACGCAGCTGTTCGTCGACTCCGAGGGGCGCGACTTCTCCATCCTCGAGCCGATCTGGCTTCCCGTGGCCCTGTTCGTCCTGCTGTCGGGGCTGTTCGGGTTCTTGGTTCCTCTGATCGCCGACCGGCTCCGGAACTGGTATGAAACGACGCCGCTGCGCTTTCCCCGCTTCCTCGCCTTCGCTCCCCTGCTCCTCGTCATCCCGACGGGTATCGGTTTTGTCGTCGGCTTGGCCGTGTGTGCCCTCGGTGCCGTTTCGACCACCCAGTCCCGCCCTTCATGGGTCACGCCGGCTGGGCGGGTGCTTCTGGTGGCCGTGCTCGCCTACACCGCTTCGATTGGCGTGCGCGAGGTCACCGAGATCGAGCGACGCGACCCCAAACCCTCCGACTTCGTGGAGCCCGAGTTCGACTGACCGGCGTCAGTCGATGGCCTCCACGAGCTCGGGGAGAGCCCAGTGCAGCGCCGATTGCCAGTACGGCCACGAGTGCAACCCGCCGGGATAGAACCAGTTCGCCGGGCCCGGAGCCGCGGACGGGTGGCCGCCGCCGGGGTTCAGCGAACCGCCGCCGATGGCCAGGTTCGCCGCGAAGTCCCCGTTCATCTGCCAGATGAACTGCTCGAGGCCGTACCCGCCCGGGTTCCCGGGTTCCTCGCCGGCGTGGCCGCCGGGGGTGCCCGTGCCGGTGGTGACGAGCACGGTCGTTCCGGCGAACTCGCCGTTGCGGGCGAGGTCGGCGGGGTTGTGCTCACGCCAGACGGCGGCGGCGGTGAGCTGGTTCCCCCACACCCGGTCGTCGGGGGTGCCGAACTGGCTGTGCAGCAACCCGAAGACGGGGCCGCTGCCGGGCCAGCCATACATCATGTCCAGCGCACCCGAGAACGACGCCGCCGTCGAGAAGACGTCGGGGTGGCGGGCGAGGTACTTCAGGGCGCCGAAGCCACCCATCGACAGTCCCGCCAGGGCCCGGTGCTCGGGGTCCTCCAGGGTGCGGTAGTTGGCGTCCACCCAGTCGACGAGGACGTCGGTGTGGAAGGTCTCCCAGTCTCGTGAACCGTCGACCCAGTCGGAGTACCAGCCCGCCTCGTTGCCGAGGGCGTTCCCGTGCCCCGCGTCGGGCATCACGATGATCACGTCGAAGTTTGCGGCGAAGGTCTCGACGTCGGTGTTGTCGACCCACGTCGCCCACGTGTCACCGGCACCATGCAGCAGGTAGAGGACGGGATACGCGGTGCTGTTGCCAGCGTCGCAGTACGCGGGCGGCACGAGGATGCGGACGTGGCTGTCGGGCACGAGCACGCCGCTCGGGACCGGCACCGTTTCGTCCTGCTGCGTGGAGCACGTCGTGTGGACGGCCAGCGCGGGGTTCGGAGCGAGAATCGCTCCGACCAGGACCGTGATACCAACCAGCCGCTTCATCTGTCCCCCCTAACGGTCGCGAACCCCCGTCCCAGCACCGGTTCATGACCTTTACGGTCGAGGGGCCTGGAGGGCGCGCTCGACCTGTTCAAACGCGCGTTCGGGTGGTAAACCTGACACCCGCGTCAGGAATCTGCAACCCGCTGGGCCGGATGATGGGAGGCGTCTCGATGGCGCTGTCGGTACTGCCGCACAAGGACGAGCTCGGGATCAAGGACGGCCAGAGCTTCGTCGACGGCGAGTGGGTCGAGGGCACGTCCGGTGAGTCGTGGACCCACGTCCACCCGGCCACCAACGAGGAGTGCGGACAGTTCGGCGTCGCCTCCGCCGCCGACGTCGACCGGGCCGTCACCGCCGCCCGCCGGGCCTTCGACGAGGGCGACTGGCCGAGGTGGAAGGCCAAGGACCGGATCAAGCTCCTCCGGCGCGTGAGCGAGCTGCTGGCCGACCACGCCGACGAGCTCAGCCGCACGCAAACCTTCGACAACGGCCTGCCCATCAGCTTCGGCTCCATCTACCAGGTGTCGGCTGACTTCGCCGCCGACGCCTTCGACCACCACGCGGGCTGGGTCGACAAGATCGCCGGCGAAACGCTCCCCACCTACACGGGCTCCGACTTCCAGATCCTGACCCTGAAGGAGCCGGTGGGCGTGGTGGCGGCCGTCATCCCCTGGAACGCCCCGGTCATGCTGTTCGCGCAGAAGGTGGCCCCGGCCCTGGCGGCGGGCTGCACGGTGGTGCTGAAGCCGTCGGAGTACGCCACCTTCTCGGTGATCCGGATGGCCCAGATCCTCGAGGAGGCGGGCGTCCCCAAGGGGGTCTTCAACCTCGTGCTCGGCCCCGGCTCGACCACTGGCGAAGCCCTCATCACCCACCCGGGCGTCGACAAGATCACGTTCACCGGCAGCCGGCTGGTGGGTAAGCGCATCATGGAGGCGGCGGCCGACCGCATCGCCCGCGTGAGTCTGGAGCTGGGGGGCAAGAGCCCCAACATCATCTTTGAGGACGTCGACGTTGCCTCGGCGGCGGCCACCGCCATGGGCATGGTGTCGTTCGGCCTGTCGGGCCAGGGGTGCGTGTGTCACACCCGGGCCCTCGTCCAGGAGTCGATTTACGACGACCTCGTCAACGGCGCCGTCGCCATGGCCGCCGCCACGACCTTCGGCGATCCGTTCGACCCTGCCGTCACCTCCGGCCCGCTCATCAACCAGCGTCAGCTCGACAAGGTGGTCGGCTACATCGAGAAGGGCTCCGCCGAGGGTGGGCGCCTCGTGTGCGGCGGCGACCGGCCCGGTGGCGACCTGGCGGCGGGCAACTTCGTGAATCCGACGTTGTTCGCGGACGTCGACAACTCCATGACCATCGCCCAGGAGGAGATCTTCGGGCCCGTCCTCGCAGCCATCCCGTTCCGTGACGAGGAGGACGCGGTGAGACTCGCCAACCAGACGAACTACGGCCTCGGGGCGTCGGTCCACACCAACGACATCCGCCGGGCCATCCGGGTGGCCAAGGCTGTCCGGGCGGGCTCGTTCGGCGTGAACGGCTACACCGTGATGCCCAACGCCCCCTTCGGCGGGTTCAAGGAGTCGGGCCTCGGCCGGGAAGGCGGCCGCCAGTCGATCGAGGGGTTCCTGGAGACGAAGACCGTCACCATTGCCCTGACCGACTCCCCGATCTGACCCGGAGACGCTCCGCATGCCCGTGCATTTCGAGACCGGCGACGATCACATCGCCGTCATCACCATCGACTTCCCCGAGTCGCGCAACGCCCTCGACATGTACGGCTTCCGTGACCTCGCCGACTGCTGGCACCGCTGCTCCGAGGACGACGGCATCTGGGCGGCGATCATCACGGGGGTACCGGGCCACTTCATGTCGGGTGCCAACCTGAAGACGTTCATCCCCCAGGTCACCGAACTCCAGGCCAAGATCCAGGCCGGCGAGGTCACCGAGCTCGACGGCTGCAAGCTCTCCGACTCGACCGACGCCGTGCTGCGGGGTGTGAAGCTCAACAAGCCCGTGATCGCCGCCGTCGACGGGCCGGCGGTGGCAGGCGGGATGGAGATGCTCTGCGGTACCGACATCCGCATCGCCACGCCCAACGCTTCCTTCGGGGTGATGGAGCCGAAGCGGGGGCTGTTCGCCGGCGGCGGCACCACCGTGCGATTGCCCCGCCAGATCCCCTACGTCCACGCCATGGCGATGCTGCTGACCGCCGAGGCCTTCCCGGCCGAGGACGCCCTGCGCATGGGGGTCATCAACGAGATCGTGGAGGCCGACCAGCTCATGGACCGCGCCCACGACTGGGCCCGGCGCATCATCGCCAACGCCCCGCTCGCCGTCTGGGGCACGAAGGAATCGGTGCTCCGGGGGTCGCGGGTGAGCGCCAAGGAGGCCTACGACATCGAGAGCGAGATCGCGGGCCGCATCTTCATGACCGAGGACGCCAAGGAAGGCCCCAGGGCCTTTGCCGAGAAGCGGGCCCCCGAGTGGAAAGCCCGGTGACCGTCGACCCTTGGAGCCCGTGCGTCATCGGCGTGGGTCAGTTCGTGTCGCGGCCGGACGACGGGCCCGCGCCCGAGCCGCTCGACCAGTGGGAGACGGTGATCCGGGCAGCTGCGGCCGACGCCTCGGCCCGGGGCGACGTGCTCGCCGCTGTCGACGCCCTGCGCATCGTGTACTGCCAGTCGTGGCAATACGACGACCCCTCGGGCCGGCTCTCCAAGCGCCTGAACATCAGCCCGGCCTTCTCGGAGTACGCGGGCATCGGTGGCACCCGCCCCCAGCAGCTCATCAACGAGGCGGCGGCGGCGATCCTGCGAGGGGAGAGCCGGGTGGCCGTCATCACCGGGGCAGAAGCCCTCGACACCAAGCGGCGGCTGAAGAAGGCGGGCGAGCGGCCCGAGTGGTCGTTCCGCGACCCCGAGCCCCCGCCGTTCCCGTTCGAGGCGCCCTTTCACCCCGCAGAAGTCGCCCACGAGGTGTTCCAGGCTTGGCTCACCTTTCCCGTCTTCGATGTCGGTCGCCGGGCCGGGCTCGGCGTCGACCCCGAGCCGTATCGGGAGGCCATCGGCGAACTGCTCGCGCCCATGACGGCGGTCGCGGCCGCCAACCCCTGCGCCTGGTTCCCAGTGGAGCGGTCGGCCTCGGAGCTGATGACCCCGACCGCGGACAACCGGCTCGTCGGCTACCCGTACACCAAGTTCTCCGTTTCGGTGATGGACGTCGACATGGGGGCGGCCGTGATCGTGGCCTCCCACGAGGCGGCCGACGACCTCGGGGTCCCGCCGGAACGGCGGGTGTATCTGCGGGGCTGGTGTTACGCCGAGGACCCGTATTACCTGGCCGAGCACGAGTCGTTCTCGGGCTCGCCGGCCATGAAGGCGGCGGCCGACCCTCGATCTCTACTCCTGCTTCGCCAGCTCGGTCTTCTACGGGCTCGACGCCTTGGGGCTGGTCCCGGGGGACCCGCGGGGTGTGACCGTGACGGGCGGGTTGCCGTTCGCCGGGGGGGCGGGGAGCAACTACATGACCCACGCCGTGGCCACCATGACAGGCGTCCTGCGCGAGGACCCGGGGTCGGTGGGGCTGGTGTCGGGTGTCGGGATGCACATGACGAAGCACGTCTACGCCGCATACGCGATCGAGCCCGGCCCGGTGGGGCTGCCCGACGAAGCGGCGGTGCAGGAACGGGTGCGAGCGGAGCATCCGGCGAAGGTGATTCGCGATCAGGCGACCGGGCCCGTCACCGTCGCCACCTACACCGTGGCCCACGGCCGAGACGGCGCTCCCGAGTGGGGGCTGGCCGTGGTCGATCTGCCCGGCGGCGAGCGGGCCTACGCCCGAATGACCGATGCTGACCTGCTCGCCGAGGTCGAGAAGGTCGAGTGGGTGGGGGCCGAGGTCGAGCTGGTGGCGGGCGAGAACGGCCAGAACCTGGTCAAGGCATAGGCAAAGGGCAACGAGGGGGACCACCGCGATGAACGAGGAGGCGAGGAAACTCGCGTCGACCAACCCGATCGATCCTGAGTTCAATCCGTACCCGGCGTGGGCCGAGCAGCGCGGCGAGTGCCCGGTGGCGCGTCTGAGCGACGACTTCCCGGCCTATCTCCTGCTCTCGCACGACCTCGTCGAGCAAGTGCTCCGGGACAACGAGACCTACTCGTCGACGAGCAACGCCGTCGGCATCGGCCAGATCATGGGCCCCATGATCGTGGGGATGGACGGCGAGGAGCACCGCCGCTACCGAAACATCGTCGCCTACGCCTTCCGCCCGTCGGCCATGGAACGGACCGAGGAACAGATCGTCACGCCCATCATCCACGGCCTCATCGATGAGTTCGAGAAGGACGGGAAGGACGGGAAGGACGGGAAGGACGGGAAGGCTGACCTCGTCACCCAGTTCACGAGCCGCTTCCCGGTGCGGATCATCGCCGCCATGCTCGGGGTGGGCGACGAGGACTTCGACCAGATCCACCACTGGACGGAGGAAATCAACCTCGGCCCTGCGCACCCCCAAGCGTTCGAGGCGAGCCGCAAGCTTCGCGATCTGCTGACGCCCATCGTCGAGGATCGGAAGCAGAACCGCCGGGACGACCTCGTGTCCGACATCGTGCACGCCGACGTCGAGGGCGACCAGCTCGACGACGAGCACATTTACGGGTTCCTGCGGCTGCTCTTCCCCGCCGGTGCCGAGACCACCTACCGGGCGTCGGGGTCGATGTTCGCCGCCATCCTCAGCCGCCCCGACGTGCTCGACCGGGTGCGGGAGGACCGTTCGATGATCCCGGCGATCATCGAAGAGACGCTGCGCTGGGAGACGGCCGTGACCCTCGTGTCGCGGATCACCACCAAGGAAGTCGAACTGGCCGAGGTGACGCTCCCGGCCGGCACCGACCTGCTGCCTGCCACCGGCGCCGCCGCCCGCGACCCGGCGTTCGTGCCCGATCCCGACACCTGGGACCCGGACCGCCCGATGCAACCCCACCTGGCCTTTGGCACCGGCCGGCACCAGTGCCTGGGGATGCACCTGGCCCGGGCCGAGATGAGCACGGCGCTGGAGGCGGTCCTCGACCGGCTCCCCAACGTGCGGCTCGACCCCTCGTGCCCGCCGCCCGACGTCGTGGGATTTGCCTTCCGCGGCCCCGACCACCTGCGCGTCGTGTTCGGCTAGCCCTCGTTCCCAAGAAATCAGCGCGAGGTGTTGGGGGCTCGCCCGTAATACCGCCGGGGCAGGGGCCAGGCGTCTGGGTGGCACCGTTCACGGTGCGCCCGGAGAATCGGAGGCTTCAGTGGATCGGCGGAGTTTTCTCCGCGCTGGCGCTGCCCTTTCCGGGCTGGCGGTGGCGCGCGGACGGTGGGCCAGTGCGGCGCAGCTCTTTGACCCGGCTGGGACCGGGACCCGAGCCCTGGGTGGGGACGGGATCCTCCGGGTCTACGCGGTGGTCGTCGACGGTCTGAACAGCGACGAGATCACCCCGGTGCTCATGCCCCGGCTGTCGGCGCTCAGGGCGTCGGGAACCGAGTATGCGGCTGCCCAGGCCACGCACGTGGCCGAGACCCTGCCCAACCACACGGCGATGGTGACGGGCGTCCCCGCCGACCGCCACGGCGTTCCGGCCAACGAGATCTACGACAACAGCAGTGGTACCTGGGTGCAGCGGAAGGCCGAGAAGCCGAGCGACCTCATGGCCGAGACGCTCTTCACGACCCTCGACGGCTGCGGGACGACGGCGGCGGTCATGTCGAAGAAATACCTGAACAATCTGTTCGCGGGCCTGCCCGACGTGCAGTGGACGCCGTCGTCCCCGAACGACCTGTACATCCCGGTCAGCGACCACGTCGTCGACGTCAGGACGACCGACGCCCTCATCGGCATCCTCGACGCCAATGACCCGCGGTTCACCTTCGTCAACCTCGGAGACGTCGACCGGTCGGGGCACATCGACCCCACGGGCGCGGCCTACGACCCCGCCTTCCGCACCGCCGTGCTCGCCGACACCGACCTCAACCTCGGCCGGATCGTCGACCACCTCCAGGCCGACGGGCGGTGGGCGTCGTCAGTGTTCATCGTGGTAGCTGACCACTCGATGGACTGGTCCCTCCCGCACCAGTTCGTCTGGCTGGCGCGCGAGCTCGACAACGACCCGTTGGTGGCGGGCAAGTACCGGCTGGCCATGAACGGCGGCGCCGACGTCATCTACTACACCGGCGACCCCGGACAGCGGGACGCCGTCGTCCAGCGCATGCGCGAGATCGCGCTGGGTCTCGACGGCGTGGCGTCGGTGTACGCCCCGGCCGACCTTCGTATCGGTATCCGCGGCGGGGACCTCATCGCCTTCGTGAAGCCGGGGTGGCGATTCGGCGACTGGGTCGAGGGGGCCCGGCCGCTCAACAACCCTCTGCCGGGCAACCACGGGCACCCGGCGAGCCTTCCCGTCCCGCTCGTGGTCTCGGGGGGGTCCTCGCTGGTCAAGGCGAGTACGGAGACCCGGCCGGCGTCGACCATGGACGTTGCACCTGTCGTGACCTGGCTCTTCGGGGCGACGCCACCCTCACCGGGCTACGAGGGGTCGCCGCTGGTCGAGGCGTTCTCCGCCCGCCCGGCGCCGTCCTGCTGACCCGCCCTACCGACACGTGAAGGTGATGGCGCCCTGGCCGCCAGGAACCGTTTGCAGGACGTTCACGAGGCGCGCCCGGCAGATGAGGATGTCCCCGGGCGCTGGTGGCTCAAAGGGCGAATAGCTCGCCTGGTAGCTCCAGACGAGGTTGCCCGAGACCGTCGTGTGCGAAATCGACCGGTGGCTCAACTCGTACCCCCGCGCGTTGTGGATCGAGATCATCGGCCGTGCGTTGGTGCCGATCGCCGTCCCCGTCGGGGGGCCGTTGCCGTTGTACAGATACGTGCATTCCCCGATCGGGTTGAGCGGTGTCACCACACCCCCGCATGCGGATGGGATGGTGGCCGACTCGCTCGGGATCGCAGCAAGGCCAGCCACGGCGCTCGCGGCAGCGGCCACGGCCACGGCGCGTTTGATCATCGGATGCTCCTCGGTGTTCGTGCCCCTCTTGGTGGGCTACGAGCGGGAGGAAGGCACCTCGCGCGGAGCAACCGAAAGTCCTCCGGCCCAGAGGTGGACGGCGGCGTAGGCACGCCACGGTCGCCACGGTTCCGCCCGCTGCTCGGCTTGGCGGGCCGTGAGTGGGCGGCCGTTCCCGAGGGCGCGGCGGATTCCGAGGTCGGCGGCGGGGAAGGCGTCGGGCTCGCCACACGCCCGCATGGCCACGTAATGAGCGGTCCAGGGCCCGATTCCCGGGATGGCGCCGAGGGCGGCCACCGTCTCGGCGAGGCCGCGGGAGCCGTCGAAGACGAGCGAACCGTCGAGCGCGCGCCGGGCCATCTCCCGTACGGTCGCCGCCCGAGCCCGCGGGAGGCCGACGCGCTCGAGGGTGGCGTCGGCGAGCGCGGCGGGCTCGGGAAAGAGATGGGTCAGGCCCAAGGCCTCGAGACCGGGCACCGGAACGCCGAAGCGCTCGACGACCCGTCCGGCCAGCGTCGTCGCCCCCTTCACGGTCACCTGCTGCCCGAGCACCGCGCGCACGGCGAGCTCGAAGGGGTCCCATGCTCCCGGGAGCCGCAGGCCGGGGTGCGTGCGGAGTCGGGCCGCCAGGGCACGGTCCTTCCGGAGTGAGCGGTGAACGGCGTCGAGGTCGGCGTCGAGGTCGAAGACCCGACGTACCCGTTCGACGACGTGGATGAGCCCCTCCCAGCGGGGGAGGTGGGCTCGGAGCACGAGGTGGTCACCCGAGTCGCCCGAGCGCACTTCGAGCACGCCCGGGAACCCCTCGATCCGGACCGTCCGCCGGTAGATCCCCGCATCAGGATCGACGCTCTCGACGCCGGGAATGGCGCGGGCGGCGAAGAAGGCGAGCATGGCGGGCCAGTCGAGCGGACCCCGGAAGGGCACCCGGAGGTCGAGCCCGCCGTCGGCGACGAGTCGGTCGGTCCTTCGCCGCCGCGCCCGAAGCTGAGTGGGGGTCTGCCGGAACACCTCGTTCATGACCCGGTTCATCTGCCTGACGCTCCCGAAGCCGGCGGCGAAGGCGACGTCGGTGATCGGCATGTCGGTGTCATCGAGAAGCCGGCGGGCGAAGTGGGATCGGCGCGATCTGGCCACGGCGTCAGGCGTCGCGCCGACATGATCAGCGAAGAGCCGGCGAAGGTGACGGCCGCTCACTCCGAGGCGACGCGCGAGCTGATCCTCGCTCCCGTCGTCGAGGGCGCCGTCGAGGATCAGCCGCACCGCCCGGCACACGAGCTCGGGCGGACCGACCCACGGCGCCGGGCCCGACGCGCGGTACGGGCGGCACCGGTAGCAGGCGCGAAAGCCCGCCGCCTCGGCGGCGGCGGCGAAGGCGAAGGGGATGGTGTTCTCGGGCTTTGGTGCCCCCCCGCACCCATCCCGGCAGTAGATGCCCGTCGTGAGGACGGCCGTGAACCCTTGCATGGTGCCGTTGTACGCCATCTCGCACCACCGCGCCGGACAGATCCGGACAGCGCGGCCCGTTCCCGCTCTGCAGGGCCGCTCGGGCCCCGGGGCCTGTCCGAATGTGACCAGCGCGGGGCCCGATAGGGTCGTACAACAGGCCCATGAGCGACACCATCCTGATCAGCCAGCTCGACAGCCCCATCGGCACCATCGAGATCGCCGTGCGCGACGGCGCCCTCGTGGTGCTGAAGGCCACCGACCGGTGGGGGACCGGCGAAGACCACCTGGCCCGCCGCTACCCCGACGCCGAACTGGAGCCGCACCCCGACCCGGCCGGCATGGTCAGCGCGCTGGCCCGCTACTTCGGTGGCGACGTCCGCGTGATCGACGACCTCCCCGTCGAGGCGATCGGGACGCCCTTCCAGGAGGCGGTGTGGAAGGCGCTCCGCACCGTCCCGGCCGGCGAGACCGCGACCTACGGGGAGATCGCCCGGCAGATCGGCGCCCCACGGGCCGTCCGGGCCGTGGGGTCGGCCAACGGGGCCAACCCGGTGGGGGTCGTGGTGCCCTGCCACCGCATCGTCCCCGCGTCAGGTGGCATCGGAAACTACGGCGGGGGCGTCGACCGGAAGCAGTGGCTCCTGGAGCACGAGGCTCGCCATACGTGAAGCCGGTCGTGCTCTTTGCCTGCGTGCACAACGCCGGGCGCTCCCAGATGGCGGCGGGGTTCATGCGCCACCTGGCCGGTGACCGGGTCGAGGTGCTCTCGGGGGGTTCGGCACCCGCCGACACCGTGAACCGGGCGGCGGTCGAGGCCATGGCCGAGATGGGGATCGACATCGCCGGCGAGACCCCCCGCCGCTGGGCCGACGCCGACGTGGAGCGGGCTGACGTGGTGGTCACGATGGGCTGCGGCGACGAGTGCCCGTTCTTCCCTGGCACCCGCTACGAGGACTGGGAGGTCCTCGACCCGGCCGGCCGGCCGCTCGACGAGGTCCGCCCCGTCCGCGACGAGATCGAGCGCCGGGTCAGGGCGCTCCTTTCGAGCCTGGGACCTGCGAGCGCATGACGCCTTCCCGCTCGCGCAGCTCCGACATGGCCTCGACGCGGCCCGTGTAGTCGGGCGGCTGCGCCAGCATCCACAGGATGCCCTCGGCGGCCACCTCGGATGGCTCCCAGGTCGAGTGGTCGAGTTCGGGCGCGTTGGCCACGAACCCCTCCGACGCGACGGGGATGTCGACCCGGAAGCAGTTGACGGCGATGCCCATCGGGGCGAGCTCGTCGGCGGCCTGCACCGTCATGCGCTCCAGCGCCGCCTTCGACATGCCGTAGGCGAGGAGACCGGTGATGGGGCGCACCCCCGCCACCGACGACACGTTCAGGATGGTGCCGCCCCCGGCCGTCGCCATGTGCGTGGCGGCTTGGTGCGTGGCCACCAGCGGGGCCCGCGTGTTGATGGCCATGACCAGCTCGTAGCGCTTCATGTCGATGTCGAGATCACCCGGGAAGGTGACGGCGGCGTTGTTGACGAGGACGTCGAGGCGGCCGAAGCGCTCCACCGTCCGCTCGACCATGCGCGTGGTGTCGTCGTCGTCGGCCAGGTTGACGGGCACGGCCAGCCCTTCGCCACCGAGGGCCGCGATCCGCCGCACGGTCTCGTCGATGGTGCCTGGCGTGGGCTTGGGGTCGGCGTCGGTCGAGCGGGCGGCGCAGGCGACGCGGGCGCCGGCTTCGGCGAGGGCCACGGCCGTGGCGGCGCCGATGCCGCGGCTCGCCCCGGTGACGAGCGCGACCTTGCCCTCGAGCTGCATTAGAGGGCCGTCGCCTCGGCCAGGTCGGCGGCCTTCGTCGCCATGTCGAGTACCACGTCGCCGAAGGCCTCCATCTTGGGGTTGTCGGCCTGACCGGCCACGTAGCGGGCGTACCCCGCCTCGAGCACGCAGGCCATCTTGAAGCGGGCGAGGATGACGTAGTAGTCGATCTCGCCCGTCGACCGCCCAGACTCCTTCTCGTAGTACGCGAGCAGGTCGGCCCGGTTGGGCATCCCCGTGTAGTCGACGTAGCCGCTGCCGGAGCGGTTCTCGCCCTCGTCGGGCCAGCCCATGACCACCCAGCCGAGGTCGAGGAGCGGGTCGCCCACGGTGGCCATCTCCCAGTCGACGATGGCGGCCAGTCGGGCCGGGGCGCCGTGGGCGAACATCACGTTGGCGAATTGGTAGTCGCCGTGCATGATCCCGGGCTGGTACCGGCTCGGCCGGTGATGCTGGAGCCACGCCGCCGCCTCGTCGAGCCCCGGCAGCTCGCGGAACTTGATCTTCTCCAGGTGCGCCAGCCAGCGGTCGACCTGGCGATCGTGGAACCCGTCGGGGCGACCGAACCCGTCGAGGCCGCGGGCCTCCCAGTCGACCTTGGAGAGCTTGGCGATGCCGTCGACGAGCTGGACGGCGAGGCCGGCGCGGGCGTCGAGGTCGGAGAGGAAGGGCTCGGGCCAGTCGTCGACCTGCATGGGCGACCACCCGTCGACGTGCTCCATCACATAGAACCAGGCCCCCGCCACCTCGGGGTCGTCGCACGCTCCGAGGACCCGGGCGTGGGGCACGTCGGTGCCGGCGAGGGCCGAGAGCACCCGGTACTCGCGCATCATCGTCTCGTTGCGTCCCTCGGGGACGTCGCGGGGCGGCCGTCGCAGCACCATCCGGGCGTCGCCCCGGGTGATGGAGAGCAACTCGTTGGACGCCCCGCCGCCGATGGGCTCCACCGCCAGCGGCTCGCCCGCCCCCGGCAGATCCTCCCGGTCCATCCACGCCGCCAGGCGAGAGGCGTCGACGAGGTCGGTCGTCGCCATCCCTATTGGTTTCCCGCTTCGAGGTCGACGAGGTGGGCGAAGCGCTTGCGGGCCTCGTCGACGCGGTCGGGCAGGTGCGCGCTGGGGAAGAGCGTGTCGACCGCCTCGTAGGCCTTCAGGACCTGCCGGGCGACCGTCACCTTGTGCACCTCGGTGGGCCCGTCGGCGATGCCCATGACGGGAGCCGCCACCCACATCCCGGCGAAGGGCATTTCGTTGGAGACGCCGAGGGCGCCGTGCAGGTGCATGGCCCGGTAGACGATGTCGTGCAGCACCTGGGGCGTGGCCACCTTGACGGCGGCGATCTCGAGGCGGGCCCGGTGTGAGTCGGACTGGTCGATGACCCAGGCGGCGTGGAGCACCTGGAGGCGGAACTGGTGGAGCTGGATCCATGACTCGGCGATGGCGTCCTGCACCATCTGCTTCTTGGCCAGCACCTCGCCCTGGGTCGTGCGGGAGAGGGCTCGCTCGCCCATCATGTCGAGGGCCCGCTGGCACATGCCCACCGTCCGCATGGCGTGGTGGATGCGGCCGCCGCCGAGGCGGGTCTGGGCGATGACGAACGCCTGGCCCTCCCCGCCGAGGAGGTTGTCGGCGGGGACCCGCACGTCGTTGTAGCGCACGTAGGCGTGTGCGCCCTCGCCCTCTCGTTCGCCCATCAGACCCACGTGGCGCACGATCTCGATCCCCGGCGTGTCGGTGGGGACGAGGAACATCGACGCCCCCTCGTACACCGACGTGTCGGGGGTGCTGATGGCCATGACGATGGCGAACTCGGCGTAGCGGAAGTTGGAGCTGAACCACTTCTCGCCGGCGATGACCCACTCGTCGCCGTCGCGCACCGCCCGGCACGTGAACTCCTTGGGGTCGGAGCCGGCCTGGGGCTCGGTCATGGAGAACGACGACGAGATGCGGCCTTCGAGGAGCGGTTCGAGGTAGCGGCCCTTCTGCTCCTCGGTGCCGTAATGGGCGAGAATCTCGGCGTTGCCGGAGTCGGGCGCCTGGCACCCGAACACGGACGGCGCCCACGACGAGCGGCCCAGGATCTCGTTCATGAGGGCGAGCTTGACCTGCCCGTAGCCTTTGCCCCCGAGCTCCGGGCCGAGGTGGCAGGCCCAGAGGTCTCGCTTCGTGACCTCGTCTTGGAGCGGCCGCACCACTTCCTCGTGCACCGGGTGGCGCTTGTCGTAGATGAGGTGGTGGGGGAGGCCGAGGTCGAGCGGCTCGACCTCGTCGCTGACGAAGCCGGCGATCCAGTCGAGCTTCTCCTGGAACTCCGGCTCGGTCTGGAAGTCCCACGCCATTAGTAAGCCCCCTGCTGCTCGAAGATGCGTCGGGGGTTGTCGACCAGCATCTCGTTCACCTGCTCGTCGGTGACGCCCCGCTCCTTCAAGGCCGGCACGACGTCTTTGGTGATGTGCAGGTAGTGCCAGTTGGGCGTCGACGCCTTCAGCATCTCCTCGTCGAACCAGTCGATGAAGCAGGACGCGTCGTGCGACAGGACCATCTTCGAGGCGTGTCCCCGGGCGCAGAGATCGGCCACCACGCCCACCCGCTCGTCGAAGCTCATGGTCGCCTCGACGCCGAAGCGGTCCATGCCGATGAGCGAGCCGTTGGCGATCAGCTCCTCGAGGTAGTCGAGGTCGGTGGTGTCGCCCGAGTGGCCGATCACGACCCTCGTGAGGTCGACGCCCTCCTCTATGAAGACCCGCTGCTGGTCGAGGCCGTTGCGGCTGGCGGGGTGCGTGTGGGTGGAGATGGGGACGCCGGTGCGGCGGTGGGCGCGGGCCACGGCGCGGAGGATGGCTTCGACGTCACGCGTCAGACCCGCCTCGTCGGTGGCGCATTTCAGGATCGCCGCCCGCACCCCGGTGTCGCCGATCCCCTCCTCGATGTCGCGCACGAACCACTCGGTGAGCACGGCCTCCGTGCCGCCCCCGAGCAGCGATCGCCAGTGGAAGGACGGGGGGAGGGACTCGTACGTGTACCAGCCCGTCGCCACCACGATGTTGAGGGCGGTCTCGCCGGCGATGCGCGCCAGCAAGGGCGCGTCGCGCCCGTTCCCGGGGACCGTGAGGTCGACGATGGTGTCGACACCTGCGGCCTTGAGGTCGTTGAGCCGGGCGATGGCGTCGGCGACGCGGGCCTCGGTGTCGCCCCAGCCGCTGTCCCAGTCCCAGGCGACGTCGGGGGTGCGCACGAAGACGTGCTCGTGCATGAGGGTGGCGCCGAGGCTGGCGCTGTCGACGCTTGCGCCGGTGGCGACGGGGATCTGGGCCATGGCCCTACCTCCGCGGGAGGCCCAGGATGCGCTGGGCGATGACGTTCTTGTTGATCTGGGTGGTGCCGCCGACCAGCGGGTACGAGCGGGCGTAGACCCGCTGGTAGCCCCACGAGCCCTGGTTGGCGTCGGCTCCGAGCACCTCACCCGCCACCTCGGCGATCTCTTGTTCGAGGTCGCTCCACACCAGCTTGGCCACCGACGACTCCGGCCCCTGCTCGCGCCCGTGGAGCATGCCCGAGACGGCTCGCCAGGAGAGGAGCTTGAGCAGCTCGGCCTCGAGGTGGACCTTGGCCAGGCGCTGACGCAGCACGGGGTCGTCGGTCGCGGCCCGACCGTTGCCGATCATGGTTTCGCGCGCGGTGGCGATCAGGTCGGCCACCTTCTTGCGCACCGACAGGTGGAGGTTGGCGACGCCGGCCCGCTCGTGGGCGAGGGTGGTCATCGCCACCCTCCATCCGTCGTTCTCGGGCCCGAGGAGGTTCTCGGCCGGCACCCGCACGTCGGTGAAGAAGATCTCGTTGAACTCGCGCTCGCCGGTGATGGTGACGAGCGGGCGGACCTCGACGCCGGGGCTGTCCATCTCGACGATGAGGCACGAGATGCCCCGGTGCTTGGGCGCGGCCGGGTCGGTGCGGACGAGCAGCTCGCAGTGGGTGGCCAGGTTGCCGAAGGTGTTCCACACCTTCTGGCCGTTCACGACATAGGCGTCGCCTGAGGCGGATTGGGCGCGCACCGCCGTGGCCGAGAGCGCGGCGAGGTCGGAGCCGGCGTCGGGCTCGGAGAACCCCTGGCACCAGATGTGGTCGCCGCGCAGCATCTTCGGCAGGTAGTGGCGCTTCTGCTCTTCCGAGCCGTAGTGCATGATCGTCGGCGCGATGTTGGCGAGCCCGATGGGGTTGAGCGTCGGCGGCGCCTGGGCGCGGTGCATCTCCTCGGCCCACACCAGTTGTTCGAGGAGTGACGCCCCCCGCCCGCCGTACTCCTCGGGCCAGGCGATGGCGGCGTAGCCCGCGTCGGCGAGGAGGGCGTTCCATTCCCGCATGGTGGCCAGCCTCTCGGGGTCTTCGTGGAATCCCGACCAGTCGCGATAGCGGTCGGTGAGGTGCTGGTCGAGCCAGGAACGGAACTCGGCCCGGAAGGCCTCCGCTTCGGGTGGGTAGTGGAAGTCCATGGCTGCGGGTCGCTCCTGTGACATCCGTCTCATCCGCGGCGACGGACGACGGATGGGAACGCTACTTTCCTGACATGCGTGTCAGCCGCTCAGCGGGCCGTTCGAGTCTCGACACCCGGGCGCGCGTCGAGCCCCGGGCGGTCGACTGGTTCGAGCCCATGGTCACCCTGCTCGCGCCCGAGCACCGGGCCAACCCTCAGGTGCTCTATGACCGCATGCGCGAGGAGGCGCCCGTCCTCCATGTGCCCGAGTGGGACGAGTTCGTCCTCACCCGGCACGCCGACTGCGAAGCCGTACTCCGCGACCCGCGGTTCTCGAGCAACCCCGGTCACCGCCGCCTGCAGGTCCCGGTCGACGACCAGGACATGCGCACCCAGCTCGCGGGGACCGATTCGAACGTCCTCCTCTTCATCGACCCGCCTGACCACACCCGCATCCGCCGCCTCGTCAGCAAGGCCTTCACCCCCCGGCGGGTGGAGGAGATGCGAGCGCGCATCCAGCGCATCGTGGACGGGTTGCTCGACGAGGCGGCCGACAAGGGCGAGATCGACGTGGTGCTCGACCTCGGCTACCAGGTGCCGGTCACGGTGATCTGCGAGATGCTCGGGGTGCCCAAGGAAGACCGCCACCTTTTCCACGAGTGGTCGGCGGCGGCCACCCGCCTCCTCGACGGAATCATTCCGCCCGACGAGCGGGTGCGGGCCCTCGGTGGGGCGATGAACATCATCGCTTACCTCGGGGACGTCATCGAGGAGCGACGGGCCCACCCCGGCGACGACCTGCTGTCGGCCCTCGTCGCCGCCGAGGAGGAGGGCGACACGCTCAGCGAGGCCGAGCTCCGCTCCACCACCCTGCTCCTGTTCGTGGCGGGTCACGAGACGACGATGAACCTCGTCGGGAACGGGATGCACGCCCTCGTGCGCCACCCCGACCAGCTCCGGGCGCTACGCGAGCAGCCGGGGTTGATCGGATCAGCGGTCGAGGAGCTGCTCCGTTACGACGGCCCCGTCCACCTCACCGGCCGCACGGCCACGGAAGACATCGAGGTGAACGGGTTCGTCGTCGAGAAAGGCATGGCCGTCCTCACCATCCTCGCCGCCGCCAATCACGACCCGGCCGAGTTCGCCGATCCCCATCGCCTCGACATCGCCCGCGACCCCAACCACCACCTCACGTTCAGCCACGGCATGCACTACTGCCTGGGAGCCGCACTGGCGAGGGTGGAGGGACAGGTCGCCATCGGATCGCTCGTCTCCCGCTTCCCTTCGGTCGAGTTGGTCACCGAGAACGTCCGCTACCGTGACCATTTCGTGTTGCGGGGGCTGGAAGAACTGCGGGTGGCGGTCAGTTCGTGACCCGACGGTCGGCCCCCTCATCGAGCTCGAAGGGGGAACACGCGATGCGCATGTACCAGCGGGGGGCGGCGACCGCCCTGATCGGTGCACTGTTCCTGCTCGGGGCCTGTGACAGCGACGAGGACACGCCGCCCACGGTCGAAACCGACGCTGCCGAGGACACGAGTGACGAAGAAGCCGACAGCGCCGACACCGCCGACGACGAGGACATCTCCGTGGAGCTGCCCGATCCCTGCGCGCTGCTCCAGTCCGACCCCGACGCCCTGGCCGAGGTGGCCGGCGAGGTCAGCGGATTCGACGGGCCCGAAGACAGCGAGGAGAGCTTCAACGGCAAGAGCTACGGGGAGCGCACCTGCTTCGCCAGGGGCGACCGCTTCGAGGTCCAGGTCGAGCTGTCGCCGGCGTCGATCGTGTACGCCCCGGCCCTGTTTAATGACGAAGAGCCCGTCGAGGGCGTGGGCGATGGCGCCTATCTCTTGCGCAATGACGAGGGAAAGATTCTCGACCTCGTCTTCAAGGCGGGTGATGTCGGCGGCTCGATCTTCCTGAACTTCCCCGGCGGCGAACTGACCGCTGCCGAGGAGCCGACCGAGGACGACTTCGTCACCATCGGCCGAGTGGTGACGAAGTCGATCGGGTAAGCGCGGCGATGGCCTATTCGGAGGAGCTCGCCGAGCGGATTCGCGATGAGCTGATCCCCGAGAAGGATCTCACCGAGCGGGAGATGTTCGGCGGGATCGGCTTCATGCTCGCCGGAAACATGTGCTGCGGGGTGATCGGCGACGACCTCGTCGTGCGGGTCGGGGCCGACCTTCACCACGACGCCTTGACCCGCCCGCATGCCCGGGAGTTCGACTTCACGGGGCGGCCCATGAAGGGCTGGGTGGTGGTCGGGAAGGGCGGGCTCGCCGATGACGGCGACTTCGAGATGTGGGTGAAGCTCGGCGTCGCCTGCGCCCGCTCACTCCCGCCCAAGCAGGCACCGAAGAAGAGGGCGACGCCGAAGAAGCGCTAGCGCTGGGCCCTCCCGATCCGGACGTAGACCTCGTCGGGGATGGCGGCCTGGTCCTTGTAGACGTGGTGTACACACACCTCGCCGGGGTTCTCCGGCGGGTGCTCGACGGTTACCGGCGCCCGCCCCCACTCGACGGGCTGGATCTCGTTGTTCACCGAGCAGTGAGCGCAGTAGACGGGGAGGGCGCCGCGCATGAAGGTGCGAGGGGCGGGTTCGCGTAGGGTCCGGTAGGGCCCACCGTGGTCGTCGTACTTTCCCTCGTCGATGAGCCGGCCCCCGGTCCCACAGCGGAAGGCGAGCGTGATCTTCTCGTCGTCTTCGTCGACCGTGCACTCGCCGAAGTTCGCCACCATCGCTGAGGCGATTGCCTTGGCCCGGTCGGCGGCGGTCCAGGCGTCCCACTCCGGGTCGCGGCGGGGCTTCACGAACTCTTCGCCCGTGCGGCGTAGCGCTCGCTCCACCGCCTCCTCGCCCATCTCGTCGGCGACGAATGAAAGGAGCGACGTGATCCAGTTGATCGAGTAGTCCTGGAGGCTGCGCCACTGGGCAACAGCGCGGTCGATGAGCGCCGTCGCCCGTGGTAGGTCACCGGCGGCGATGGCGGTCTTGGCCTGTTCCCACGCTGGCGTGGTCATGCGGGCGATGTCGGTGGGCGTCAGGGAGGGCGTCGGTTCGTCCATGCCGCTTATTGTCCCCTCCCATGCGTTACGGCATCGTCACGCCGGTCATTCTCCTCAATCCTCGGGTCGTCAACCCCTGGGAGCACGAGGCGGGGATCGATGAACTGGAGACCGTCGCCCGTGCCGTCGACCGCCTCGGCTACCACCACCTGACGGCGTCGAACCACATCGCCATCCCGCACGCGGCAGGGGAGCGTCGGGGACGGCGCTACTGGGATCCGGCCGTCACCCTCGGCTACGTGGCCGCCATCACCGAGCGCGTGCGGCTCGCGACCTTCTGCCTCGTCCTCGGATACCACCACCCCCTGGAGATCGTGAAGCGCTACGGGACCTTGGACCGGGCCAGCCGGGGCCGGGTGATCCTCGGGCTCGGCGTGGGGTCGCTGGAGGAGGAGTTCGAGATGCTCGGCCGCCCGTTCGACGGCCGCGGGGAGCGCGGTGACGACGCCATCCGGGCCATCCAGGCGGCGTGGGGGGCGCGAGAGCCGCGGTACCACGGCCCGCACTGGAGCTTCGAGGACGTCACCGTCGACCCCACGCCTGTCCAAGACAAGGTGCCGATCTGGATCGGAGGCCGTACGGCCCGGTCGCTACGCCGGGCGCTGGAATTCGGGGCCGGGTGGGCGCCGTTCGGCCTCGAGCCCGAGGCGGTCCGCGACCTGCTGGCTCGCCACGGCCGGCCTGACGACGTCGGGCTAGCTCCGGAACCGCCCCTCGATCCCACCGGTGACCCCGACGGCGCCCGCCGCGTCATCGACCACCACCTCGACTGCGGGGCGACGATCCTCAACCTGCGCTTTCGCTCCGACTCGCTCGACCATTGGCTCGATCAGGCCGAAGCCTTCGCCGCCCTCGCCGGCCCGAGCGATTGACTTCTCAGCGTCTGCGTTGCGCTAGGTGCGCATGCGCGCCGTAACGCGACACAGACGCTGGAGGATCAGGGAGCGGGCCAGGGGATGAGGGGGAGCCCGGGAGTGGGCATGCCCTCGAAGGCGACGACGCGCCCCGGGAGCCCGTCGGTCGCGAAGAGCGTGCGGAAGTCGTCGCCGCCGAAGCAGCAGTTCGTGGTCAGTCCGTCGCCCGGAATGTCGAGGAAGTCAACAACCGTGCCGTTGGGCTCGACGATCCGGATTCCGTGTTCGACCGTGGACGCCACGTAGAACCGCCCCTCGGCATCGAGGCAGAACCCGTCACCGGCACCGGGGCCCAGCTCCTCGATTACCCACTCCCTCTCCGACCCGTCGGTCGACATCCGCAAGAGCCCGGTCTGCTCGACGACGACCAGCGTTCCGGCCCGTTCGACGGCGATCCCGTTGCAGTACCAGAACGACTCTCCCACCGTTCGCACGGATCCGTCGGGCGCGTACGCCACGACCCGCCCGATGCTGGGCTCGGGAGGCGGGAAGTGCCCCGGGTCAGTGAAGTACACGGTGCCGTCGGACGCGACGGCGAGATCGTTGGGTGCATGGAATCCCTCTCCGCACAGGTATTCGACCGACCCGTCGGGCAGGACGCGCTGGAGCCCCGGGCTCGCCTTTCGCGACGGCGGTGCATCAGGGATGACTCCGGTGGCGCGGAGGTCAATCCCGCCGTTCTGGGTGACGACGAAGCCGCCGTCAGACGCCAGGGCGCCGCCGTTGGCGCCGCCGCCGGTGTCGGCGAAGAGATGAGCGCGGCCCGCTTCGAGGTCGATGCGGTACAACGCCCCCGCCGACACGCTCGTGACCACGAGCGATCCGTCGGGACACCACACCGGGCCCTCGGGGAAATGGATCCCGTCGACCACGACCTCGGCCTGCACGCGTGCAAGCGTGTCACAGGGGCGCGGTCAAAGAGCGGAGAGCACCCCGAGCAGCTCGTCGACGGAGGGGATCTGCCACTGCTGGCTGCCGACCGAGTCGAACCGCACCACGCCTTCGGCGTCGATGACGAAGACGGCCGGCCGCTGCCCGAGGCTGGCCAGCTTCGATTGCACGTCATAGGCGCGGAACACGTCCAGGCCAGGATCACACAGCATCGGGAACGGGTAGTCACGCTCGCCGGCGAAGGCGGCGGCCTCCTCGACGGTGTGCGGTGCGATCGCCACGACGGCGGCGCCGGCGGCGGCGAGGTCTGCGTGTCGGTCTCGCAACTGCGAGAGGTGCCGGCGGCAGAACGGTCAGGCGAAGCCCCGCAGGAAGGTGAGGATCACCGGACCGGCGACCCGTAGGTCAGCGAGCGACTGGCTGCCGCCGCGCCAGTCGGGGAGTTCGAATTCCGGTGCGGCCGAGCCGCTTCCAGCTGTGCTGCTGTGGACGGTCACGGGCTCGTCCCTCTCAGATCGACACCTTGGGGGCGACCTCGGTGATGAAGCGCTCCAAGGACTCGGTGGAGGGAGAGTCGCGGAACCAGAGCACGAACTCCCGGGCTCCGGCGTCCACGTAGGCCTGGACCTTCTCGATGACGTCCTCGACGGTGCCGACGAAGTTGTCTCGCACGTAGTCGTCGTCGGGTGCGGCCCCCCACAAGTGCCCACCCCCGTCGCTTGCGAGCCAGGCGGTGAGGTCGGCTGGGCCGTCGAAGATGCGACAGTCCGGTGCATGCGTGCGCGTGATGGCGTCGAAGTCGCGGCCTGCCTCCTCGGAGTACTGGCGAAGGAGGTCGCTCTTGCGCCGGAAGCCCTCGATCCCCACCTGCCAGTTGGTGCAGTCGGCGTGGCGGGCGGCGATGCGGAGCGTCACCTTTTCTCCGCCGCCCCCGATCCACACCGGCGGAAGGGTCTGGAGGGGCTTGGGGTCGCAGAGTGCGCCGTCGAGTCGCACGTGGGCCCCGTCGAAGCTGGCCCGCTCCTCTGTCCACAGGAGGCGGACGGCTTGGACCGTCTCCTCGAGGATGGCGAGGCGTTCGCGGGCGGGCGGGAACGTCCACCCGTACGCCCGGTACTCGCGGTCGTACCAGCCGGCGCCCAGGCCGAGAATGAGGCGGCCGCCCGACATGACGTCGACGCACGCCGCCTCCTTGGCCAGGAGCCCGGCGTTTCGGTAGGCAGCGCAGGTGACCATCTGCCCGAGCCGCACTCTCTCGGTCGCCTGCGAGAGGGCCGCCAGTGTCGTGAACGCCTCGAACACGTGGGTCGGCTCGCGGCGCGGCACCGTCTCGACGTGGTCGTACACCCAGAGGTGGTCGTAGCCGAGCGACTCGGCGAGCCGGGCCACCTCGACCGACCGAGCCCAGGCGTCGGCGGCGGCCACGCCCGTGTACTCCAGCTTCCAGCCCTGGGGCACGAAGGCCCCGAATCTCAACGTCACGCGGCCGGCTCCTCCTCAGGCTCCGCGGGCTCCTCTGATGCGTCCCGCTTCCGGCGCTCGGCCACCTCGCGGTTGTACTCGTCCACCAGCTCCTTGGCGTCTTCGGCGATCTCGTAGAACTGCACCTCGATCATCATCGGGAGCAGGTGCCGGACGTAGAAGCTCCAGATCTTGAGGACCCCGTGGTCGTCGGCGTGCTTCTCGATGAGGTCCACCCGGTCGTCGCGTTCCTCCTTCCACCGCTTCGCCTTCTCGTGGAGCTCGTCGAGCTGCTCCATCGAGTGGACGGCCATCCCGAAGTGGTCCATGCGGGGAGATTGCATCGGAGCGTCTTCGGCGACGAGGAATACGAACTGGTCGTAGCGGTAAGCCTGGAGGACGAGGCGTTTCCGGTCCTCGGTGAGGGTCGGCAGCTCGTCCCACCCGAACACCGACGAGTAGAAGTCGATGATCTCCTTGCGCCCTGCGTCACGGAGGGCGTCGGGCGGGAGACTCAAAGCGACGTGGTTGAAGCGAGGAGGGCGATCACTCATGAGCTTCTCCTGTTCTATCGCCCGCACCGGGGAGGACGAGCACCTTCCCTGCGATTTCCCCCCGGAAGAGCCGTTCGCAGGCCTCGAGCAGCCCTGACAGGGGGACATCGCGGGGCTCGATCAACGCGTCGACGGGGAAGGCGTCGCCCGCCAGCAGCGCCAGCGCGTCGTCGCAGCCACCGAGGTCGTACTCATACGCGCCGGTGATGACCAACTCGTTGAGCAGGATCCGGTTGGGGTCGAAACGGGGGGCCTCGATGCCGGCGCCGACGAGCACGAGGCGGCCGGCCTTCCCGAGCTGGGCCAGGACGGCCTCCATCGCCACGGCCTTGCCAGAACACTCGAAAGCCACGTCGAAGGGATCCTCCCGGAGGCGCATCGGTTCCGCCATCGACGGGACGACCAAATCCTCCGGGCTCATGGTCGTAGCGCCGAGGCGGGCGGCGAGGTCGCGGCGTACGGAGCTGGGCTCGCTCACGGTCACGTCGTCGATGCCCCTGGCGACGAGGGCCGCCACCACGAGGGCGCCGATGGGTCCCGCTCCCGAAACCAGGACGCGCTGGCCCGGCTCTACCGAGCCCTGGGTGAGGGCGTGGAGGGCGACGGCGAGGGGCTCGGCGAGGGCGGCCGTCCGCAGCTCCAGTCCGCCGGGCACCTTCAGAGCCTCGGTGCCGTCGAGGAGCTTGTAGCGGGCGAAGGCCCCTTGGTACCGGCCGGTCCCGGGCGTCGGTCGGTCGACGCACAGGGCGGGACGCTCCGCCCGGCACGGCTCGCATACACCGCACGTGGGGGCGGGCCCGCCGACGATCTGGTCGCCGACTTCCCAGCCCGACTCGGCGCCGGCGGCGACGACGGTGCCCGACCACTCGTGCCCGCCCACGGTTCCAGGCTTGGCCCAGCCCTCGATGACGGTGTGCAGGTCGCTCCCGCACACCCCGCACCACGCCACCTCGGCGAGCACGTCGGTGGGCCCCACCTCGGGGACCGGGAGTTGCTCGACGCGTACGTCGTGGGGCGCGTGGTACACGGCGGCGGGCATCGTCGCGGGCAGCTCCATCGGGCCGCGAGCATCCGCCGAACCTGACACCGGCGTCAACTTTCTACGGGCTATGGGATGACGGTGAAGCCCTCACCCCGGAAGTCACCGTCGAAGGCGAAGGCCGTGTCGATCCCGAGGTCCCGCATGAGTTGGAAGCTGATGTGGTCGACGAGCGAGATCCGCCGGGAGCCCGTCAGGAGCGCTGCCAGGCCCCGGCGATGGCGCTGCTCGTCGACCCACACGACATCGATCGTCGGCTCGATGCCCAGCACATAGTCATGCACTGCGGGCAGTCCGCTCTTGCGCTGGAGCACGGCGATCGTCTCGACGACGGCGTGGCTGTGGCTCACGAGTTCTTCGACGTCGTCGAGCAGCCGCTCGAAGTGTTCCCTCGCTGCTTCGTGATTGGGGTCATCGACGAGCAGCGCGGCGACGACCGCCGACGTGTCGACCAGGACGGTCACTCGACGTCGTCCCGCCATCGCGACATGACGGCCTTGACGAACTCCTCGTCGATGTTCTCCGAGACGTTGTCGCCTCCGCCGCGGTGCTTCCCGGCCACGGCGCGGAACCGGCGAAGGCGTTCCTTCCGATCGTCGTCGTATACCCGGTCGATGGCTTCCCGCGTGAGTTGGGCGATGGACTTTCCGGTCCGCGCCGACTCCCGGCGCAGGCGTCCCATCTGATCCTCGGTGAGGGAGATCTGGGTACGGATCATGGTGACATGATAACACTTATTACCATCATGATGGAAGTCCCAGGGTCTCCTTCTCGGGGACGGCCCCCATGACGTGGAGCCAGCCGTGCAGGATGGGTCCGATCCCGAGACCGATGACGAGGGTCCCGATTCCGATCGTTCCCCCGAGCGTCCACCCGAGGCCGAGTCCCGCCGCCTCCATTACGAGCCGGATCCCGGAGAGGGAGGCGGCGTGGAGACGGCGGAAGGCCCCGATCATCACCGAGTCGAGCGGCGACACGCCCAGCCGGGCCGAGATCACGAGGGCTCCGCCCGACGACATCACCACCAAGCCGCCGAGAAGCGCCGCGACCCGCAGGACCGCGCTGTGGGTATCGGGGATCACGAGGAGAGACCCGTCGACCGAGGGGCCGAGCAGGGCAACGACCGCCAGGGTCCCGAGGCCAGGCCGCTCGCGCAGCCACAGCGCCACCAAGACGAGGATGGCGTTGACGATCACCACGGCCGTGCCGACGGTGAGGCCCGTCTGCTCGCTCAGCCCCTGCTGCACGACGTGCCACGGGCCCAGGCCCAGGCGGGAACGAAGGGTCAGAGCGAAGCCGACTCCGGCGACGCCGATCCCGGCGATCAGCCGGGCGGTTCGCTGGCCGCGAGATCGGCCCGGTACTCGGGATGCGCGGTCAGCCATTCGATGGCCCGGCGCATCGACGCCTCGTTCTGCTTGTTGATGAACCGGTAGATCGGGCCTTCGAACCACTTCCACGGTGCCTTCGTCAGGTGATAGCGCTCTTCGAAATGGAGCCGGCAGGAGCCGGGCCCGGTGGGCTCCAGACGAACCCGCCCAGTCTGGTCGTTGCCGGGCTCGCGGCTGATCATCGTGTACGTGTACGCGGCACCCAAGCCGGCCCCGGCGGCAGGCGGCTCGACGTCGGTGACCAGCTCGAGTGCCGAGCCCTTCCGCCCGAAGGGCATCTTGTAGATCACCCGCCGGAGGAGGCCGTTCCCGCCGCTGTCTCCGGGGTGCAGGATCTCTACGTCGACCACCATCGGGGCGTACTCCGTCCAGCGGTCGTAGTCCTGGAACAGCGCCCACACCCGCTCGGCCGCGTGGGGGATCTCCAGGGTGTACCGGTGTTCTCTCACGGGTTCGTGCTCCCCAACCCGAGCACCCGCGCCGCCGAGTTGCCGAGGAACTCCGCCATGGCTTCCTCGTCGAGGGGAAGTTTCCGGGCCGACTCCAGGGCTCGCCCAACCGGGAGCACCGGATGATCGGAAGCGAACAGGACACGGCCCCGGCCGCGCGACGAGTTCATGAACCGCACCAGGCCCTCGTCCATGTAGTCGGCGAGGTAGGCGGAGTTGGAGAGGAACAGCCGGTCCCACTTCATCATGTACGTGACGAGCAGCGACTCGTAGGGGTGCCCCATGTGGGCGCCGATCACGGTCAGCTCGGGGAAGTCGACGAGCACCCGTTCGAGGCGGCGGGGGTGCTGGCAGTCGGATTCAGCCCGGGGCCCGGGGACTCCGACGTTGATCGACACCGGCAGGCCGAGCTCCTCGCACGCCGCGTACAGCGGGTAGTAGCGGGCGTCGTCGAGGGGCACCTGGTCGAGGAACGGGGTGACCCGTATGAGGGTGACGCGGGGGAGCTCCGCCAGCTCGCGCACCCGCTCCACCTGGCGCTTCGGCCGGGGCGGCCGTCGGCCAGGCTCGTTGACGGCGGCGGCCACGAGAAGTCGGGACGCGTGCGCCGGCGTGGCGTCGAGGAACTCCTCGACGGCGGGCGAGCGGAACGGAAGGGTCACGAGTCCGACGTCGACCCCGGCGTCGTCCAGGGATGCCACCAAGTCGTCGGGAGTGTGTTCGGCGCCGAACAGGTCGTCGCCAAAGAGGGCGTTCGCCCCCGCGCGCTCTTCCGCTGGCAGCCACTGGCGTGAGGCCCTGGGCCCGATCACGTTGACCCACAGGTCGATCACCCGTCCGCTCTCTGACACGCGTGGCACGAGCGGGCAGCGTAGGCGCACCTGACATGCGCGTCATAAAGTCCCGATGATGGGCCTCTGGAACCACGTTGCCGAAACCCCCGACAAGCCGGCGCTTCGGATGGGCACGGCCCAGCGCACGTACGGTGCCCTCGGTGATCGGTCGCTGCGCCTCGCCACCGCGCTGTCCGACCGAGGCGTCGCTGCCGGCGAGCCGGTGGCGGCCATGCTCCCGAACGGGTTCGAATTCTTCGAGGTCGGCTGTGCCGCCGCCGCCCTCCAGGCTCGGTTCCTCCCCGTCAACTGGCACCTGAAGGGCGAGGAGCTGGCGTACATCGTCGAAGACTCGGGCGCCAAGGTGCTCGTCGCCCACGAGTCACTGGGCGCGCCCGTCGACGTGGCCTTGGCTGCCAGCCCCGCGCTTACGGTGCTCTCGGTCGGGAGTCCCGCGTGCTCGTACGACCCGGCGATCGAGGAGTCGAAGCCGTGGGGGGCCGGCGCCCCGTGGCCGGCGCCGGGCTACATGTTCTACACGTCGGGCACCACGGGGCGGCCCAAGGGCGTCCTCCACGGCAACGTCGACGTCGAGCGCCTCGAGACCATGAACCAGGGCCTGATCGGGCTATGGGGGATCACCGCCGACGACACCTACCTCCTCACCGGGCCCGGCTATCACGCCGGCCCGGGCGGATGGGCGTTCGCACACCTCTACGCGGGCGGCACGGTTGCCATCCTGCCCTCCTTCGATCCGCGTGCGTGGCTGGGCGCCGTCGACCGGTTCGGTGTGACCACGACGTTCATGGCGCCGGCGCACTTCATCCGGGTGCTCGAGGTTGACGAGGCCGACCGGGCCACCTATGACCTGGAATCGCTCCGGCTCGTGATCCACGCCGGCGCGCCCTGCCCCGAGTCGGTGAAGCGCCGGATCATGGAGGCGCTGGAACCGGCCGAGGTGTGGGAGCTGTACGGGATGAGCGAGGGGGGTGCGACGCGGGCGTCGCCCGCCGAATGGGTGGAGCGGCCGGGCACGGTGGGGAAGCCCTGGCCCGGGGTCGAGATCAAGATCATCGGGGAGGACGGGTCGGACCTGCCGACCGGCGAGCCGGGTGTGATCTACGTGACGCCGGCCGGCGGCCGCTTCGAGTACCACAACGACCCGGAGAAGACGGGTGAGGCCTGGCGGGGTGACCTCTACACCGTCGGCGACATCGGCTATCTGGACGACGACGGCTACCTGTATCTCACCGATCGGGCGAGCGACATGGTGATCCGGGGCGGGGTCAACATCTACCCGGCCGAGATCGAGAACGTGCTGCATGACCACCCGGCTGTGGTCGACTGCGCCGTCTTCGGTGTGCCCGACGAGCGAATGGGTGAGCGGGTCAAGGCCATGATCGAGTGCCGGATCACGGTGACGGCCGAGGAGATCCAGGAGTACGTGCGAGCCCGCCTGGCGGACTTCAAGTGCCCGGAGATCGTCGAGTTCGTCGACCAGCTGCCCCGTGATCCGAACGGCAAGGTGCTGAAGCGCCGCCTGCGCGAGGCCCACTGGAAGGACGAGGCCCTCAACGTCTGAGCGTCTGCGTTGCGTTACGGCGCGTATGCGCTCCTAACGCGACACAGACACGCCGGAGGTGAGGATGATCTCGGCGATCTCGGAGCGGCGCACCTTCCCCAGATCCGTGTAGGGGATCTCGTCGGTGACGGCGACCCGTTCTGGCACCTTCCACGGGGCCAACCGCTCCCGGCACCAGGCCGCCAGCTCGCCGGGGGTGGCCTCGCCGCCGAGCACGACTAAGGCGCCGACCCGTTCGCCCAACTCCTCGTCGGGCAGGCCGGCGACCGCGGCATCAGTGACCGCTGGGTGCGATCGAAGCGCGGCCTCGACCTCGACGGGGCCGAGCTTTTCGCCGCCGCGATTGATGGTGTCGGCGAGGCGGCCCTCGATCCACAGGTAGCCCTCATCGTCGACCCGGGCCACGTCGCCCGACCCGTGCCAGGCGCCGTGCTGGAGGACCTGGAACTCGCCCGTCGCCTCGTCGATCTGCCACTCGATTCCCGGGAGCACCTTGCCCACCGACCCCGGCCGCCCTCGCTGGTCGTCGGGCCCGAGCATCGTGACCGCCCCCAGCGTCTCGGTCTGGCCGTACACGTTCGAGAAGGCGACGCCGGGGAGCACAGCGACCGCGCGTGCCACGAGGTCGGGGGGTGCCGCAGCCGCTCCGTAGGCGATCGACTGGAGCGACGACAGGTCGGCGCTCGGAAAGCTCGGGTGGTCGAGGATTCGCGACAGCTGTGCCGGCACCAGAAAGGTGCGCTCGACGCGATGGCGTTCGACGAGGTCGAGCCACTCGGCGGCGTCGAAGCGGCGCTGGACGACGCTCGTCGTCCCTGCCGCCAACGCCACCAGCAGCCCCACGAGGCCGCCGATGTGCACGACCGGGACGCACACCAGGGCCACCGTGGGGGCCGCGGCCGGATCGAAGGCGGACGCGAACAGGCTCACCCGGGGAACGAGGTCGCCGTGCGGGAGGGGCACCGGCTTCGGGAGCCCCGTTGTGCCACTGGTGAAGAGAACCAGGGCCGTGTCGGCCGGGTTCACCTCGGCCGGCTCGGGAGGCTCACCGCCCCAGCGCAGCAGCACGGACGCCGCCAGCGGCGAGCGACCCAAGGCGTCACCCACGAGCCCGATCGAGTCGGCGCCGGCGACGGATCGATCACAGCCCGCCAGCTCGTGAAGGGCCCGCAACTCGGGCGGCGCCAGCCGGTGACTCACGGGCGCCGCCGCGGCTCCGATGCGGGCGGCTCCGAGCACGGTGCCGAGGAACAGGGGACTGCACTCGTCGACGAGCATGACCCGGTCGCCCCCGCCCACGCCCATGTCCGCCAGGGCATTGGCGACCGAGGCCACCGCGTGGCCGAGTTCGCTGTAGCTGATCACCTCCCCGTCGATGACGAGGGCGGCGCGGTCGGGTGCGGCGGCGACCACCGGGTCGAGCAGGGCCCCGAGATTGGTCACGGCAGAGGAGACCAGGGCGCGCTGCGCAGGAGTCGGCTTTCCCACCGGTCGCGTACGGCCAGGGCGTCGTGCATCCAAGTCCCGGGAGCCCGGTGCTCGGCGGGGACGTCGTGGCCGAACAGGCCCGACAGGAGTTCCGGGCGGGTCACCCGTTGCCACAGGACGATCTCCCGTCGGGCGCCGGCGCCCCAGGCGGGCGAGAAGGCGGCTTCGAGGGTCAACAGGTTGCGCCCGGCTTCGTTCGCCCGCCGCAGCGTCTCGACGTAGAGCGTGCCGGCGCGCTCCAGGTAGGCCTCGTAGCTCCCCCGGTAGGGCCAGGCGGTGTCCTCCATGAACAGTGCCTGCCCGTGGGCGGCGGCCTCGGCGGGAACGCCGGCGAGATCCAGGCTCTGGAGGGGGGAGAAGGGGAGTGGAGTGAGGATTTTGGCCGTGTGGGCGTGGCGATGGGCGTCGGCGTCGCGGGCGAAGTCGGCGAGGTCGCCGTCGCGCAGCCGGGAGGCGAGGGCGTCCCAGGCAGCCGCGTCTCGCAACGCCGTCAGTGTCACCACGGTGTAGGACGGGCCGGTCCCGTGGGCCTGGTGGAGATACGAGAGCAGGCGAGCGTCGTCGCTCCCGCTGAGGGCAGGCAGGAACCGGTCTCGCCACAGCGCTTCAAATTCGAGCTCGGCCTTGCCGGCGACGGTGTGGGTCTCGTGGACGACGAGCACGGGCGCGCCCGCGATCAGGAGGCGCGAACGGGGGCGCCGGCCACGGCGCCGAACAGCGCCGCGTGGGTCACGCCGGCGAGGGTGTCGAGCACGGCGTCGCGGTCGGCCCGGACCATTCCCGACAGCGCGTAGTACTGGTAGCGCTCGATCATGGCGACCAGCGCCATGGCGGCGACGGCCGGCTCCACCCCGTCTGGCGTCCCGCCGCTGATGCGCCGGGAGAGCATGACCGCGAACCCGCCGAGGAGCTCGGTGCCGATGCGGCCGACCTCGCTGTCGCCCGTTTCGGCGGCGGTCCAGGCGCCGATGACCGCGCCCGAGCGCTCGTAGACCTCCGAGAATCGGGCGAGCCACGCCCGCAGCTCGGACTTTCCCGCCTCGTCGGGCGTCACGGGACCGAGGGATTCGGAGAGGCCTTCCATTTGGGCCGCCACGTCTTCGGCCAGGGCGCGGAACAGCGCCTCCTTGTTGGGGAAGTACAGGTAGAAGGTGCCGTGCGAGGTCTGGGCCGCCTTCACGATGTCGTCGACGCGGGCGGCGTGGAAACCTTTCGTGGCGAATACTTGGGCGCCGGCGTCGAGCAGCTTCGCCATGGTTCTCTTCCCGCGCGCTCGCAGCTCCCGGTCACGGGCATCGTTCGCCTTTGGCACGGCGCTCAGGCTAGAAGAAGGCTGACAACTGCGTCAGTTTTCTGACCGCGAGGAGCCGAAGTGTTGTTGAACGACCGGGTGGCGATCGTGACGGGAGCGGGCCGGGGGATCGGGCG
>JACPCJ010000034.1 GCA_016179865.1 Actinomycetota bacterium | reverse complement strand
CGGCGTCACGGTGGCGCTCAACCAGGGCTCTGCCGCCGCCGAGCTGGGGATCCGACCGGCGCAGGCCTTGGTCCTAGCGCCGCTGGCCGAGGGGTAGCGGGTGCGACGCGGCACGACGATCGCTCTCGCCGGCCTCCTCGTCCTGATCCTTCTGGCGTCGTTCCTCCAGTTCGTCGTCCTCGCCCGCTGATTCCCTCCGGACGGCGCCGAACTTTGGATCTTCGCGTGTCCTATGGCGCGGCAGGCACCCAAAGTTTGAGCGGCTCGGGGCGCGGGCTCAGAATTCGCCGGCGAGGCGACGGATGTCTTGTTCCAGCGTCTCGAGACCCTCGATCTTCGAGACGCACAGGGAGACGCCCACCGCCTTTGCTTCTCGTTCGAGGGCGGTATCGAGGTAGGCGGTGTAGAGGATGATGGCCTGGTCGGGACGCTTCTCCCGGATGGCCTTGGCGGTGGCGATGCCGTCCATGTCCGGCATCTTGTAATCGGTGACCACGACGTCAGGGTCGCTGTCCACCACCTTGTCGATGGCCTCGTGTCCGCTGGCCGCGGAGCCGACGACGTCGAACTCCGACAGCTCGAGCATCTGGACGAGCATCTCGCGAACCTGGTCGGCGTCGTCGATCACGAAGACCTTCACTGGCACGCCCGAAACCGTACTCGTCCCTTGCCGTGCCGCTGCGAGATGGGCTGACGCGAACAGACCGCCGCGGGGACGGCGGTCTGTTCTGCTGGGCTGGGGTGAGCGCAGCGGCGGGAACTTGGGCGGCGGTCTCCGAATCCGTCAGGCGTCCAGCGATCGAAGCCGGTCCATGACCGATACCAGGCGGGGCGATGGAGCGGCGCCGGCGCTGGCTCCGGTGCCCGAGGAGTTGGACTCCCCGGAGTCGGAGCCGCCGCTGCGGGGCCGCTCGCCGTCCGACGGCGATCCATCCGACACGTTGCTGATCGGCTGGACGGTGTTGCCGTCAGAAGGTGCGGTTCCGGCCGTCGAACCAGGTGTCCTGGCTGGGGCGGGCTGGGAGGCGAGTTCCATGAACTCCTGCGAGACGAAGATCGTCCCGTCGGCGTCCACGGTGACACCCAGTCCAACGAACCGGAACCGCAGATCTACAAGATTTTCGTAATGGCTTTGCGAGGCGACGAAGGCGTCATGGAGGACGTCACAGTTCCCGCCCATCCCGACGTTCTCGCCGAGACTCTTCCAGTCGAGGTCCTCCAGCATTTCCTCCAACTTCGAGTGCCGGATCCCACCTTCCGACGCCATGACGTCGGCCCAGGCCCTTGCCTTGGCGGTCAACCTGGAGTGGACCTCTAGCTTCTCCAAGCCCTGGCCGGCCCGGAGGGCATTGATCTTGTCGACAAAGCACTGCTCGATCTCTTCCTCACTGGGCAGGTCGCTCTGCTGTGCGGAAGCCCCTCCCGGGGTTCCCACCAGTGCCGTCATGGCAATGACGGCGACCGCGACCAACCTGCGCATCCCTTCCCCCGCTGTTCGTCTCGTCTTGTGTTGTTTCAGGCGAGACCCACGGTCGGGAGCGCGGAGCTCCCATTCGGCGGCCCGGCTGCCCTGCCGCCGGCTGCTCCGGAGAGCGGCCCTTGGGGTAGGCCCGTGGCTTTGCGTCACCGGGTTTCCCCGGGTTTGCCCTTTTCGTGGGTTCTGATGAGCTTTTTTCTTGCCTGGGCAGGTGATCGGCGCGCGGAGCGTGATGTCTTGAGCGATTTCTTCGCGCGTTGTGCGTTTTCTGATGGAAGTGGCCGCCACGGCAGGTGGTGGCGGGCATCGGTAGGATCGCCGCCCGTGGGACGGAGCACGCACGAAGGAACGGGAATGGTGTCGACTCCGGCCCGCGACCTCGAGGTCTATGCCTCGGCTGACGTGGTGGTGGCCGGCGGCGGGCCCGCGGGCCTCGGTGCGGCGATCGCGGCCGCGCGAGCCGGTGCCTCGGTCGTGCTCCTGGAGCGATACGGATTTCTCGGGGGCAACTTCACGGCCGCCTCGGTGGGAACCGTGTGCGGCCTCTACGTGCGCGGCGATGGGGACTGGGACTACGTGGCGGCCGGCCTGGCCAAGGAGTTCGCCGAGAGCCTGAAGGCCGCCGGGGCCGGCCACGGGCCCATCCCGTTCAAGGAGTCGGCCGTCCTGCTCTACGTGCCGTGGGCCGCCAAGCGTCTGGCCGACCACCTCGTGACACACGAGGAGCGCCTCGAACCGCTCTTCCACTCGCTCGTCTGCGACGCTGTCGTTGAGGGACGGGTCGAGGGCGGCCCCGGCGAGGCCGAGGTGAGGGCGGCGGTGCTCGCCACCAAGCGGGGGCTGCGAGCCGTCACCGGAAAAGTGTTTGTCGATTGCACCGGCGACGCCGACCTTGCGCACTTCGCCGGAGCGGAGACCGTGCTCGGCCCCCCGGGGCTCCGTCAGCACGCTTCGATGCAGTTCTTCCTCCAGAACGTCGACGGCGCGGAGGCGTTCGGCGGAATCGGCCGACTCACCGAACTGATCGAGGAGCACGGGGCCCATCTGTCCCGAGACGGAGGTGCCCTCATCCCCACCCTGCGCCCGGGCGAGTTTGTGGGGGCCATGACCCGGGTCAAGAACCCCGACGGGTCGCCCGTCGACGTGACCGAGCCCCGCCAGGCGACCTGGGGGGAGCTCGAAGGGCGACGTCTGGCCGAGGAGGCGGCCGCCTTCGTGCGGGAGCACGTTCCTGGATTCGGCGAGGCGTTTCTCGCCGACACCGCGGTGCAGCTCGGTGTCCGCGAGACCCGGCGGGTCGTGGGCGACTACGTGCTTACGGGTTCTGACGTCACCAACCAGGCCCGGTTCGATGACGCGGTGGTCGCAGGTGCGTGGCCCCAGGAGTTTCACGTCGAGGGCCGCTCGACGAGCTACGTCTTCCTCCCCGAGGGCGGTTACTACCAGATCCCGTTCGGGTCCCTCCGCGTGCGCGGATTTCGCAATCTCCTGGCCGCGGGGCGTTGTCTGTCGGCGGAGCACGAAGCCCTCGCCTCCACCCGCGTCATGGCGCCGAGCATGGCGCTCGGGCAGGCAGCGGGGGCGGCCGCCGCCGTCATGGCGCGCGATGGCGTAGCGGCATCCGACGTCGACGCCGCCGAGTTGCGCGAGCTGCTCGCAAAAGAGGGAGCCTTTCTGGGATGAATCTGGCCGAGAAGCTCACAGCGGCCTCCGGCGCCCACGCAGACGCCGTCGCCGTTCGTTGGCGCGACGAGACGCTCACCCACGGCGAACTGGCCGACCGGGTAGCCCGCCTCGCAGGCGGCTTCGCCGGGTTGGGGGTCGGGGCCGGAGACCGGGTTGGCATCGCGTGCGCCAACAACCCGTACTTCGTCGTCGCCTACCTCGCCACGTTGTGGGGGGGCGGGGTGGCCGTGCCGGTGAATCCCAACGGCGCTCCCGAAGAAATCGCCCGGGAACTGGACGGAACGGGCGCCAAGGTGGCTGTGGTGGGGCCCGCCGGGCGCAAGGCGGTCGACGCCGCCCGTGACGCCGCGGCGCTGGGCGACGTCACCGTCGTCGACGCCGGATCGAGCGCCGAACACGCGGCGGGCGGGGCCCTCGCCTTTGACGACCTGCTCACCTCGGAGGCGCTCGCTTTGGTGGCTCGCGCCGCCGACGACGCCGCCGTCCTCGCCCACACCAGCGGCACGAGTGGGTCCCCGAAGGCGGCGATCCTCACCCACGGGAACCTGGCCTCCAACATCGATCAGGCCCTGGCTCATCCGACGCTGCACGTCGACGAGGGCGACGTGGCCCTCGGCGTGCTTCCCCTGTTCCATTCGTACGGGCTCAACGCCGTGCTCGGTCTGGCCCTGGCCACGGGGGGCCAGGTGGTGCTCGAGGAGCGTTTCGATCCCCACGGTGACCTGGGGACGATTCGCGAATGCGGGGTCACGGTGGTGGCCGGCGTCCCACCGATGTTCGCCGCTTGGCTCGGGCTTCCCGACGTTCCCGCCGACGCCTTCTCGGGCGTCCGAGTGGCGATGTCGGGGGCAGCGCCCCTACCAACGGAGGTGCAGGAGGGGTTCAAGCGCCGTTTCGGGATCCCACTCCACCAGGGATACGGCCTGACCGAAGCCGCTCCCATCGTCTCGACCACCGGGATGGAAGGGGACCCACCCCCGGGCTCGATCGGCATCCCCCTGCCCGGTGTCGAGGTGCGGCTGGTCGACACCGACGGCGAAGACGCCCTCGTCGGCGACCCGGGCGAGATCTGGGTGCGGGGGGCCAACGTGTTCGCCGGTTACTGGGAGGATGAGGAAGCGACGAAGCGCGTCCTCACCTCCGACGGCTGGTTGATGACCGGCGACGTGGCGGTGGCGAGTGACGACGGCTTCCTCACCATCGTCGATCGCTCGAAGGACCTCATCATCGTGTCGGGCTTCAACGTCTACCCAGCCGAGGTCGAGGAGGTTCTGCTTCGTCACGAGGGCGTTGCCGAGGCCGCCGTCGTGGGCGTTCCCCACCCGCATACCGGCGAGGGCGTCAAGGCCTTCGTGGTGCCGGCGCCCGGCGCCCACCTTGACGAGGAGGAGTTGGTCGCCCACTGCGGCCGCTCGCTGGCCCGCTACAAGGCACCCGCCTCGGTGGAGTTTGTCGACCAGTTGCCTCGGGGCCTGGCCGGAAAGCTGCTGAGGCGCGAGCTCGTCTGAACTTTGGGTGTTTGCCGCCCTATAAGGGGCGCGAAGATCCAAAGTTGGACCGGGGGAGGGCGACCCGGAAGCCGGCGTAGATGATGGCGATGCCCGCCGTTAGGGTCGTGGCAAAGGCCTCGTCGGCGCCACCGAGTACCCCTTCGAGCACCCCGCCGACTGACAGCACGAGCGTCCCAAGGGCGATGAGGCCGTTGGCGGCCGTCCGGCGCGGGTTGCGGTCGCGCCGGGAGAAGTGCCGCCAAGCCGACCACAGCGCCCCGCCGAAGACGACGAGCGCCCCGAGCCCACTTCCGGCGGCGGCGAGGATCCGGGGAAATGCGTCGAAGACGTCACGCCCTTCCGGGATGGCGTTGCTCGGGAGGGGTCCGTCGATGGGTGCCATCAGCACGGCGCCGGTGGCCAGGCCGGTGAAGAGCAGGACCGCCGACCGTGCCGCCAGACCGGCCCGAGGCGCGAGGAGATACACCGTCCCGAGGGCCAGCCAGGGGACGTTGACGATGGCGCCGAACAGGTAGAAGGCGCGGAAGCTGCCTTGGTCCCAGCCGGTGGAGGCGCCCACGGCGAAAGCAGCCGATGCCAGGGCGAAGAGGCCGAGCGCGACGGTCCAGGCTCCGGTATACGGTCGCCGGTCGGCGCTCCAGCGCACCAGCAACGATTCGAAGAACACGCTGGCGATGGCGGTGGCGCCGAAGGCGAGGAGGGCGACCGGCATTGAAGTCATGGGCGCGCCGGAGCCTAACGGCCGGGTGAGTGCGTACCCGAGGTGGCGACCGCGCGATGGAATCCCACCCGCCGCGCGACCTTGTGAACATGTGAAGACTTCGGGAAAACGCTCACAAGCGCGGTATCCTTGGCCGCGTGGATGAGCGAGAGCGGCGCCGGATCCCGGAAGCCACCGTATCCCGGCTCCCTCTGTACTACCGGGCCCTCCTCGAGACCGCCGAGCGGAAAACGACCACGATCTCTTCTGAGCGGCTGGCCGAAATGGCGGGGGTGAATGCCGCCAAGGTGCGCAAAGACCTCTCGTACCTGGGCTCCTACGGCACGCGGGGCGTCGGGTACGACGTGGAATACCTCCTGGCTCAGATTTCCCAGGAACTGGGCCTCACCGAGCGCCGGCCCGTCATCATCGCCGGTGTCGGGCGCTTGGGTCAGGCCCTCGCCAACTACGCCGGATTCACGGCCCGGGGGTTCGAGGTGGTGGCGCTGCTCGACGCTGACCCGGCATTGGTCGGCGAGCGCGTCGGCGCCCTTGCGGTCGAGTCGATGGGCGACCTGGCGCGCATCGTGCGCGAGCGGGCGGTGGCCATCGCCATTGTGGCTGTGCCCGCCGAGGCCGCGCAGCAGGTGGCCGACGACCTCGTGGCGGCTGGCGTCACGGCCATCCTCAACTTCGCTCCCAAGGTGATCCAGGTGCCCGACCACGTCACCCTGCGCAAGGTGGACCTCGCCATCGAGCTTCAGATCCTGTCCTTCTACGAGCAGCGAAGCGGCCCTCAGGTGAGCGAGGTCGCCGCTCCCGTGGAGCCGATCGCGCGCCCCGCCGCGGCGCTCGATTTCGGTGAAGCCGCGCTATGACACCGGGTTTGCCGGTCAACCTCGGGCTCGAGGGCCGCAGGGTGCTGGTGGTCGGAGGCGGCCGGATCGCCGCCCGGAAGGTCGACGCCTTGCTCGCGGCGGGGGCAGAGGTCCACGTCGTCGCCCCGACGCTCGGCGATGAGATCAGGAGTTGGCGAGACGAGGACCGATTGGCCGTAACGGAACGGCCGTTCGTTCCTGGCGACTTCGAGCATGTCTGGGCAGTCTTCAGCGCAACCGACGATCCCGAAGTGAACCGCAGGGTCTTCGAGGAGGGCGAACGGCGCCGGGTTTTCGTGAACTCGGCCGACGACCCGGCGCACTGCTCGATGACGCTGATGTCGATCGTGCGCCGGGGCGATCTCCAGATCGCCATCGGCACGGGCGGGCGCAGCCCGGCCCTGGCCGCGGCACTGAAGGAACGCCTGGCCACCGAGATCGGCCCCGAA
>JACPCJ010000127.1 GCA_016179865.1 Actinomycetota bacterium | reverse complement strand
CGTCGCGGTTGCCGATGACCTCGCCCAGGAGCTCCTCGCTGTGGCCGTGGCCGTAGACGTCGGCGGTGTCGAAGAAGGTGCAGCCCAGCTCCAGTGCCCGCGCGACCGCCGCCTTCGATACGGCGTCGTCGGTGGGGCCGTAGCTGTTGCCGTGGGCGTCGCCGCCGATGGCCCAGCCCCCGAACCCGACCTCGGAGACGGCCAGCCCCGTCCGGCCCAGCGCCCGCATCTGCATCGCCACTCCTTACGTACGGCTCCAATCAGCCTACCACAGGAGCAGCCGGCTTCCCTTGACGCCCTCAACCGCCCTGCCCTACAGTGGTGTAGCCCCAGGTGGCGTCCGCAGGAGGTGCCCATGGACTATCCCATCGTCAAGAAGGACGTGTCCAAGCTGCGCGTCGCCCCCAACCTGCGCGACTACGAGTCGCTGCGGCGCAGCTTCCGCTGGAGCGACATCGAGCGCGAGCTGGACGGCCTGCCCGGCGGCGGCCTGAACCTGGCCTACGAGGCCGTGGACCGCCACTGCGCCAGGGGGCGCGGAGGCAAGCTGGCCCTGGTCTGGGCGGGCAAGAACGGCGAGGAGGAGCGCTACACCTACGAGCAGCTCCGCCAGGAGAGCAACCGGGCGGCCAACGCCCTGCGCTCCCTGGGAGTCCGCAAGGGCGACCGAGTCTTCCTCTTCATGGAGCGGGTGCCCGAGCTCTACTTCGCCCTGCTGGGGACGCTGAAGCTGGGCGCCGTGGCGGGCCCCCTGTTCTCCGCCTTCGGCCCCGACCCCGTCCGCGACCGCCTGGCCGACGCCGGCGCCAGGGTGCTCATCACCCAGCCCGACCTGCGCCGCCGCATCGCCGACATCCTGCCCCAGCTCCCCGAGCTGAAGCACATCATCGTCGCCAACAAGCTGGGGCGCTCGAAAGAGCCCCTGGCGCGGGGCGACCTCGCCTACGAGGAGCTGGTCGCCCGCGCCGCGCCCGAGTTCGGGCCCATCCAGACGACGCGCGACGACTACTCCATCATGCACTACACCTCGGGCACCACCGGCAGGCCCAAGGGCGCCGTCCACGCCCACCAGGCCGTCCTCGGCCAGTACATGACCGGCAAGTACGTGCTGGACCTGCACCCCGACGACATCTACTGGTGCACCGCCGACCCCGGCTGGGTCACCGGCACCTCCTACGGCATCGCGGCGCCCTGGACGAACGGTGTCACCCAGGTGATCTACGAGGGCGGCTTCCGCGCCAGCGCCTGGTACGAGACCATCCAGCGGTACCAGGTCACCGTCTGGTACACGGCGCCCACGGCGGTGCGCATGCTGATGAAGGCGGGGGCCGAGCTGCCCCGGCGCTACGACCTCTCCAGCCTGCGCCACGTCAACAGCGTGGGCGAGCCCCTGAACCCGGAGGCCATCCTGTGGGGCCTGCCCGTCTTCAACCAGGCCATCCACGACAACTGGTGGCAGACGGAGACGGGCTGCATCCTCATCGCCAACTACCCGGCTATGGACGTGCGCCCCGGCTCCATGGGCCGGCCCATACCCGGCGTCGAGGCCGCGATCTTGGACGACCAGTACCGCGAGCTGACCCCCGGGCAGG
>JACPCJ010000109.1 GCA_016179865.1 Actinomycetota bacterium | reverse complement strand
GGAACCACTCGTCGCGGCCGTGGTACTTGGGCAGCTCCCGGCAGGCCAGCGACATCACGAAGAGGCTCCCGCCCTTCAGCGAAACGTCGCTCACCCGCTGGAGGAACGACACGTCGAGGTGCTCCTTCCCCACCAGGTCGAGGAAGGTCTGCTGCACGTCGACGGCCGAGATCACGGCCTTGTCGGCCCAGATGGTCTTCTCCGGGAAGCCGGCGTCGGCCGAAAGCTTCACGCCAACGGCCCGCCCGTTGCGCACGATGATCTCCTCCACCGGGGCGTTGGTGATCACGCGGGCGCCCTGGGCGAGCGCAGCCCGGATGATCGAGTGGGCGTAGGTGTGCATGCCCCCGCGGGGTGATCCCGACGAGTAGTTGAACAGCAGGGTGCCGCCCAGCGACGGGAGCATCATGCCGTCCCAGTTGGGGTGGGCCCCGCAGTACCAGGCCCCCATGGCCGCCAGCACCTGGAGCGGCTCCCAGGTCACGAACTCCTCAAGGAAATCGACGTAGCTCATGTCGAGGAAGCGCTCGTTGAAGAACCCGTTGAGGTACTTCCGGAACACCTGCCACCACGGCATGTCGATGGGGTCGATCTCGAGCTCGGGCGGGTGCGGCGGCGACCAAAACAGCGCCCGGAGCAGCTCCTTGGTGGCGTCGGCCCCGAGGGCCTCGAAGACGCGGTTGCCCGGACCGCCTTCGACGCCGAGCCGGGCCAGGCTCGCGTCGGCGATGTCGGGGCGGAAGCGGCCACCGAGGTTGGCGGCCTTGCCGTCGAGGGTGGCGACCCCCGCCATCGACGGGTAATAGACCATGCGGAAGCCGTACTTCCCGAGCTCGAGCTGCTCGAAGCCCGGCGCGGCGGCGCCGTAGAGATAGGTGGCGTGGGGGTCGATCCGGAAGCCCGGCTTGGGCTCCGTGTTCTCCTGGCCGCCCCCGCACTCGGGTCGGGACTCGAGGATGCAGGTGGAGAGGCCGCACTTGGCGAGGTAGGCCGCGATGGTCGTCCCGTTGTGGCCACCACCGACCACCACCACGTCGAACCGTTCTTCCTGCATGTCCACCTCCGGGCGTCGGTGGCAGGTTTGAAAATCGGCACGAGCTCCCGGGCGCAATTCATATGGACAATCCGGCAGGCTCTGTCGTAACAATAGTGAAGAACTATAGGTTTCGTCGACAGCCCTTCTGAGTGAACTTCGGCACAAACCCCTTGCGCCGCCTCCAGGGAGGCCCCACATGCAGCAGATCTCGGACGATTCCCTCGACGAGTTCGACGTTGTCGTCATCGGTGCCGGCTACGGCGGGGTGACCAGCGCCGCCCTCCTCACCCACCACGGCCTCCGGGTGGCCCTCATCGACAAGAACGACCGCCCGGGCGGAAAGGCGATGACGCTGCGGGACGACGACTACGGCTACGAGCTGTGGCCCATCGCCGGCGGCCCGGCGGTGCCCTCCCGATTCCATGAACTGCTCGACATGCTCGGGTTGTCGGCCGAGGCGCCCATCCTCACCCCCGACCACGGGGGCGAGTTCCAATACCGGCATCCCGAGGGCACCTGGGTGGCCGTCCCGTTCTCAGCCCACCCCGCAATCGAATCATTGGGCGACCCGGCCGCGGCCGGGCGCCTCCCGGAGGCGCTGGGGGCCTCTCAGGAACAGACGGCGGCCATGATCACGCTGGCGGCCACCGTCTTGACCCTCCCCGACGACGACATCGACGCCCTCGACCCGGTCGACGCCCGCTCCTGGATCCACGGCTTCGGTGTCGGGCGGGCGCTCGAGTCATACCTGTTCACCCTGTGCAACCTGCTGTTCGTCGTCGCCGTCGACCGCCTGCCCGCCTCCGAGGCCGTCCGCACCCTGCGCGACTTCTTCCGGGGTGGCGGCGGCCGCTACCACGCCGGCGGGTACGCCCGCCCCGCCGAGGCCCTCGTCGAGTACGTGGCCGGCAAGGGCGGGCACTTCCTTCCGCACACCCGGGTGCGCGAGATCCTCGTCGAGGGTGGCCGGGCCGCCGGGGTGTCGACGGGCCGCAGCGAGGTGCGCGCCCCGATCGTGATCTCCAACGCCGGCATCCAACCCACGGTGCTCAAGCTCCTGCCCGAGGGCTCGCTCCCCGACGACTACGTCGAGCGCGTCCGGGCACTCGAACCGTCGTGGGCCTTCGTCGGTGCGCGGTACGTCGTGGACGCCCCGATCTTCGACGCACCGATGGTCCTCCGCTTCACCGACGACTCGTGGTGGGACGACGCCCGCTATCAGGAGGCGGCGGCCGGACATTGGCCCGACGACCCACTCCTGTTCGTCACGGTCCCGTCGCTTTACGACCCGTCGCTCGCGCCGGGCGACGGGCACCAGGCGGCCCTGGCCGGGACGATGTGCTCGCCCGACCCCGAGTCGCCCATGAGCGCGGCAGCGGTGGAGCGCGTGCACGAGGCGATGCTCCAGGCCTGGCCCGAGCTGGCTCGCCACACCGTCCGCCGGGAAGCCTTCACCGCCCGCCACGTCGCCGCCGCCAGCCGCGATTCGGTGGTCGCGGGCCAGGGGGGCGAGTGCATCGGCATTGCTCAAGTGCTCGGCCAGTGCGGCCACGACAAGCCCGATGTTCGTAGCCCCCTCCCCGGGCTCTACTTCGTGGGCTGCGACGCCGGCGGCTACGGGTGCGGGACGCACCAGGCCGTCGAATCGGGATTCAACGTGGCCTCGGTGGTGGCCGAGGACCTTTCCCACCAGCTGGCCGCCGACCTCGCCCCGGTCGGGGGGTGACGGCGCCGATGGTCCGCGCCCAGTCCCTCGTCGAGACGATGATCCGCGCTCGGGCCGACACCCACCCCGACGCGCCCTGGCTCCACTTCGGTGACGACACCTATACCTGGGCCGGCGCCCTCTCCAACATCGAGCGGGCCGCCAACGGCCTCCTCGATCTCGGCGTCGGCAGCGGCGATCGGGTGGCCATCATGATGGCGAACCGGCCCGAGTTCCTGTGGGTCCACTTCGGCCTGTCCCTCGTCGGCGCCGCCAGCGTGCCCGTCAACACTGCTCAACGGGGTGAGACCCTGCGCCACATCCTCGGGGACTCGGGCTGCATCGCCGCCGTCGTCGACGGCGACCTGCTGAGCCCGGTGGAGGCTGTACGCGCCGACCTTTCCGCCCTCTCGGCCGTGGTCGCCGACGTCCCCAGGTCGGGCGACGGCGCCCAACACACCCTCGACTGGCTCCTGAGCCACCCCGACGGCGAGCCCGAACTCGACGTGGCTGAGGCTTCCGGCGCCGTGGCGGGGATCCTCTACACCTCAGGCACAACGGGGCCGCCCAAGGGCGTCGTGACCCACGGCGCCGACACCGCCGGCTTCCTCGCCGTGCTGGCGGCGACCACCGTGCAGGCCGGGGAGGTGATGTACACCGCCCTCCCCCTCTTCCACGGGAACGCCCTCGCCGTCTCGACCATGGGCTCGATCTTCCTCGACGCCCAGCTCGCGCTCGGACGGCGCTTCAGCGCGTCGGGGCTGTTCGACGAGTGCCGCCACCAAGGCGCCGTCGAGTTCAACACCCTCGGCGGGATGATCTCCATGCTCTTGAAGCAGCCGCCCCGGCCCGACGACGCCGACAACCCCGTGCGGGTCGTGCTCTCGGCCGGGTGCCCGCCGGGCGCGTGGGAAGAGTTCGAGCGCCGCTTCGGGGTCCGCATCGTGGAGTGGTTCGGGATGGTCGACGCCTCGGGATTCCTCCTGAACGACACCGGGCGGGTCGGGTCGATGGGCGTGCCCGTGGGTGAGGTCGAGTTCCGCGTCGTTGACGCAGGGGAGGGCGAGGGCGACGAGCCCGTTCCCGCGGGCACCGTGGGCGAGCTGGTCTTCCGGCATCCGTCGGGTGCGCAGAGCGAGTACCACAACCTGCCCGAGGCCACCGCCCAGGCCTACCGGGGCGGATGGTTCCACACCGGTGACCTGGCCGAGATCGACGCCGACGGGTTCTTCTATTACCGGGGCCGGAAGAAGGAGTCGATCCGCCGCCGGGGCGAGAACATCTCGGCATGGGAAATCGAGGCGGTGGTGAACCAACACCCAGGGGTTCTGGAGTGCGCCGCCCACGCCGTGCCGTCGGAGCTCGGTGAAGACGAGGTGAAGCTGGTGGTGGTGCCCCGCTCGAGCGAATGCGTCAGCCCGAAACAGCTCCTCGAGTACTGCGAAGGGCGCATGGCCTATTACGCCGTCCCCCGCTATGTGGAGTTCGTCGACGCCATCCCCAAGACCGGCACCCAGCGGGTGCGCTACTCGGAGATGCGACAACGGGCGGTGACGCCCGAGACCTGGGATCGAGAGGCCGCGGGACACGAAGTCCGGCGGGTCTGAGCGAAAGGGACTGCAGATGCGTGAGGTCGTGGTTGCCGGGGTGGGCATGACGAAGTTCGCCCGGAGCGAAGCGGGCGTCCGCCCGCTGGCCGAGGAAGCCGTGGCCGCGGCGCTGGACGAGTCCGGCGTCGACGTGTCGCGGATCGAGGCCGCCTTCTTCGCCAACGCCGTCGCGGGGCTGATTACGGGCCAGGAGATGATCCGGGGCGAGGTCGCCCTCCAGAACACGGGGCTGTCGGGGTTGCCGATCGTCAACGTCGAGAACGCCTGTGCCTCGGCGTCCAGCGCCTTCCACCTGGCCTGGATGTCGGTGGCCTCGGGCCTCTACGACGTGGCCGTCGCCGTCGGCTCCGAGAAGCTCACCCACGAGGACAAGTCCCGGAGCTTCCGTGCCATCGGCAGCGCCGTCGACGTGGAGTGGATCCAGGGCCTCCTCGCGCAGATGCCGGGCCCGAGCGGCCCGCCGAGCGGGGACAAGGCGGCGGCCGAGGACGGCGGCGGAGGCGGCGGCGGAGGCAGCCCGGGTCAGGGGCGTTCTCTCTTCATGGACTTCTACGCCGCCGCCGCTCGCGCCTACATGGGCCAGAGCGGCGCGACGGCGGAGGACTTCGCCGACGTGGCGGTCAAGAATCGGGCCCACGCCGCCCTCAATCCCCGGGCGCAGTTCCGCGAGCTCGTGAGCCGGGAGGACGTCCTCGCCAGCCGGGCCGTCGCCGACCCGCTCACCCTCCTCATGTGCTCGCCCATCGGCGACGGCGCCGCGGCAGCCGTCCTGTGCGCCAAGGACGTGGCGACCCGGCTCGGCGTCGAGAGACCCGTCGACGTGCGGGCGTCGGTGCTCCTGACGGGGCGGAACCGGGGCCCCGGGGAGCCCGACGCCGTCCAGCGCGCCGCCCGCAAGGCCTACGACCTCTCCGGGGTCGACCCGGCGGAGCTCGACGTCATCGAGTTGCACGACGCCGCCGCACCCGCCGAGCTGATGCTCTACGAGGAGCTGGGGCTGTGCGAGAAGGGCGACGGCCCCCGCCTCCTGGCCAAGGGCGACACCAGACTCGGCGGCCGCCACCCCGTCAACACCAGCGGCGGCCTGCTCTCGAAGGGTCACCCCATCGGCGCCACCGGTCTGGCCCAGATCGCGGAGATCGTTTGGCAGCTCCAGGGGCGAGCCGGCGACCGGCAAGTGGAGGGAGCGCGCGTCGGGCTCACCGAGAACGCCGGCGGGTTCCTGGGGATGGAACCGGCGGCGGTGTGCGTCCACGTGCTGTCCACTTGATTCACCGGAAGGGAAATCCCATGGCGACAAGTACACGCGACGCCGATGTGGTGGTCGTCGGGGCCGGGCTCGGCGGCTTGGTCGTGGCCGCGTACCTGGCGGCGTTGGGGAAGCACGTGATCGTCGTCGATCGTCATTCGATCCCCGGGGGCAACGCCACCATCTTCAACCACCACGGGTTCGAGTTCGACGTGGGCGTCCACTACCTGGGCGACTGCGAGCCGGGGGGCACGATCCCCTCCGTCCTCACCCCCCTCGGCGTCGAGCTCACGTGGCGGGAGATGGACCCCGACGGCTTCGACACCTACGTGTTCCCCGACGAGGTGTTCCGAGTGCCCAAGGGAGTCGAAGCCTTCCGGGCCCGGCTCCACGAGCGCTTCCCCGAGGAGCGGGAGGGGATCGACGGCTACCTCGACGCCATCGTGGGGATCGAGGCCGCCATCCGAGAGCAGGGCCCGCCCGATCCGCTGGTGACCCACAACGACACCACCCTCGGCGGGCTGTACGACTCTCTGGGGCTGTCGCCGCGGCTGCGCACCGTGCTCTGCGGGAACAACGGCGTCTACGCGCTCCCGCCGTCGCGGGCGTCGCTCATCCTCCACTCCCTCGTCGCCATGCACTACCTCCGGGGGGCGTTCTATCCGGAGGGGGGCGGCCAGGTGATGGCCGACGGCCTCGTCCAGCGCATCGAGGCCCATGGCGGCGAGGTGATCCTCCAGACGCCGGTCGAGCGCATCATCGTGGAGGGCGGCCGCGTGCGCGGCGTGCGGCTTCGCCCGCCTAGCCCCCTGCGGCGCCGGGGCGTCCCCGAGGAGATCCTGGCCCCGGTGGTGGTGTCGAACGCCGACCTGAAGCGCACGTACCTGGAGCTCGTGGGGCCCGAACACCTCCCCGCCGACCTGGTGGCGCAGGTGAGCGACTACCGCATGGCCCTGCCGCTGTTCGTGCACTACATGGTGATCGACCGCGACCTCGTCGCCGAGGCCCATCCGAACAGCAACGTGTACGTACTCCCCGACGACGACGTCGACGGGTACTACGAGCTGCTGGAGGAGGGGCGGCTGCCTGAGATGGTCCCGTCGTTCATGACCTTCACCAGCATCAAGGACCCAACCAATTCCCGGCTCTGCCGCCCGGGCCAGACCAACCTCCAGGCCATGACGCTGCTCCCCCGCGGCCACGCCTTCTGGGGGCTCGACGGTGGCCCGGGTGAGGGCAAGCGCTACCGGAGGAACCGGGCCTACTTGGAACGCAAGCGCGAGGTCCGCGACCTGTTGATGCGGTCGTCGGAGATCGGCGTGCCCGGGCTACCCGAGGCGATCGTCTACGAGGAGACGGCCACGCCGCTCACCCAGGAACGCTTCGTGCGCTCCACCGACGGCACCTCGTACGGGATCGAGTGCACGCCCGACCAGTTCCTCTTCCGGCGGCCGGCCCCAACGACCCCCATCGAGGGCCTGTTCCTCGCCGGCGCCAGCATCATGGGGGCGCACGGCTGCGCCGGGGTCATGGGTGGCGGCGTGATGACGGCCAGCGCCATCGTCGGTGCCCCCGTCCGCGAGCTCGTGACCGGCGGCGTGCTCTGAGCCATTCGTCACATTTCGGCTTGCGGGCCGTATTCAACTCCTATAGTTTCTCAAGTGAGAAATCGATCGTTGCGGTGGACCAGGCCCTGGTCACGCGTAGTGCTTGCGCTCGTCGCCGCGATCGAACTCACCGCAGGAATCGGTGCCGCCGCCCTGGTCTCCTCGGACAGCGCCACACCACTGGCCGTCGGAGACGCGGTTGCCCGGTTCCGAGCGCAACAGGGCTCGTCCTCCGAGCCGGCTGAGACTGCGGCATCTTCTGCCGGAGTCATCCCCGACACAGCCGGCTCGGCGGACGGCCCGCCCTCATCCCGCTCTTCCTCGTTCTTGACGGCGAATTCCGCAGAGAGCACGGGATCCGCCGTCAAGAACGAAGCGGCGACCCCGCAGGGAGGCCAGCAGGGAGGGCGGGCGGGAGCTGAGGTCTTGGCCCATCCGCCCGCCGAGGGGGTGTACGTGTACGCCACCACCGGCTTCGAGACCGTCGACGCCCTGGGCGGCGCCCGCCATGACTACCCGGCCGAGACGACCGTCACCTTCACCTACGACGGCGATCTGGTGCGCGGTCGCTGGGACGTCCTCGAGGAACGCTGGGACGAGTCGGTCGTCAAGCGCACCGACCTGGGCGTGGAGTACGTCCGGCACACCGCCTACCACGAGTTCTTCGGGCAGGCCGACCGTCGCGACCTCGACTGCGAGCCGGGCTCGCTGGCCATCCCCGAGGACATGACGCCCGGGTTCTCCTTCACCATGCACTGCAACGCCGGTGAGACGCACTCGTCGTGCGAGGCCCGGGTCCTGGGGATGGAGCCGGTGACGGTCGGCGGTTCCACGGTGCAGGCCGTCCACACCCTCATGACCACCACGGCGTCGGGTGACGTGCGGGGGACGATGGTGCGGGAGTACTGGTCGCTCCCCGAAAACGGCCTCACGCTCAAGGCCAAGGTGACGACGGACACCGAATCCGACGCCCCCATGGGGGCCGGCACCTTCAACTACCACGAGGAATACGACCTCACCCTGAAGTCGCTCCAGCCCCTCTCCTGAGCCCACCCCACCCCGTTCTTGGGTTCTTTGTTGCGCCCCCGCCGGAAATATGCGGGCCAAGAATGCCAGGGCGCGGGTCAGTCCTCGATCGTCAGCGCCTCTTCGGGGCAGTTGGCGACGGCCCGGCGCACGAGTTCGGCGACGGCCGGCCACACCTCGTAGTGGCGCACCATGCAGTACCCGTCATCGTCGGGCTCGAACACGTCGGGGGCCAGCGCGTAGCAGCGGCCGTGGCCGACGCACTTGTCGGGGTCTACGACCACCCTCACCGCGCCCCAACCGGGAACACGATGGGCAGCGGATCCACCTGGCGGATCCCGGGCGAGTACGACAGCTCGGCGCCTGGTGCCAGCGAGTACTCGGGGATGCGCCGGTGCAGTTCCTCGAGGGCCACCTTCAGCTCCCGCCGGGCGAGGTGCGAGCCGAGGCAGCGGTGGGGGCCGCCCCCGAAGGCGAAGTGGCGGTTGCGCTCCCGCCCGAAGTCGACCTCGTCGGCGCCGTCGAACTCGGCCTCGTCGGTGTCGGCGGAGTGGAGCAGGAGGATGGCCCGCTCCCCGGCCTTGACCTCGACCCCGTCGAGCGTCACGTCGGCCACGACGAGCCGCGGCACTCCCATGACCGGGGTCTCGAAGCGGAGCAGCTCCTCCACCGCCCCGTCGATGAGGGACGGGTCGTCGACCAGACGCTGGCGCTCCTCTGGGTGCTGGGCCAGGCGGGCGATCAAGCAGTCGAGCGACGCCGTCACCGTGTCGAGCCCGCCGAGGATGAACAGGTAACACATGTCGAGCACTTCGTCGCGGGACAGCCGCCGGCCCTCGATCTCGTCGGTGAGGAAGGCGGTCATGAGGTCGTCCTGCGGAGACGCCAGCCGGTCGTCGATCACCGCATCGAAGAAGGCGTAGATCTCCTGGCCGGTCTGCTTGCGCACCGTCCGGGCCCCGTCGAGGTCAGACGGGTCGACCTGGGGCCGGATGATGCCGTCCCGCCAGCGCAGGAACATGGGGAGCTCCTCCATCGGCAGCCCCATGAGGCGAAGGAAGATGGTGGCCGGGAACGGCGTGGCGAACTCGGCGTGGAAGTCGCAACGCCCCCGGGCCGCGAAGCCCTCGATCAGCTCGGCAGCCAGCTCTCGCACCGCGCCCTCCATGCCGTTCACCGCCCGCGGCGAGAAGTGAGGGTCAAGGAGGCGCCGGTAGCCGGCGTGGTCGGGGGGGTCGACCTGGAGCGGGATGAGCGGGCGGTCCTGGCCGATGTCGACCGCGGCCTCCGTGGACGAGAACACTTCGGGGTGGCGCAGGGCGAAGTGCACGTCCTCGTAGCGCGAGAGGATCACCACGCCCCCGTCGCCGAAGCCCTGGAGGTCGGGCAGGCGCAGCACCGGGGACCCCTTGCGCAGCTCGGCGAAGGTGGGCCGGGGATCGGCGGCGAGGTCGGCGCCGAAGAGGCCCGCTCCGGAAGCAGGCTCGGCGGCCATCAGCGGAAGGCGGGGATGACCTGGTCCCCGAACAGCCGGATGCCGTCGAGGATCTCCTGGTGTCGGATCCCCCCGTACTGCACGATGCCGATGAACTGGTCGATGCCCTGGGCCTCGTACTCCTTGACCACCTCGATGCAGCGGTCGGGGTCGCCGGCGCAGATCACCGCCCGCTCGGCCATGGTGTCGATGAGCTTGTCCTTCATCTCCTCCTCGTAGAACACCTTGGCCTCGTCGGCCAGCTTCTTGTATTCCCGATAGCCGTCGTAGGCGGCGAGCTCCCCGAAGTACTCGAACAGCTTCCCGAAGTACCAGATGGCGGCCTCGCCCCCGACGCGGCGGGCCTCGGCGTCGTCGGGCCCGCAGTGCAGGGCGGTGAACCCGGCCACCTGCTCGTTGACGAACGCCCCCACCGGCTCGGCGTGCTTGATCGCCTCCCGGTAGGTCTTGATGTTCTCGGCCAGCCACTCGGGCTCGCCGATGGTGAAGCACAGCACCCCCAGGCCGTAGCGGCCGGCGATCTCGAAGCTCGTCGGGCTGGTGCACGCCATCCACATGGGCGGGTGCGGCTTCTGGATGGGCTTGGGGACGACGTGGCGGGGCGGGATGGTGACGTACTTGCCCTCGAAGCCCTCGAAGAGGTCCTGGGTCATCATCTTGGGGATGATGCGGACGGCCTCGTCCCACATGGGGCGGGAGTCGTCGGGGTGGATGCCGAACCCGCCCAGCTCCTCGGTGGTGATCGACCGGCCGGTGCCGAACTCCACCCGGCCGTTCGACGCGATGTCGAGCATGGCGATGCGCTCCGCCACCCGCACCGGGTGGTTGAACGGGATCGGGAGGAGCACCACGCCGTGGCCGATGCGCATGGTCGTGGTGTGCTGGGCCAGCGCCGAGAGGAAAATCTCGGGCGCGGACGTGTGGGAGAAGTCCTTCAGGAAGTGGTGCTCGACGGCCCACGTGTATTCGAAGCCCACCTCCTCGGCGAGCTTCACCTGTTCCACCGCCTCCCAGAAGATGTCGTGCTCGGTCGACCCGAGCCAGGGCGGCATGTCGAACTCGTAGAGCAGGGCGAACTTCATCCCATCCCCCTTGTGCGGATTCTCGGCGGGTGGCAGGTGCCGTTGACCAAACCTGACGCGCGTGTCATATTGACCCTAAGATCATCTTGTACCTGCCGTCAAGAACTATGTGAACTGCGCGATCACGCGCCCCGGGCCGGAAAGGAAATGCCCATGGACGTCGACGACCTGATCCTGGTGAGCGTCGACGACCACGTCGTCGAGCCCCCCGACCTCTTCGAAGGCCGCGTGCCGGCGAAATACGCAGACCGGGCACCGCGGCTCGTCAACCGGGACGACGGCACCGACGTCTGGACCTACGAAGGCCAGGTCCTGCCCAACGTGGGGCTCAACGCCGTCGCCGGGCGCCCCCCCGAGGAGTACGGGCTCGAGCCCACCGCCCTCCGTCAGGTACGGAAGGGCTGCTACGACGTCGACGCCCGGGTCGACGACATGAACGCCAACGGCGTGGTCGGCTCGATGTGCTTCCCGTCCTTCCCCCAGTTCTGCGGCCAGCTCTTCGCCCGCACCGAGAACAAGGACGTGGCCCTCGCCATGCTCCAGGCGTACAACGACTGGCACATCGACGAGTGGTGCGGCTCCCATCCCGGCCGCTTCATCCCCCTCGCCCTCCCGCCCCTGTGGAGCCCCGAGCTGATGGCGGCCGAGGTGCACCGGGTGGCCGAGAAGGGCTGCCACGCCGTCAGCTTCTCCGAGAACCCGGCCAAGCTCGGCCTGCCCAGCCTCCACTCCGACCACTGGGACCCGTTCTGGAAGGCCTGCGAGGACGCCGGAACCGTCGTATGCCTGCACATCGGCTCGTCGTCGCAGCTCGTGGTGACGGCCGATGACGCCCCCATCGACGTCCTCATCACCCTCCAGCCCATGAACATCGTCCAGGCGGCGGCCGACCTCGTGTGGGGGCCCGTGCTGCGCAAGTTCCCCACCTTCCGCTTCGCCCTCGTGGAGGGCGGGATCGGTTGGGTGCCCTACTTCCTCGAGCGCATCGACTACGCCTACGCCCGCCACCGCTTCTGGACCGGGCAGCGCTTCGGCGGCCGCCTGCCGTCGGAGCTTTTCCGGGAGCGGATCATCACCTGCTTCATCGACGACCCCGTCGGCGTGGCCATGCGGGACGAGATCGGCGTCGACGGGATCACGTGGGAGTGCGACTACCCGCACTCCGACTGCACCTGGCCCGTCGCCCCCGAAACCCTGGCGTCGTCACTGGACGGCGTGCCCGCCGCCGACGTCGAGAAGCTCACCCACGCCAACGCCATGCGTCTCTTCCGGTACGACCCCTTCGCCCACCGATCGAAGACCCGTTCCACGGTCGGGGCCCTGCGGGCCGAGGCCCGGGCCGCCGGGGTCGACACGGCCGTCCGCCCGGCCGGGAAGCACCACGACGAGCGGGGCACCCTCGCCAGCGACCTGCTGCACGTCGGAGCCCCGAACTCCAGAGAACGCACAACAGAAGGCACGACAGAACAGGAGCAGCCGCAATGACCCAGGAGCTGATCATCGACGCCGACGCCCACTTCGTGGAGCCGCCCGACATCTGGAAGACGTGGCTGCCCGAGAAGTTCCGCGGCCAGGCGCCCCAGCTCGTGAAGGACAACGACGGTGGCGACGCCTGGCTCTTCGCCGGGGCGTCGTATCCCGACCCCATCGGGCTCGTCACCACGCCCGGCAAGCCCTTCGACCAATTCCGCTGGACGGGCGTGACCTACGAGGAGGCCCGCCCCGGCTGCTACGACGGCGCAGAGCGCCTGGCCGACATGGACATCGACGGCGTCCACGCCGAGCTGATCTTCCCGCCCCAGCGCACCGCCGGCCACTTCCTCGGCCACCCCGACGCCGAGACGTCACGGGTCGGCGTCGAGGCCATCAACAACTTCATCCTCGAGCAGTTCTGCGCCCCCGACCCCGACCGGCTCATCCCCCTGGCCCAGGTTCCGGCGACGGGCATCGACGACGCCGTCGACACCCTGCGCAAGGCCAAGGCCCGGGGCTTCCGGGGCGTCATCCTCGCCTCGTGGCCGTCGGGCGGCGACGCCGTCTCCGAGGCCGACGACCCCTTCTGGGCGGCGGCGGTCGACGAGGGCATGCCCATCGCCATCCACATCTTCATGGTGTCCCGCCAGGCCCGCATCGCCCAGCAGGAGGCGGCCAACAAGGCGGGCGGAAAGCATCTCTACGGGGGCCAGAACGGGAGCAAGGGACGGGCCAGCGCCAAGGCCGTGGGTGGACTCTCGGGGATCTTCGCCTCCGTCCCCGGCACCATCTCGCAGTTCATCTTCACCGGGGTGTTCGAGCGCTTCCCCGAGTTGCGGGTGGCCCTGATCGAGACGGGGGTGGGCTGGATCCCGCACGCCCTGGAGCAAATGGACGACCGGTACTGGCGGAACCGCTCCTGGGGCGACCTGCCGATCAGCCAACCCCCCTCTCACTATTGGCGCCAGAACATGGCGGCGTCGTTCGTGTACGACCCGGTCGGAGTGCGCCTGCGCCACGACGTGGGCATCGACAACCTGATGTGGTCGTCGGACTACCCCCACCACGTCAACGACTGGCCGTACTCCCGCCGCGTCATCAACCAGAGCCTGGCCGGGGTCTCCGCCGACGACCGGGCCCAGATCCTGGGTGGCAACGTGGCCCGCATCTTCGGCCTCAACACCGCGGAACCTCCGGGTTCTTGACGGCGGATCCCGCCGCTGAGGCGGAATCCGCCGTCAAGAACGAGGGCGGGGGCGCCTAGCGACGGGGGCGGATCCGGAGTTCGATGACGCTCGGGTCGGCGGGAACGCCCTTCAGGTTCGCCAGCATCCCGAGCACCGACCCGGCCAGGATCTGACCGGGGAAGCCGTCGACGGGCACCCACTGGCCGTCGACGACCAGGTGTACGTCGGTCCCGTTCCCGGCTTCGAGCAGCGATGCGAGTTCCTTGGCCGCCCGGTCGAGGTCGTCGTCGGGCGTCCGGCCTCGCTCGTCGGCCTCTACCTCGATCAACACCGGCGGCGCCACCTCACGCGGCTCGAAACCGAGCCGGTGGACGACGATCTTGGGCCAGGGGCTGTCGCTGAACCCCTCCGCCAACACCAGGTCGCAGGCCGGCATGCCGGCGGCGAGCACCCGGGGGTCGACGTGGTCGGGCCCGTCGATGACGAAGCGGTCGCCACCCGAGAGGACGACCACCTCGGCGCCGGCGGCTCGGGCGCGCCAGGAGTCCTTCCCGGGCACGTCGTGCGAGAAGCCCTTGTGCGCGTGCTTCAGGTATCCCACCCGCACGCCATCGGCGCTGAATCGGGCGATTAGGCGCTCGGCGAGCGAGGTCTTGCCGACCCCGCTGGGACCGACGACCCCAACGACGACCGTCACAAGCCGGTCACCCTTCCCGCAGCGGGCGCCGGATCGTGGTCGGCACCCCTCGCCGCCGAGAACCCATGCAGTTGCACGGTCCGTGCCGGCAGGCGCCCTGGCAGCCCCGTGGTTCGCGAGTCGCACTGGCGCGCCCCGGCCGCTGCCCCTGAACGTGCTCCGCAGCCGCCCTCATACCGGGACCGTATGGATCTGGTGGGTGGCGCCATAGGGACCAAAGTCCTCAGCCTGGACCAGGTCGGCGAGCGTGCGGGCGAGGGCCTCGGGATCCAGCAGCTCCGCGACCACCGGGGTGGCGTTGCGGATGTAGGGCACGTCGGCCTCGTCGGCCCGGTCGAGCAAGAACTCGTTGATGAGCCCCGTCCAGCGGGCGGCCACACCGGCTGGGGTGTCGGCCCAACCTTCGGCGGCAAGCACGCTCCCGCGGGCCCGAGAGTGATGCAGGATGCCCCCGTCTTCTGTGGGTCGGCGGAGCACGATGGGCGAGACGGCGATCCGGCGGGGCACCGCCTTCACCGCCTCGACCACCCCGTCGAGCGCCAGGATCGCCCCCACGCTGGTGACGGGGTTGCAGGGCCCGAAGATGACGACGTCGGCGACCTCCAGAGCGTCGAGCACGGCGGGGGACGCCGGCCCTCGGGCGAGCTGCACGCGTGCGACCTCAGGCTCCGCGCCCTCGTGCACGTACCACTCCTGGAAGTGAACCGCCCGGCCGTCGTGGAGCATGACGTGGGTCTCGGCGGGGAGCGCGGCGGCCGGGAGCACGGCGGCGTCGTCGATCCCCAGGCGCAGCGTCAGCTCCGCCGCCACCTCGTGGGGAGTGAGTCCTGCGGCGAGAAGCTCGGTGCGGAGGACCTGGAGGGCGAGGTCGGCGTCACCCAGGGCGAACCACGACGGCATCGCCAGCTCAACCAGGGCGTCGTTGGTGGCGAACGTGTCACCGGCGACCCCCCAGCCGCGATCGGCGTCCCAGCGCCCGGCCAGGGAGTACGCAATGGAGTCGAAGTCGGGCCACACCCGCAGGCCGTGCCAGGTGAAGTCGTCGCCGGAGTTGGCCACCACCGTGAGCTGGCTCCCCTGGAGGGCGGCCTGGAGGGCGGGAGCGAGGCGGGCGCCACCGAGGCCCCCGGCGAGGAGGACGACCGAGGGCGGGGTCACGGCAGCACCCCCGCCTCGATCCGCTCCGGCGTCCAGGGCGGGTCCCAAACGACGTGAACAGAAACCCCGTCGGTCCAGTCCGGGCCGAGCGCTTCCCGCACGGCCTGTTCCGCTTCGAAGGGCAGGCTCTCGGCCACGGGGCAACCGGGCGTGGTGAGGGTCATCTCGACCACCAGGCCGTCCGCCTGTAGTCGCACGTCATAGATGAGGCCGAGGGCAACCACGTCGAGACCCAGCTCGGGATCGAGTACCCCCCGGAGCGCTTCATACGCCACCTCGACGGGGCGGGACATCAGTCCTGCCCCTCCGGCCCATGTGCGACGGCGACCATGTCGGCGACGAGCTTCGCTCCCTGCTCTGGAGTGAGGCCGGCGTCGAGGAGTGGGAAGAGGATGCTCTCTTCGATCTCGAGGTGCAGGCGCAGGATGGCGGCGAGGCCATGAAGTTGCGCGCTCAAGTGGCCGCGCCGCTCCTCGTACGTGCCCGCGTCGCCCAACCCGGCCGTCCACAGCCGGAGGGCGTCGATGCGCTCCAGGATCTCGACGTGCTCTCCCCGCATGGTGGCCGTGGCCATCGGCGATCCCGCCACGTCGTCCACCGCGGGATAGAGCACGGCCTCTTCGGCGAGGGCATGAGGGACGACGTGGCGCGCGAGAAACTCGACCGCGTCGGTGATCTCGGGCACGACCTCGGCGGCCGGTGACTGAATGACGCGAATAGCCAGATCGTCGAGGGCGTCGAGGTGGGCGCGCAGGCCCGCATGCTCGAGACGGAGGGGCTCGGTCACGGTGGTAGTGGCGGGTGGGGTCATGAGTGGCTCCAAGCGGGTTGATGGCACCGGGGTGTGAGCGGCACCCCCCGGCGGGTGGCCCGGGCGACGCGCGTCGGGCCCAAACCGAGGTTGGCCAGAGCGAGCGCGCCGGTGATGGCGAACAAGACACCAGACGCGCCGACGAGCACTGGCGCGCCAGTGACGAGGCCGGCGACCAGAGCGGGAGCGGCGGTCGCCGCCGTCGCATACGTCGCCCGGGCAACGCGCGCGTCGTAGAGATCGGCGAAGAGGAGCTGCGGCCCGCCCTCGTGGAGCTGCTGGATGCCGCGGGAGCGAAGGGCGGTCCAGGAGATGAACGGGACGATCTTGTGGGCGTGGCCCACGACGGCGAGCGCCAGCCACCCGGCGAGGGCCGCCACCTCCGCCGACACCAGTCGCACCCGGGTGGCCGGGGCGACGGGTGCCAGGCCAGCGGCGACGCCGAGACCGGCGGCCACCACCAGCAGAGCGGCACCGGAGAGGATGAAGGCGTGGAGGAGGGCGAGTGGGCGGCGCCGGGCGCGCACGTACCCGCCGAGCGACAGCAGGTGGGCGGCGAAGCCGGCTCCGGCGAGCGCGGCACCGGCGACCACGAAGGCCCGCGTCGAGCTCAGCAGCCCGGGGACAAGCAGCAGGACGCCGGCCGGGAGCAGGCGGACGGCCCAGCGTCCCGGGCCCGGGCCCGGCCGGTGGGCCAGGAGGAACATCGGCCACAGCTTCTCGGCCACGGCGACGTAGGTGAGGCCGAGCCAACCGAGGAGGCCGAGGTGGGCATGGGCGAGCACGCGGTTGGGAAGGAGCCCGAACCACCCCGCCTGGCGATCGAGGGCGTAGAGGCCGCCCATGAGGGCGGTGGCAACCAAGAAGCCAACCGACCACCGGAGGCCGACCATGGGCGCGGACCGGTCGGGAGCGCCGAGCGGCCCGGAGACGTTCCAGGCCGCGGCGGCGATGCTCGCCACGGCGAGCGCGCCCGCGCCGCTCACCAGCCAGGCCGTGTCGGTGGCAAACCCGATCGGCAGCCCCCACGCCGCCGCCACAAACACGGCGAGGGTCCCCCACGCGAGCCGGTTCGACCGCAGCGGCCGCCCGCCGACCACGGGCGTGAACTGGTGCAGCGCTCCGAGGGCGGCCGTCGAGAGGAAAGCCAGCATGGCCAGGTGCACCGTGGCCACCACCGGCGAGGACGTCGGCGCCTCCACGGCCCGGGATGCCACAAGCGGAAGGGCGAGCCCGAAGCCCACGAGGCCGACCCCCGCGGCGCCGAGAAATCCGAGGGGCACGCCCGGCGGCGGAACCCGCTCGAGCACCGGTGCGCCGCGCAGGGGCGCCGTCACCGTCATCCGTGGTCCCGGAAGGTGACGCTCCAGTCGCCCCCGCCGATCTCCTCCGCCTCGTAGGTGAAGCCCTGGCTCGAGAGCAGCGCTTCGAGCGGAACCGGCTCGAATGGTGCCAGCACGACGAGCGGCTGGCCCGGCTCGAGGGCGTCGACCGCGGCCATGATCATGTCGAAGGGCTCACCGCCGTCGGCCAGGATCGGGCGGGCGTCAACGATGCGGGCAGGGGCTTCGTTCTCGGTGTCGGGCATGTGATTGAGCTTCCCGATCGGGGCCAGGAACCGGGCAGGGTCGTTGGTCCCGTCTCGGACGGCCTTCCTTCCTCCCGGCCCTCCCACGGGCTGTTACTCGAAGACCTGAAGGTCGCCCGATGGAAATTGGCCGGTCGGGAACCTCTTGCCCCCGTAGGCCGAGACGTACCGGCCGGGCTGGCTATTGACGACCGACACCCCCTTCGGATCCCACCAGATGACGCGGTAGTCGCGGGTCGGCGTGTAGTCGTTGGGCCCGAAGCCCCAGGTGCCGAACGGTCCCGTGCCTCCCGGCCACGACTTGAGCCCGGTGGCGAAGGTCTGGGGCGTCAGGCTCGGCCCCGCCATCTGGATCCCCGTGGCAATCAGCAGCAGCGTCCCGTAGATCTGTTCGACGGTGAAGGCAGGCTCGTCGGCGCGCACCGACTTGTAGGCGCTGTAGCCGAGGCCGGCCCGGATGGGCGTGGGCTCGCCCAGGGAACTGATGCCGAAGGCGTGCGACCACTGGTCCTGGTCGTAGAGCTGACCCGACACGTCCCAGTCGGAGAGGGCCGTCCCCACCGGTACCCACTCGGGCTGGTAGTTCTGCTCCTCGGCCTTGGCGGTGAAGAACACCGGGAAGATGGGGTCGATCCCGAGGAGCACGGTCGTGGCGCCGCCGTCCTTGAGCTGGGCGATGACGCTGGCGGCCTGGTTCGACATGGAGTTGATGTCGAGCTTGTAGTTGACCTTGATCCCCGGATCGAGGCCCGCCTCCTCGAGTTTGCGGATCGAGTCGTCGTGGCACTCCTGGTACCACGCGTTCTCGGGCGACATCCCCGCCAGCTTGCGGGTCTTGCCCTGGAGGTTCCCGCCCGCGAAGAGGGCCGGCTTGCCGGCCAGGGTCTTGATCGCCAGCTCCGCCGCCGCCTCGGCCACGATCGAGCAGTCGGTGGCGATGCTCCACGCGAGGGGGGCCCGGTCGAGGTGCCACTTGCGAGACAGGTAGGGCGAGCCGAAGGCGATGACCCCATTGCCGCGGGTGAGGGCGTCGGCGAACGGCTCGGTGCTTCCGTTCATCTCGATGAAGGCGCCGATCTCGTCGGCGACCTGGGCGGCGTCGGCCACCGCTTCGGCTCGGCCGCCACCCAGGAGTTCGGTCGACGACGACCCCGTCCCGTCGAAGAAGGCGGTCTTGATCTTGCGGCCATACATCTCGTAGTGGTCGTTGAAGAACCCGACCAGCGCCTCGACGGTGCGCCGGATGTCGGCGGGGGTGTCGATGATCTCGGCCCCGGCCAGGGTGGCCAGGGTCTGCATGAACCCCTTCTCGTCGATCACGCGGAACGAGACGGTCACGGCATCCGACGTCACCCCGCGCGAGGTGGAGCCACCATTGTTGGTTCCCGTCCACTCCACGCACGGGGGTGAGTACGGGTCTCCGGGTACCTGGCGCGCCCGGCCTGAACAGGCACCCACCGACCCGCTGGCCACCTGCCCTCCACCCACCGTGGTCGCCCTCTGCGTGCCTGCGCTCGATCCAACCCGTTCATTGCCGGCGGCCGCCGCGCCCGTCCCGTCGGAACCGGCGGGCCCGGCCACGACCTGACCCGGCGCGCCGCCACCGGGGCCGCCCGCCACCACAGTCTCCGGACCCACCTCGACCGAGACCGTGGGCACGAAGCCGACGAGGGCGATGAAGAGCGCCGCCATCACGAGGAGGGGCGCGTACCCCCGGAGCACGAGGCGAGCGTCAGAGCGCACGAGTTCGATTGTTTCATGCAGTTCATCACTCTAGGAAGGGCGAGATCCCACGCGTGACAAGGGTCACGGCCGGTCAACACTCTGACAACTTCCTTACGACCCCCCGATCAGGTGGAGGATTCTGGAAGGTCGGCGCCGAAGAGCCCGGAGCGACAACGAGCAGGGGAGCACGCGATGCGGGTGCGCGGGACGCTGGGAATCGCTGGATTGCTGGTCGTGGCGCTGGCCCGCCCGATCGGCGCCGCCGTCGAGTGCCAAGGACACCCGGCCACCATCACCGGGACGTCCGGGAACGACCTCCTCATTGGCACCTCGGGCGCTGACGTGATCGTGGCCTTCGAGGGCGACGACATCGTTCGCGGTCTCGGGGGCGACGACGTGATCTGCGGCAGCGACGGCAACGACCTCCTCGACGGTGGCTTGACCCTGACCGGGAGCGTGCTCCCCGACAGCGGCGGCGACGAGCTGTACGGCGACGCCGGGAACGACACCTTGCTCGGAGGCGACGGAAACGACTCTCTTCAGGCGGAGCGGGGTGATGACGTCCTCGAGGGTGGGGACGGCAACGACGGCATGCAGGGCGACGCCGGCAACGACACGCTGAAGGGCGGCAACGGCAACGACAACTTGGCGGGGTGGACGGGCAACGACACCATGGACGGGGAGGCGGGCAACGACAGCATGTTCGGCTTCTCCGGCACCGACACCATGACCGGCGGCTCGTCGTGGGCCTCCGAGTCGGACGTGGTCTTCGGAGAGAACGACAACGACACCTTGACCGGTCACTGGGTCAACGGAGGCTTCGGAACCGACACCTGCACCGGCCACGTCGTCGAGAACTGCGAACTCTGATTCCGTTTTGGGTGCTGAAACCGCCCGCCGGCGGCCAGTTCGGCACCCAAAATCGACCGGGCTCAGAGCGCGACCCGGCCTCGCTTCTCCAGCACGGCGTCGTTGTAGCCGTGGCCAGGGGGCACGACCTCGAACGCCAGCGGAGGCACGAAGGTGGCGTACATGGTGCGCCGTCCTCGGGTGAGCGAGCCGAGGTGGCCGGCAGGAGGGGGCGCGGCGTGCAGCACGTGGCCGATGTGGACGGTGACGTCGCCCCGCTCGGTCTCCACCGCCTGCACCGGGAGCCGCTCCACGTCTCGGGTCGACGGCATGTGGGTGGACGAGCCCTGTGAGCCGGCCAGGAAGTGAAGCTGCCCGTTGTCGGCCGTGGCGCCGTCGACTTGAACCCCGACGTTGATCCCCGGGCACAGCACCGGGTGGCCGCCCATCCCGCAGTCACGGTGCCACGGAAGATCGGACAGGCCCTCGACGACGTCGGGGTTCTTGATCACGACCGACTCCCCGTCGAGCCGGTCGGTCGAGAGACGCACGTCGGCGCCGGCGAGGGCGACGTAGCGGGTGAGTCGCTCGTCGGCGGCGGTCATGGCGGCCACCTCGGACTTCTCCCCCGCGTAGATCAGCCGGCAGCAGACATCGCTCCCCTCCGTGTTCTTGGCCCACCACGATCGTCCGTCGTCGTAGGTGGCCTCGGACCTCACCCGCTCGACGTCTTCGGCCAAGGCGTCCATCTCGTGCTCCGTGAAGACGCCCCGCACCCGAAGGAACCCGGCCCGGCTCAGGAATCCGGCCATGTCGGCGTCGGCGTCGTCGGGGGTGAAAGCTCGCGTCAGGTCGAGGTCGACCACCTGCGCCGCGGCGGCCTCGTCGTAGATCGGGCGGCCATGCCAGATCGCTCGCAGCGCCGGCTCCCACCGGATGAGGGCCGAGAAGTCGCCGCGGTCGAACGACACCACGTCACCGATCATGAGCCCGAAGCACGACCGGAGCTCGTGGGCGAACTCCGTCCACACTCCGGGCTCCAAGATGGCGACCGTGTCCGCGTCCTCCTCGCCGTCCCGAATCTCGACGCTGCCCGCGGCGGGGGCGTACGTGAAGGCCTCGTCACCCACCCGGAGGGCCAGCGGCCCGCATGCGGACACGTCCGCGCCGGCCAGCTCGCCATTGCCGGCGAGCAGGTCCGGAGCTCGACGCCGGTGGAACTCCCCGAAGTCGACCGGCGGGAACCGGGCGGTCATTGGCCCAGCGCACGTTCCGACCGCACGGCGTCGGCGAGCGGGCTGAACTGGAGCCAGCGGGGAAATGCCCGGGTCATCGCCGGACGGCCGTCGAGCGTGACCGAGCCCGCGGACAGCGCGTCGTAAAGATCGCGGCGGCCCAGCCAGACCTCGTACATCGTGGTCACGTCGGAGTTGACGACGACGTCGACCTCGAAGCCCGGGTCCGTTCGGCAGATCGACACGTCGTCAGGTTCGAGCACCAGCCAGTACCCCTGGCGGGCGTCCGAGAACCGGAACTGCACCACGGTCCGGCTGTCGGGCATCGCGCTCCGATCGAGGCGCCGGTGCATCCACCACAACAACAGGTCAGGGTCGAGCTCTTCGGGCCGGGGATCCGGGAAGGCGTGGCGAACACCCCACTCCCCGAGTGCGATCAGGAGGGGCTCGAGCTCGGCGCCAGCGGAGGTGAGCTCGTACCCGTCATGGGTCCGGGCGATCACGCCGGCCCTCTGGAGCTGCTGGAGGCGCTTCGAGAGGAGCGCCCGGGAGATGCCGGGGAGGCCGCGGGCGAACTCGTTGAATCGGCTGCTCCCGTTCAGCAGCTCCCGGATGATCAGGATCGACCACCGCTCGCCGAGCACCTCGGTGGCCTTGGCGATCGGGCAGAACTGTGCGTAGGTGCGCATGAACGGTGCTTTCCCCTCAAGACTCGGCGACGGCAGGTTCATACATTGAACTACCCACGACCGGAGCCTGCATCTACCGTGAGTGGCGCGACCGAATTGTGCGTGACCACGAGGGGGAGGTCTCACCATGGCAACAGAGATCGGCGCTCGCACCCGACCGGCACCGCTGCGAAGCGGCGACGACGAATTCGTCGCTCTCGCCACCGAACTCGGTGAACAGATTGCCGGGAACGCCGCCAACCACGACCGCGACAACACCTGGGTGGACGCCGAGTACAAGCTCCTCGAGGACGCTGGCTACCTGCGCCTTGCCGTTCCCGAAGAACTCGGGGGTCTCGGGGCCACCATCCGTCAGGTCTGCTACGCCCAGGCCGAGCTGGCCCGCCACTGCGGGTCCACCGCCCTCGCCGCCAACATGCACCTCTACATCACGCTGATGCAGTGCTTCCGCAGACGGAACGGTGCGCCCGACGCCGAGGGGATTCTCCGCCGGGTGGCCGAAGAGGGCTTGGTGCTGATGACGAGTGGTGGCTCGGACTGGCTGTGGTCGACGGGCGAGGCCGTCCGGGACAACGGCGGCTTCCGGGTCAGCGGGCGCAAACGGTTCTGCTCCCAGGCGCCCCGGGCCAATGTTCTGGCCACCAGCGCCGTCTACGAAGATCCCGAACAGGGCCGTCAGGTGATCATGTTCTCGGTGCCCATGACCGAGCCTGGGGTCCAGATCATCGAGACCTGGGACACCATGGGCATGCGCGGCACCTCGAGCCACGATGTCGAGCTGACCGACGTGTACGTCCCCGAGGAGCGCGTCGTCGCCCGGCGGGAGTGGGGCCGGCTCGACCCCGCGCTCACGGCGGCCGGGATCCACATCGCCCCGACCGCCGCCGCCGTGTACTACGGCATCGCCCACGGGGCTCGAGACGACGCCGTTGACTGGGCCATGACCAACCGCCGAGGCGAGACCCCCGTCTACGAGATCCAGTCGATCCAGCGTCTCGTCGGCCTCATGGACGCCAAACTCCGAACGTCGTGGTGGGCCCTCGTCGGCTCACTGGACGAAATCGGTGATGACTTCGGGCCCGACGCCGGAACGCTCACGACCGTGATGCTGGCCAAGCGCATGGTGGTCACCGAGGCGGTCGCGGTGGTCGACGCCGCCATGGAACTCGTCGGCGGTGGCGCCTTCTTCAAGCGGATGCCGTTCGAGCGGGCGTACCGCGACGTACGGGCGGGCCAGTTCCACCCGTTCACACCAGAGACGACGTTGTTCTACGCCGGGCGCTTGGCGCTTGGCGGCGACACCAGCGTTGAGTAGGCGGGTGCACTGACGGGCACACTTTCGGGCGTGGCGAAGCGACTCGAACCCACCTGGCACACGCCGCGAGAGGCGACCCGCCTCTTCTTCCGGGGTGCGACCGTGCCCGTGGCGTGGAAGGTGGCGGCCGTGGTGGGCACGATCCTGTCGGCGGTCAACCAGGGTTCGGTGATCGCCGACGGGCGCACCACCTGGGTTACCGCGGTACGGGTGTTGGTCAACTACGTGACGCCGTTCACCGTGGCCAGCATCGGCTTCCTCTCGGCCCGCCGGTCGCCCGACTCACCGATCCACGACTGACCCTTCCTAGCTTTCGGCCGTTCTTTCGCGCCTCGCAGCAGGCAAACGGCCGAAAGCTCGGAGGAATCCACCGGTCCGCGTCGCGTGGGGCCGCGCATTCGCGCTTAGTGAGGGTGTGCTGTGGAATGTCATCGACGCCACCGGTCGCAAGCAGCATGGGCTCATCACGCATGCGCAGCTTCGAGACCTGGGCCTGAGTGAGGCTTCGATCTGGCGGGCGGTCCGCTCCGGAAGGCTCGTCCGGGTGCGGACCGGGGTGTACCGCCTTGCCGGTACCCCGCTGTCACAGGAACAGGCTTGGCTCGCTGCGGTTCTGTCCGCCCGGGGCGACGCCGTCCTCTCGCACCGGTCGGCTGCCGCGGCCTGGCGGCTCCGCCACTTCGACGCTCCGGATCGCATCGACCTGCTGATCGAAGGAGAGGGTCGAACACGGATGATCGGAATCCGACCCCACCGAACGCTCGCCCTACCGACCCCGCATCGCACCCGACTCCACCGGATCCCGATCACGACCGCGGAGCGGACTCTGATCGATGTGTGCGGGGTGTATCCGACCCGCCAGACGGGACGAATCCTCGACGACGCCCTCCGTCGCAAGACCATCTCCCTCCCGAGACTCGTTCGCACCTTCGAAACCGTCCCGGTGTCTGGGCGCCGGAAGAGCGGCCCCATGACCCGTCTCCTCCGAGAGCGACTCCCGGGTTTCAACCCGGGAGGGAGCGCGGCCGAGCTCGACGTCATGGCGATCCTCCGCCGGGCGGGGATTCGACCGCTTCCCGAACAGCAGTTCCGGATCCGGATCGAGGGGCGCACCTACAAGGTCGACTACTGCTGGCCCGACACCAGGCACGTCATCGAGTTCGACGGCGCTGGGGGCCACGACACCGTGTCGGCTCGTCACGACGACCGCGATCGCTGGCGTCGCCTCCAGCGGGCCGGGTACACAGTCTGGCCGGTGACGGAGGAGACGTCCGAGGGCGAGATCATCGCCATCGGCGTGCTCGCCACCTCCAATTCCCCCTAGCTTTCGGCCGTTCCTTCCCGCCTCGCAGCAGGGAAACGGCCGAAAGCTCGAAATTCAAGCCTCGTCGGGGGCTCGGTCGCGAACGAGCTGGCGGGCCCAGGGGTAGTCGGGCTTGCCGCTCGGCTGACGGCTGACCTGGTCGACGAGATAGAGGCGGCGGGGAACCTTGTAGCCCGCCAGTGTCTCGCGGCAGTGCTCCTGGAGGGCGTCGAGAGAAGGGCGGGCGCCAACCCGAGGCTGCACGACGGCGCTCACCGTCTCACCCCACTTGTCGTCGGGGGCACCGCACACGAGGGCGTCGAACACGTCGGGGTAGCTCTTCAGGGCGTCCTCGACCTCCTCCGGGTAGATCTTCTCGCCGCCCGAGTTGATGCACTGGCTGCCCCGGCCGAGCAGGTTGATCGTGCCGTCGGCCTCGACGGTCGCCATGTCGCCGGGCAGCGCCCAACGCTTCCCGAGCGCCTCAACGAACGTGCGCTTCGTCTTCTCCTCGTCCTTGTAATACCCGAGGGGGATGCGACCGGCCTGGGCCAGCATCCCCACGGTGCCGCTCCCCGCCTCAACCGCCTTCAGGTCGTCGTCGAGCACGGTGCAGTCGGGCCCCACCTCGAACCGGCGTCCTTGGGTGGCCCGTCCCTGGTAGCCCGTCTCCGAAGCTCCGAAGCTGTCGAGGATGAACGAGTTGGGCAAGAGCGTCTGGAGTTGCTCCTTCACCGTCGGACTGAGGGGTGCACCGCCCGAGCCCACGGCCAGCAGCGACGACACGTCCCAACGGCCCGGGTGCGCGGCCAGGGCCTCAGCGAGGGGCCGCCCCATGGCGTCGCCCACGATGGCGATGGACTGCACGCCCTCGCGCTCCACGAGGTCCCACGCCCGCTCGGGTTCGAACTTGGCTCCGTCGAAGAGCACCACCTTGCCCCCCTGCATGAACCCGGCCCCGAAGGTGACCCACTGCCCGGCGCCGTGCATGAGGGGGGGCGTGATCAGGTAGGTGAGCCCGGGGGCCGAGCGCACCTTCTCGACGAGCTCGTCCTCCGACGCCACCGGCTCTCCGGCGTAGTTGCCGCCGCCGAAGACGGCGAAGAAGGCGTCTTCGTGACGCCAGATGACGCCCTTCGGGTAGCCGGTGGTGCCCCCCGTGTAGATGACGTAGTGGTCATCGCCCGAGCGGGCCGGGCCAATTCCCGGGAGACCGGCACGCCCCGGAGACTGGGCGGCGATGGCCTTCTCGTAGGGCTCGCCCACTTCGAGCCGGGGCCCGTCGAAGGGCGGGTCGAACTCGGGTCCGTGGACGACGACCTTCAGGTCGGCGTCGTCGAACAGGTACCGCAGCTCGTCGTCGGTGTAGCGGAAATTGACGTTGACGGCGGCGGCCCGGACCTTGAAGCAGGCGATGAAGGTCTCCATCCACTCCGTGCAGTTGTAGGCGTGGATCCCGACGTGGTCGTCCTGCCCGACCCCCTGCTCCGCCAGCCAGTGGGCTAGCCGGCTCGCCCGCTCGTCGAGCTCCCGGTACGTGAGTCGCCGGCCGGCGGCGACCAGGGCGTCGCGGTCGGGCACGGCGTCGGCGATGCGCTCGAAACAGTCGGCCAGGTTGAAGGCCATCAGGTCCCCCTCGGTTGACGGCTCCGCGGATAGGTCACCCTGCTCGTGCGAAACGGCTTCCTGGGCAGGCTTCGCCTGCCCAGACTCCCACCTACTTGCTAGAGCGTGGCGCCTATCGGCGCACGCTCTTCCGCTCTTCTCCGCTCCCGAGAGCCGCTCGGGCCCGCCGGTTGACGGACTCCGGCGGGCATCGTAGAGTGCGTTTGTCCTACCGATCAAGTGTTTGAATTATCGAACACTCTCCCTGACAACCACACACC